>NZ_JACHJB010000004.1:0-316433 GCF_014207745.1 Nonomuraea muscovyensis
GCCCACGCGGTTGCGTGGTTTGCGCGCCCCAACCCGCACAGCCGGTCCGGCTTGTGCGTGCTCCGCCCTCCCGGCGGTGAGGATGTTCTTGGCGGCGTTCACGTCGGCGTGCTCGATGTGTCCGCACGAGGTACACCGGAAGACCGCTTGGCTCTCGCGGGACTTCCGATCCACCACCGTGCACACGTTGCACCGTTGACTGGTGTACGCCGGATTCACAGTGATCACATGGGTACCCGTATGTCGGGCCCTGCTGCGGGTGGCCAGCTCGATCCGATGCCAGCCCTTGTCCAGGATGGTGCGGTTCAGGCCGGACTTGCTCGCCGCCCCATTGACAAGGAACACGCCCGGCCGTCCAGGATCCGGCCTGGGCTCGACTCCAGCGGTCATGTTCCTGACCGCCAGGGCCTCGAACACGATCAACTCGAAGTCCGCCGCCAGGACATGAGCAGTCCTGGCGGCGAAGTCCTGTCGGCGGTTGCGGATCTTCCGCGCCAGGTCAGCGACCCGCGCGGCGGCTCTCCTCCGCCGGGCCGACCCCCTCATCGTCCTGGCCACGTCCCGCTGGAGCTTCCTGGCATGCTCGACCTCCCGCTCCCGAGCGAACACCTGGTGATGGAAACGCCCGTCCGAGCGGGTCACGACCTTGACCACGCCCCGGTCGACGCCGACCGCGCTGCCCGGATTCGCATGCCGTTCAGACGTGGTCAGGCCGTCGTCGACGAGGAAGCTGACATACCAGTGCCTGCCGTCCCGGCTGATCGTGGCGTTCTTGACCTTCCCGCCGAGCGGGCGGGTGAGGCGGAAGCGGACCCAGCCGAGCTTGGGGAGCTTCGCGCGCGCCCAGCGGCGGTTGAGCCGCTCGACCGTGATCTTCCCTCCTTCGGGGAACCGGAAACTCGGCGCGTTCCTGGCCTTGGACTTCCAGCGGACCTTCCACGTTCCGTGCCGGGCGCATGCCTGGTCCAGGTCGATGAGCGTCTGCTGCAGGCAGTGGCCGGGCACCTCACCAAGCCAGCCGAAGTCCTGCTTGGCTTCGACGAGTTGGCGGGCCTGCTCGTGATAGCCGATGAACCTCCCGCGGCGCCGGTAGGTGCGGCGCTGCTCCAGGGCGGTGTTCCACACACTGCGGCAGGCCCCGCCGATCCGCTCGGCGAACCCGCTCTGCTCCTCGGTGAGGTCCAGCCGGTACCTACGCCCGCTCAGCACGACGCCTCACCGGTTCTTCCGGCTCTCGACATACCGCTCGACGACATCGGCGGGTGTCCCACCCACGGTGGCCACGAAGGAACGGTGGCCACGAGCGAGGAGTTGGTCCACAGCGTCGGCAGTTTCGACCTCAAGCCCGCAAACTCCTGCCGCAGGACCCGGGAGGAGCGGCCCTTCAACTGTAGGTCCACCTCGACCAACAGGTGAACGTGGTCGGGCAGCACCTCCACCTCCACCGGCCACGCCCCCTGTCTCCTCGATCACCTCGCGGAGCAGCGCTTTCAGCCGCGCTTCGATCCGTCCGTCCGGCACCCCCCGCGGCACGTGGGGCACCACACCACGTGAAAGGCGCGCTGGAAGGTGATGCTGCCGTTCGTGCGCGAGGTCACGGCCACCCGGATCAATTTACGGTGTTGATCTATCTACCGCTCAAAGATTCGACAGAAGGGCTTACCCCCATGGCTGAAGCCAGGGGTCCGCGCCCTAGATCTTCGATCGAGGAAAGGCCCCGCGGGGAGGTCGGGTTCCCGGACGGTCACGGCGGTGGCCACGGCAACGGCTATGGCGCCGGCCCGCGCCTCATGCGCCACAGAAATGCCCTACGGTACTCTGGGTTGTCGGTAGATAACTCAACGTGTGCACGTCGACGTGGCGTGTCGCTGGGTCCCGATTTCGGCCTGCTCGAGATGTCGTATCGGAAGGACCGCTGTTCGTCTCAGGGGTAGGAGGTGGTTCACGTGAAGTACGTGTTGATGTTCATCGAGACCGAGCAGTACCGCAAGGACTGGGAGGCCAAGGACCAGTCCGAGCGCGATGCGGCGTTCGAGGCGGTCGGGCGCTGGTTCGCCGAGCACGGCCAGAAGATCACGCACAGCACCCAGTTGCAGCCCGCCCACGCCGCGACCACGCTGCGCCTCAGCGGCGCAGGCGAGCCGGTCATGACCGACGGGCCCTTCGTGGAGGGCAAGGAGGTCGTCAGCGGCTACGTGGAGGCCGAACTCGCCGATCTGGACGAGGCACTCCGCATGGCCAGGTCGTGGCCGGCCTGCCCTGTCGTGGAGATCCGTCCGGCATCATGACCGCCGCCGGGACGCATGAGGCCCTGGCCCGCGTGGTGCGTGAGCACGCGGGCCGGCTGGCCGCGTCCCTCGTTTCCCTTCTGGGCGACTTCTCCGCCGCCGAGGACCTGGTGCAGGACGCCGTGGAGAAGGCGTTGCGGCGCTGGCCCGAGGAAGGGATTCCGGACCGACCTGACGCCTGGCTGTTCACCGTCGCCCGCCGGCGAGGCCTGGACATCCTGCGACGCGAGGCCACGCATCGGACGAAGCTCGCCGAGGTCCAGTGGCCGGCCCAACCCGAACCGGACGATCGGCTACGGCTCATCTTCATCTGCTGTCATCCGGCACTGTCGCGTCCAGCCCAGATCGCGCTGACCTTGCGAACGGTCTGTGGCCTGACGACAGCGCAGATCGCCGCGGCTTTCCTCATACCCGAGTCGACCGTCGCCCAGCGCCTGACACGTGCCAAACGAAAGATCGCCGAGGCGGGAATCCCGTACCTCATGCCGCCGATCGACGAGCTCCCCGCCCGGCTGGGACAGGTGCTCACAGTCATCTACCTGCTCTTCAACGAGGGCTATCTGGCCAGCGCGGGCGAGCGCTCCCACCGGCGAGACCTCGTCGACGACGCCGAATGGCTGGCCGCACTCCTGATGGCGATGGCGCCGAACGAGCCGGAAGCCGCGGGCCTGCTCGCGCTCATTCGGCTGCATCGGGCGCGGGAGAGCGCCCGCTTCGACTCCGACGGTGGTCTGGTCCCGTTGCGTGACCAGGACCGCGCCCTCTGGGACCGCGACGCCATCACCGCCGCCACCGCCCTGCTGAGCCGTACGGCGCGCGTGCACCACCAGCCCGGCCCCTACCAGCTCCAGGCGGCGATCGTCGCCTGCCACGCCGAGGCCGAGAGCTGGGCGGACACCGACTGGGAGCAGATCGTGGTGCTGTACGACATGCTGCTGCACCTCGCGCCCTCACCGGTCACCCAGTTGCATCGGGCCATCGCGGTCCGCTACGTCGACGGCCCGGCGACCGCACTGGCCGAGGTGGACCGCCTCAGCGACGCGTTGACCCGATACCACCTCTTCCACGCCACACGAGCCGAACTGCTGCGGGAGCTCGGGCGCGGGCGAGAGGCAGTGGAAGCTGACGAGCGGGCGCTCGAACTGACCGTCAATCCAGCCCAGCAGGCGCTCCTCGAACAACGGACCTCACCCGATCCCGACGACGAAAGGCGAACCGCCCTGTCAGGAGGCCACCGGGAGCCCGGCACCCCGCCATTCGGGTAGGCCGTCCTCAAGCGTTCTGGCGTTGTATCCGAACCCCCGAAGCAGGCGTACCGCATTCGGGGCCATGACGCAGAATCGGCCACGGCAGTAGGCCACGATCGTCTTCTCGCCCGGCAGCTCCGAGAGGCGGGCGGCCAGCTGGTCGTGCGGGATGGAGAGGGCGCCCGGGATGTGCCCTGCCTCGAACTCGGTTTCCGGCCGTACATCTATGACGAGGACCTCGCCCGTGTCCAACATCTCGGCCAGTTCAGGTCGGCTCACCGGCGCCAGGTCGCGGTCATCACCGAGGTAGTCGCGCGCTGCGCGCTCGACATCGGCGAGCGAGGAAGCCGCCAGCAGCTTCATCGACTCGACGAAGGCGTGGACCGAATCGTCGGCTAGGCGGTAGAAGACGCGGGTGCCGTCCCGCCTGGTCTTCAGGAGCCCGGTGGAGTGCAGCACCTTGAGCTGCGCGGAGGTGTTGCTGAGCTTGAGGCCACATGCCATCGCCAGATCCTCGACGCTCCGCTCCCCTTGGGCGAGCACGTCGATCAGCTCCAGCCGCAGCGGGTTGGCCAGCGCCTTTCCCAGGCGGGCGAACTGTTCGTAGAGCTGGGACTTGCGCCCGCGGTCACTCATGCGACATCCTCCAATTAGTTATGGAATATTGTAACAGCCGGATTCCGGGAGGGACATCGTGGGCTTCTCGCCATCGCAGTTGATCCCGCTCGTCGACGAGGGGCTCGGCAACACCGCATACCTGCTGGCCTTGGGCGACGGGCGTGCCCTGGCCGTGGACGTCTCCCGCGACCTGCGGGCGGTGCGCCGCACCGCCGAACAGTGCGGCCTGACCATCGCCTTCACGGCGGACACCCACCTGCACGCCGACTACCTCTCCGGCTCTCCCCAACTCGCGCACGACACCGGAGCCACGGTGCTCGCCTCTGCCGCCGGCCGGCGCGAGTTCCCGCACACCGCGCTGCTCGACGGAGACGAGGTCGATCTGGGCGGATTGGCCCTGCGGGCCTTGGCGACCCCCGGACATACAACCGAGCACCTGTCCTATCTCCTGCTGGACGGGGAGGTGCCGCTGGGCGTGTTCACCGGCGGATCGCTGATCGTGGGGGCCGCCGCTCGGACCGACCTGGTGTCGCCCGACCAGACGGTGCCACTGGCACGGGCGCAGCACGGATCGCTGCAGCGGCTGAGCCGCCTGCCGGACGAGGTCGGCGTCTGGCCGACACACGGCGCGGGATCCTTCTGCTCCGCCCCGCCCAGCCCCGAACGCATCTCCACCATCGGCGCCGAGAAGCGGACGAACCCCCTGCTGCAGATGGATGACCCGGAAACCTTCGCACGACGGCTGATCGAAGGGCTCGGCACCTATCCGGCCTATTTCTCAGGGCTCCCGGAGATCAACCGTCACGGACCTGGGATCATCTCAACCGATCCGCCGCTGCACCGTGTTCACCTTGACGCGGCGATCGCCGCGGGAGCCGTGGTCGTCGATGTCCGCCCGGTGCTCGATTTCGCCCGACGCCATGTGACGGGATCCATCTCCATCCCGTTGCGACCGCAATTCGGCACCTGGCTCGGCTGGATCGTGCCCGCGTCCCGGCCGTTCGTGGTCGTGCGCAATCCCGAACAGGATCCGGCGGAGATCGTCTGGCAGTCCCTGAAGATCGGCCACGAGAACCTGATGGGCGAGATGGTCGATGACTGGCACGGTGCCTCCAGCACGATCGACGTCATCGGCCCTGATCAGGTCGGCCACAGCCAGGTCCTCGACGTGCGCCAGAGCGCCGAGTACCACGACGGGCACCTGCCTGGCGCGCGTCATGTGGAACTCGGCCGCCTGCCCGACGCCGGCCTGGACGATGAGCCGTTGGTGGTCATGTGCGGTCACGGCGAACGCGCCGCCACTGCCGCGAGCCTGCTCCGCCGTACCGGACATCGGCACGTGGCGATCCTGTCCGGCGGACCAGATGACTGGTCGCGGATCACGAGTCTCCCGCTGGAGCGGGATAGGTGACCGAGACAGCTCGACTGGGGCTACGCGCCAACCTCCCCCAGTTCGCCCTGCTCGTCGCCGTGAACGCGCTGGTCGGGGGCATGCTCGGGCAGGAGCGGACGGTCCTGCCGCTGCTTGCCGATCAGACGTTCGGTGTCCAGGCGTACACCGCGATCCTCACCTACATCGTCGCTTTCGGCGCCACGAAGGCGGCGAGCAACTTCTTCGCGGGCACGCTGTCGGATCGCTTCGGCCGGAAGCCCGTTCTGATCGCGGGCTGGCTCGTCGGCCTGCCGACGCCGGCATTGTTGATCTGGGCACCGAGCTGGGGCTGGATCGTCGCCGCCAACGTACTGCTGGGCATCAACCAAGGGCTCACCTGGTCCACGACGGTCATCATGAAGATCGACCTGGTAGGCCGTCAGCGGCGCGGGCTGGCCATGGGCTTCAACGAGTCGGCCGGCTACGTCGCGGTCGCGCTCACCGCCTTCTTCACCGGCTACCTGGCCGAGCGATACGGGCTGCGGCCCGCCCCCTTCCTCCTTGGTCTTTCCTACGCCGCGCTTGGCCTCGGCCTTTCAGCGCTCTTCGTCAGAGAGACCCGCGGGCACGCGCGTCTTGAGGGCGGTCCCGCTCATGGCGACGAGATGCGGACGTGGCAGATCTTTCTCACCACCAGCTTCAAGAATCCGTCGTTGTCCGCGGTCAGCCAGGCAGGCATGGTGAACAACCTCAACGACGGTCTCGCGTGGGGGCTGTTCCCCATACTTTTCGCCGCGGGCGGCCTGAGTCTCCCGGAGATCGGCCTGCTCACGGCGGCGCTGCCTGCCGTGTGGGGCGCGGGCCAGATGCTCACCGGCGCGGTCTCCGACCGCATCGGACGCAAGCACCTCATCACAGGCGGCATGATCGTCCAGGGACTGGCGCTCGGCGCCGTCGCTTCGGTGGACGACTTCATCGGCTGGTTGATCGCCGTCGCGTTGATCGGCGCGGGCACCGCGATGGTGTACCCCACCCTGCTCGCCGCGGTGGGCGATGTCGCCCATCCCTCATGGCGCGCCCGATCCGTAGGCGTCTACCGGCTATGGCGTGACGGGGGCTTCGCGGTGGGCGCCTTGCTCGCGGGGGTGCTGGCGGACCTGTACGGCGTCCGGGCGGCGGTCTGGGTGATCGCTGGAATCACCGTGGCCTCTGGCGTGGTCGTCGCGGTACGTATGCGGGAAACCCTGGTGGACCGCTGATTGGTCGCCTCGCGAGATCGCGCGGATCTCGACCAGCGTGTCGAACGGCCAGTTCCGCACCATGTCGATGGCTTCCTCCAGATGCTTCACCTCGACCTCGATGTAGCCGCTGACGGCAGCGGACTCGCTGCCGGAGGGTCCGTCGACCAAGCGGACCTTCCCACCGGCTGACCGGCGGAGAGTCGTCGCGGTCACCACCGACGCGAGGTGGCGGCTGTGCCGGATGCGATCAGCGTGGCGAGCGACCCAGCGGTCGATCTGATGGAACGCCTCGTCCTGTTCGTCACCGCTCATCGCTTCCCACGCCACCTCGATCTCTCCGGCGTCGCGGAACACAAGCGCATATCTCACCTGAGCACCTCCTGATACGAAGACGAATAACGATGGGGATATTTCGACATCTCGGCCGAGAGTTACCCAGGCACGCCTTTGGCTCTCCATGACCCGGTGCTAAGCTTTAGAAAAATATAGCCCCTTCACTGCTGCAAGCTGTGCACAGGAGGCATCATGGCTGACTACATCCCTCAATCGTCCCAGGAAGCTCCCGGTGGCACTATGGGAAACAGCTACGGGAGAAGGGAGCTGCTCCGCGGCAGCGTCCTCGCCACAGCGGGCGTGCTCGCGGCAGGATGCACCACGGCCCAAGCCGGCGCCCCGCCCTCGCCGAGGACTCCAGAGGCCGTCCCGCCACTGGACCCCGACAACTGGGAGTCCGTACGCGCCCAGTTCCCCCTCACCCGCCGTCTCGCGCATTTCTCCGCGTTCATGCTCGCCTCGCATCCCGCTCCCGTGACCGCGGCGATCAAGGAGTTCCGCGACGGGCTGGATTCCTTTCCTCAGCAGTACGGCATGGGCATGCAGGACTTCGAGCGCAGCGATCACGTGCGCAAGGCCCTCGCCGGGTACATCGGCGCCAAAGCCGAGGAGATCGCCCTCACCGACAGCGCCACCATGGCCATCGGCGTGGTGTACGGCGGGCTGGGGCTGAGGCCGGGCGACGAGATCGTGACCACCGAGCACGAGTTCTACTCCACTCACGAATCGCTCCGCCTTCGCGCGCAGGCCACCGGAGCGGTGGTCAGGACCGTGAAGCTCTACGACGATCCCGCGCGCGCACGGTCCGGCGAACTGGTGGCGAAGCTGCGCGCCGCCGTCACCAGGAGGACTCGCGTGATGGCGGTGACCTGGGTGCACTCGAGTACGGGACTGAAACTGCCCGTCAAGGAAATCGCTGACGCTCTGGCCGAGGTCAACGCCAAGCGTGACGAGAAGGACCGGATCCTGCTCTGTGTCGATGGCGTACACGGCTTCGCGGCCGAGAACGTGACGATGAAGGATCTCGGCTGCGACTTCTTCATGACCTCGACGCACAAGTGGCTTTTCGGTCCTCGTGGCACCGGCTTCATCTGGGGCAACCCGGCCGCGTGGGCCCGGTTCCAACCTGTCGTCCCGAGCTTCTCGATGCCGGCGTTCGTCGGCTGGCTCTCGGGCCGGTCTCCGAAGGGGGCTCCCGGCGAGTTGGCCACGCTCGGCGGCTACCACACCTTCGAACATCGATGGGCGCTGGCCAAGGCGGTCGAGTTCCACCAGAGCATCGGCCGGGACCGCATCGCCGCTCGCGTCCGTTCGCAGGCCGATCAGCTTCATGCCGGCCTGGCCGGCATGAAGCACGTGCGCGTGGTGACGCCTCGCTCCGCTGAGCTGTCAGCGGGAATCCTCTGCTGTTCGATCGATGGCCTGAAGCCTGAGGCTGTCGTGCAGAAGCTGGGCGAACAAGGCATCTCGGCCGCTGAGACGCCCTACCGGGAGTCCTTCGTCCGGTTCGGTCCGAGCATCGTCACCAACCCCCAGGAAGTCGATCGCGCCATTCGCGCGATGGCGAGCCTGGGCTGACACACTCCGGCCGGATACTCCGCAGCGGGAGTATCCGGCCGGTCTCTTTTCCGGGGCACTTACACGTTGATGGTCCGATCTGCCCAGGAAGTCCACTGGGCGAGCTCCTTCATGGAGGATCTACGCGCGCCTTTGGCGACGCTGCCCTCGCTGATTCCGCGGGCGTCGAGGCAGGCGCCGCAGCAGCCGACCTCTGCCTGCTTGGACGCCAGGCCCTTGATCATATGTCCGACGTTGTAGTAGCCGTCCGGCGTCTTCTGCCCGGCCATCGCCGATGCCACGGCGTCTCCGAAGAGGAAGACCTTGACCTCGTTGCCGTCCTCGTCGAGCATCTGCCTGGCCCACCGGATGCCGTTGTACGTCCGTTCGCTTCCGTACGGCGCATCGTGCAGGACGAACAGGAACTTCATCTGGAGCTCCTCTCAAGGAGTGATCGGTAGGGACGCGACCTGCGGCCGCTCGTGCGCCCGGAGGCCGCGCCCAGACGGCTCCGGAAGACCTTCGAGATCCGGTCCACTCCGATGACCAGGATCACGACAGAGGCCACCAGGGTGGCGAGCTCCTGGTAGCGGAACAGGTGCAGGGCGATGCCGAGGGCCTGCCCGATGCCGCCGGCCCCGACGAACCCGATGACGACGGAACTGCGGATATTGCATTCCCACTGGTAGAGCACCTGGGAGGCGAGGTTCGCCCGTGCCTGCGGGACGATGCCGAGCAGTGCGGTCGTGGCCCTGCCGCCGCCGGTGAGCCGCATGGCCTCCACGGGCCCCGGGTCCACGGCTTCGAGTTGCTCCGAGCAGAGCTTGGCCATCACCCCGGCCGAGTGGAGAGCGATGGCATACACCCCCGCGGCAGGGCCGAGACCCACAGTGGCCACGAACAGCAGCGCCCACAGCAACTCGTGCACGCTGCGCAGCAGCGTCGCGATTCCCCGCGCGGCCATGGCGAGCGGCACGGGTGCCTGGACATTCGCCGCCATCAGGACCGCGAGCGGGAGACCGATCATCGCTCCCAGTAGGAGCGCTGCTATCGACATCTGCAAGGTCTCCACGGCAGCGTTCAGCACCCTCGAAAGAAGCGCCGCGTCGAGATCCGGCGGCATGAGCCCGGAGATCATCTGTACGGCTCCGGCACGTCCCTGGATGAGGGAGCCCAACCCGATGCCGGTGCCCGCGAGCGACCAGGAGACGGCCACCACGACCACCGCCACCACGACCAGACGCAGGGATCTGCGCGAGGGCCGTCCCGATCGAACCGTCAGGTCGTCCATCGTCATATGACCATCTCCGCCGGGTCGACCTTCCCGTAGATGCGCTCGATCTCCTCGCTGTCGGGTGGGGAGCCGTCGTAGACGACCCTTCCTTCGCGGAGTGCGACCACCCGGTCGCAGAACCTGGCCACGTTCAGGTCGTGAGTGGTGGCCACCAGTGTCGCGCCGCTGTTTCTGAGGTGCTCCAGGGCGACGGCGGCCCGTACCGGATCGAGACCTGAGGTGCACTCGTCGGCGAGGAGCAGGCGGGGCCGGGTGAACAGGGCTCGCGCCAGCGCCACGCGCTGGCGCTCGCCTCCCGACAGCTGCTCCACCCGCTTGCTGAGCGTGTGCTCGATCTCGTGCCGGTGGGCCAGTTCGGCGAGCCTGCCGGCGAAGCGACGAGGAACGACTCCGGCGAGGATCGATGCCCAGTCGGCCAGCCGCCATTGGTGTGCCGCCCCGGCCAGGATGTTCGTACTGGCCGTGAGCCCCGGCACCAGGTCGTCCCGCTGGCGGACGCATCCGATTGCTCTTCTCAACCTGGTCACGGCCGTACGGCGGCCGAACGGGCTGGAGCCGTCGATGGCGACCTGCCCTCGATCAGGACGGACCGCGCCGACGATCACACGAAGGAGAGTCGTCTTACCGGCGCCCGATGGACCGAGCAACGCGAGCCGTTCCCCGACGTCGACCTTGAGAGTCACGTCGTCGAGCACCGCCCGCCCTGCGAAGATCACCGTGACCTGCGAGACGTTGATCTCCACGCCCTCTGAGCCCATCACTGCCCTCGTGGCGGGGTCAGCAGTCCAAGGGCGGTGGCGTGCTGACGGACCTCCGCGTAGTCCGTGGCGGTGACGGCCGCATAACTCTTGGCCCGCATGAGATCCAGAAGCTTCGGATCGCGGATGGCGAGGAACGCGTCGGTGACCGCCTTCCGGGACGTTGCGTCGAGATCTCGGCTCGCGACCCACGGGTAGCCCATGACCTGGCGTGTTTCGACGGCCTGAAGCGCTCCCTTGGGCACGCTTCCCTGCTTCTCGAGCCTGTGCAGGATTCGGAGCTCGATTCCGCCGGCGTCCGCTCCCCCGGACAGCACGGCCTGTGCGGTCGCGTCGTGACCGCCGGTGAACGAGACCGACGAGAGCGGCGGGCACGCGGTGAGATCGCCGACATCACACCGGGCGCCCGCGTCGACGATCATGACCCGCGGGTACAGGCTGCCCGACGTGGAGCTGACGTCGCCGAAGGCGAACTTCCCGCCGGCTGCCACCACGTCCTTGGTCGACCTGTACGGCGAGCGCGCCTTCACCACCACCGCGGACAGGTACGCGGGTGTACCGGTCTCCTGGTCTATCTCGGTGACGAGCGGGACCACCCCCGTCTGCGCCTC
Organism: Nonomuraea muscovyensis; assembly: GCF_014207745.1. NCBI lineage: Bacteria > Bacillati > Actinomycetota > Actinomycetes > Streptosporangiales > Streptosporangiaceae > Nonomuraea > Nonomuraea muscovyensis. Next base: position 11,320 of record NZ_JACHJB010000004.1, read on the forward strand.
GGCCTGGACGTAGGTCAACCCACCCAGGTATGCCACATCGAGTTTCTTGGCGACCAGCGCGGACACCACGCCCGCGTAGTTGGTCGCCACGAAGAGCTCGACGTCGGTCTTGAGTCTGTCGGCCAGGTAGGCGCGGAAGGGTTCGTACTGCGCCCGCTGATTCTCCGGTGAGATGTTGGGGATGATCCCGACGCGCAAGGTCGTGGGCAGGCCGTCCTGAGGCTCCTGGCGACCCGAGCCGCAGCCGATGGCCAGGAGCAGCAACGACATCAGGACCGCGACGGCCTTCCGTCCCCGCTTCATCTCCGCTCATCACCGGTGGAAGGAGCCGCGCCGGGGAACCGGGGCGCCGGGGCGACAGGAGCAAGGGCTATCCCGAGCGCGCTCGCGCCGATCAACTCCTTACCCGTGCGGTTGTTGATGGGCATGATCAGTCCGGCCTGCACGTCACGCCACATGCGTTCGAAGGGCTGTGTACGGCTGTAGGCCGCCCCTCCGACCACGTCGGCCAGGCGAGTCATGATCGCTGCCGCGTTGTTCGTGCAGACGTTCTTGACGAAGGCGCACCGCCCCAGTCCTTCCTGCACGCCGAGCTGGCCGATCAACTGTCCGTTCGTCACCTCGGCCGCATGGCGGCGCAGCACACTGCGGTTGACCTCCAAGGCGATCTCGACGTCCGCGATGGCGTCCTGGACGCGGGCATCCCTGTCGAGTCCTCTCCGGCGGATCTGCTCGACGGCCCAGTCAAGGGCTCCCGCGGCGATCCCCGTGTAGACGGCGCCGAAACTGGGAGCGGTCCAGCAGATGATCGTCTCCAGAACCTGGACGTCGAAGTGACCGATCGGGATGGACTGGACGACGCCTTGATCCGGGACGAAAAGATCGTCGAAGACGACGTCGTTGCTCTGGGTGGCCCGCATGCCGAGCGTGTCCCAGGTCTGCTCGATCGTGACCCCCTTGCCGGCGGGATCCACGAGAAGGACCAGCAGCCGAGGGCCCAGCTCGGGATCCTCATATCGGGCGGTGCTCGCCCACATGGTGGCCACCGCGCTGTTGGTGCCGAAATTCTTGCGGCCGTTGAGAAGGAAGCCGCCGTCCACCCGCGTGGCGGTCGTCCTGGCATCGGTGAACAGGTTGGAGGTCCCGATCTCACTGGCGATGGCGGCCAGGGTGAGGTGCCCCGTCGCCGCGAGGCGCAGGACCTGTTCGAGCGGCGGGGCACCGGTCCGGCGCCAGGTCAGCCCCCATGAACCGAGCGGCGCGACGTGCATGGCGTAGGCCAGCGTCGTGGCGCCGTCAGCGGCCGCCAGCTGCTCCAGGACCAACAGCATGTCCTGCTGGTCCGCTCCGAGACCGCCCAGCTCCTCGGGGACCGTCAGCCTCATGAGCCCGGCGTCGCGCAGGTCGTTGTAGTTGTCATGCGGGAACGCGTTGTCCCGATCGTGGCGTGCCGCTCGCTCGGACAGCGCGGGAACCACCTTGTCGGTGAGCGCTAGAAGCGATCTCTGGCGTTCGTCCAGACACTGGCGCATGATGATCTCCTCGAAACTCGATGAGACGCGACGGACGGCGAAAACAGATGCAGATCACGAGGTCACGGAGGTGACCGGGAGGACCTCAGGCTGGGCCGGTCGTGTTCTGAGCAGCAATCCGCTCACCGCGGCCACCAGCGCGATCCCCGCAAGAAGTCCCAGAGCGACTCCAGCCGGTGTGCCGGTCGGAGCTCCCCCGGGTGTGCCGGTCTGAAGGAGCGCCCCCGTGATCGCCACGCCGAGCAGTCCGGCTACCTGCCTGCCCGTGTTCAGCACGCCGGACGCCGCAGGGACAAGGGAGGGCGGGAGTTCGCTGACTGCCTCGACGCTGGCCGGCGCCATCACCAGTCCGACGCCGCATCCCACCACGCCCAACGGCAGGGCCAGCAGCGCGAGCGAAGCCGATTCGGCGGCCAGGACGGCGAAGCCGGCCACGCCGACACCCATCGCCAGCAGTCCGGCGATGATGACGAGCCGTCCTCCCGCCCGATCGGTGATCGCGCCTGCGAGCGGGGACACGAGGCCCGCTGTGACAGCCATGGGCAGGAAAACCAGAGCGGTGTCGATCGCACTGCCGCCGAGCGGCCCTCGCACATGGAGACTGACGACGAGCATGAGGCCGGACAGCACCAGGAACTGTGTGCAGGCCAGCCACCCGGCAAGGCTGAAAGAGCGCCGGCGGAACAAGGCGGTCGGCATCAACGGCGCCTTGTACCGCCGTTCCCACCAGACGAACAGCACAAGCAGCAGTACGCCGGCGACCGCGAACACGGAGCCGAACTCACTCCTGCCGATCAGCGAGTAGGTGATCGCCACGAGACCCGCGGTGGCCAGTGCCACGCCCGGCCAGTCGAGCGCCTGACGCGGTCCCGAGGGGGCATCGGGTACCCACAGGAGGGTCAGTACCAGGGCGACCACGCAGATGGGCACGTTGACCAGGAAGGCCCATCGCCAGCCCCAGGTGTTGACGACCAGGCCCCCTCCGACAGGGCCGATGATCGCCGCCAGTGCCATGGTCGCGCTGATGACTCCGAGAGCCATCCCGCGCCGCTCCTTCGGGAAGACCGTCGCGATGATGGTGAGGCTCTGCGGAACGATCAACGCGCCGCCGACGCCCTGCGCCAGTCTGGCGGCGATGAGCTGCGCCGACGACGAGGACAGGCCGCATGCCAGGGACGCCAGAGCGAAGACGACGAGGCCGGCCAGGAGAAGAACCTTCGGGCCGCGCAGGCCACCCAGACGACCGGCGGTGATCAGGAGCGCCGCATAGGTGAGCACGAAACCGTTGACGGCCCACAGCGCGTGATCCAGGTTGCCTCCGGCGACCCGGACCAGGTCCGGGACCATCACCTGCACGACTGTGGTGTCGACCATGACAACGAATGCCGTGAGACACAGCGTGGCGACGGAACCACTGATCGGTGGTGCTTGTCGCGGGAATTCTCGCGCGGACATGCCAAACGCTCCAAGCTGATCAGGACAGGCGAGGCCCAGGGCGAACCAATACCATGCATGCGAATTTACTTTAGAAATATATAGTCATATTCTATGGAGGCAATGGACCTGTCAAGCCCTCTCCGACCGGGATTCCGGCGCGTGACAAGGAACCTTCGTCACGTAACAGCGGCGTCTGTCAGGAGGAGGCCATGCATGACATGAGGAGCCGCCTCCAGCTGAAAGTCCATCAGCGGATGCAGCCGCCGTACCGCACCCTCGAGCGACAGCAGGCAGAGCAGCGGGAAGACGAACTCCGACTCTGCGAACAGGCGGTTTCTCCGCTGGAGGTCGAACAGTTCGACGGAGAAGGCAGCCAGTTCGAAATCCTTGGCGACCGCGCCGGTGCTCCGCGCCACCAGATCCGTCACATCCCGCCTGAACGCCGAGACGTCGGCACCTTTTTCGACGTGACGCACTGTCGACAACAAAATATCGGCACAAAATTCACCGTCGCCACGGATCATTCCGGCGAAGAACTGCGTGAATCTCGTCCGGGCCATGTCGCTCAACCGGAACATGAATCCGGCATCCAGGATGACGACGGTGCCGTCGGCCCGGAAATAGACGTTTCCCTGGTGCAGATCGACGTGGATGAATCCGTCGACGAAGAGCATGTGGTAGACCGCCCCTACCAGGCGCGACAATCCGGCCTCTTTCGTCTCGGCTGGAAGCTTGTCGGCTGCCGCGCGGTCGAGCCCGTGGACGTACTCCATCGCGATGACACCGCCCGATGACAACTCGTCCAGCACGGCGGGCACCACGATGTCAGGCAGGTCGGCGAGGTCGGTACGCAGCCGCCGGAGATGCTCGACTTCCCGCGAGAAGTCCAGCTGGGCGGCCAGCGACATTCCGACCTGATCAGCGATCTCCACCAGCGGCACCCGGCGCAACATCGGCAGCTTCGCGGCCGCCCTGGTGAGGAACGCCACGATGGCGATGTCAGCGGCGAAGCGCCGGGCCACGTCCGGACGCCGCACCTTCAGCGCCACGTCGGTCCCGTCGTGACATGCGCGGTAGACGCACGCGATGGAGCCGCTGGCCACGGGAGGAGTCCACACAGCGGCTTCGATGCCCGCCGGCACCGTCTCGAAGGCAGTGGTCACCGTGAGCAGAGCCTGCCGGGTGCTCATCGGCTTGACGTCGTCGTGCAACCTGCCCAGCGCGGCGGCCAGCTCGGCGCCGACCAGATCTACCCGGGTGGCCAGTAACTGCCCTGCTTTGAGGAACGCGCCGCCCAACCGCTCGATCATGCCGGCGATCTCCTGGGAGAGACGCGCCCGCCTGTCCTGTCGCCGAGCCGATACGGCCACGATCAGCAGACGGGGCACCGCTGAGGCGACCGTCACGCTCAGATGAAGCACTCGGCCACCGACCCGAGCGGCAGACGACAGGCCAGGCATGTGCGCTCACTCCTGTTCTTCACTCAGGTGCCGCTCCACCACCTCACGGAGCATCTCCGGTGGGGTGTCGAACCCTTCGGCAGGTACAGCCACGATTCCGCTGGTTCGAGAGAAATCGGTCCGATGGCCGCTTTCGACCCGGGCGACACGCACGCGGCGAGGTAGCCGGTCCTCCTCGGCGCTGCCCAGCTCCAAGGCGTCCCAGCGCCTGATCTGCTGTCCCCGATGGCTCACCACTCTCGTCACCACGAGCCCATGGCGGGGGGTGACGAGCTCTGTCACGTGGAGTCCCGACAATGACGACGACCCGGCATAGCACCGCTTCTCCGCCCTCGTGCGTCCATCGACGGGAGGGCACCCGTCGGCCCGGCTGGGCTGAAGAGCGGGATGGGGCCAGGCCATGAGGTCCAGATAGCCGATATCGGTCAGTGGCAGGCAGTCGAACATCAGCCGATCCACGACCTGGATCGGCTTCTTCATCGTCGGCAAATAGGTGTGGATCTGACATGAGGCCGAATCGAGACTCTCCTCAATCCAGACATAAGTTCCGAAGAGTACGTCGGGCTTCAGGACAAAGATCGCGGTGATCGCACTCGTGGCCCTGTCGGAGAACCGTCGCGCGAAGAGGTACCGCATGGGGTTGTGCCCGATCGTCGCTTCGACACCGAACGCATAGGAGTCGAGCCGGCCCGCGCGAAAGTTCGCACGGGCCGGCCCTTCAACGCGCACGCCACTCATCGTCTCGGTGCCTACGCCAGCAGTCTGGCGAGTTCGGCGGGCACCACCGCGCTGGTGATGGGAACGTGGTGCAGCAGGTTCCCGATCTCGATGTCGGCGGCGATCAACTCGCCGAGCTGACGGCCCTCGCTGTCATACAGCGGGTAGGACCTGGATGTACGCGACACGTCCCCGATCGGCGGGACCATCGCGACCCGCGACTCCAGACGGACCACCTGGTCGCCGGTGTCAACGGTCGTGCCGAGCTGCTCTACCTCGAACCGAGGATAGATCATGGTGATACAGTCCTTGATGGGCATCGTCGTCCCATCATCGGGCGCCGGACTCGGCTTGACCCGGGCCCCCTCCGACTTGCTGGGGGTGTTCGAGACCTTGACCTGGCCGAAGATCTCGCTGTGCCCCGTCACCTGGAGCGACAGGAACTGAGCGGTGATCGTCGAACTGGCCCAGTCCAGCTCGGTGGCGGAGTGCGGGTCGTGGCGACGGTAGATCGCCATACCGTGGAGGTCGACGATGTCCTCACCGAGGCCGTCGATGCGCACGTGGATGCGCTCGCGGACGATGAAGGTCTCAAGGGCCGACGGCGTCAGCGTGTAGGGGCGGATGGGGTACAGGTTCCCCGGCCCTCCCCACGCGGATGCGTGACCCTTCACAACCTCCGCCGGAGAGAGGGTGGCGGCGTCGATATCAGCCGCGACCCCCCTGTCGAGGAGTTGCTGAAGGATTCCGAATGGTTCGCTCACAGTTCAACCTTTCGAGTGAGAGCGATGGAGCGGGTTTGCCCGGCGTCACCCGTCAGTTGTCGAGTGACGCCATGAGAGCATCGAGCGAGTCGATGACGTGCGCGAAGTCGACTGTGCGCTCGCGGATCCGGGTCTTGTCGACCGTCTGGTCGCCAAGCTCGATCGCCAGCACCTCGATCAGACGATCGAGGTTGTTGTAGGCAACGCTCACCGGGAAGTGGGCGAGCGGTGTCTCGTGGTGAGGGTCAGCCGGGGGGCCGCCGGACTCGAGCCGGCCGGTGGAGCCGCTCTGCTGCCGCCAGGCCTGCTCCACGGTCAGGTCGTACTGGTGGAAGGTTCCGAGGTAGTGCGGCTTCCACAGGCGACGCAGCTCGTTGGCGCTGATCCTCCTCTCCAGGTAGTCCACGGCGACAGGGACGAACTGCTCTCGGTACTCCTTGAGCAGGGGGCCAACGTCGGGCGACGTCGTCGACAGCGCGCGGTCAGCGATGGTCATGCTTCTCTCCCAACCTGGGCAGCTGATCAGGACACCCGTCCGAGCAAGCTCAGAACGCTGAGCGTCGATATGCACAGTGGATCGCTTTAAATCCATATAGTCAAGAGCCCGATGCCCGATCAACCCAGTTCATCGTTCTGATGAACAAAACACCTTTTGAATAGCGACGTCGCGCCGGTAGAAGGTGAGGGTCCCGAGGATCGCACGTCCCGATCGGTTGACTTTGAGCTATAGATATCGTTAGTTAGTTAATGGAGGCGTTGGGTGCCTGGTGGCCCTCCCGGTCTACAAAACCGATGGGGCGGCGTTCACGTCGCCGGCGGGTTCGATTCCCGTTCGCCTCCGCTGGAGATCCTCGCTGGAACGCCCGAGCGATGGGAAGCACGCATGCACGTAGTCGCGACCGCTGGCCACGTGGATCACGGCAAGTCCACGCTCGTCCGGGCGCTCACGGGAATGGAGCCGGACCGGTGGGCCGAGGAGCGCCGGCGAGGGCTGACGATCGACCTGGGGTTCGCCTGGCGAACTCTTCCTTCCGGACGATCACTGGCCTTCGTCGACGTGCCCGGCCACGAGCGGTTCGTGACCAACATGCTGGCCGGTGTCGGCCCCGTGCCCGCGGTCATGATGGTGGTGGCCGCTGACGAAGGCTGGATGCCGCAGTCGGCCGAACACCTGGCTGTCATCGACGCGCTGGGCATGGCTCACGGGTTGCTCGTCGTCACGCGGTCGGACCGTGCGGACCCGTCCCTCGCCGTGGAGGAGGCGCGCTCCGAGCTCGCGGGGACCTGCTTGGGAGACATCGAAGCCGTCACCGTGAGCAGCACGACGGGCCAAGGCATCGACGACCTGGTGAAGGCCCTGGACAGGCTCGTTTCCGACCTTCCACCCGCGCAACCCGACGCGCCGGTCAGACTGTGGATCGACCGCGTGTTCACCGTCAAGGGCATGGGCACGGTCGTCACCGGCACCCTCCCCGACGGCAAGGTATCGGTGGGCGACGAGCTGGTGCTGAGCCCGTCAGGCCGCCGAGTACGGGTCCGCGGGCTGGAGTCCCTCAAGCGGAAGGTGACATCGGCCTCGGGCGTCTCCCGGGTGGCGCTCAACCTCAAGGGAACCGAGCTGTCGGACACCGTACGCGGGATGGCGCTCACCACTCCCGACCAGTGGACGGCCACGCGCTCACTGGACGTCCGATTGCGGGGGCTGACCAATGACGAGGTCGGCCGCGAGTGCATCCTCCACATCGGATCTGCCGCGGTGGCCGTCCGAGTCCGGCGTCTGGGCAAGGAGTTCGCCCGTCTGACCCTGGCGCAGGCCGCACCCTTTCATGTCGGTGATCGCGCGATCCTGCGGGACCCGGGCTCGCGCCGGATCGCGGGAGTGACGGTGCTCGACGTCCGGCCTCCGTCTCTCAGCGGACGAGGCGCCGCCGCGGCCGCCTGCCGGGAGCTCGCCTCATGGCCAGAGGCGCCGACCGGGCGCGAGCTCCTGCGCAGGCATCAGTACCTCAAGAAGTCCGACTTCGCCCTCATGGGACGTCAGGCCGAGGGGCACCATGCCGCCGGCGACTGGCTGGTCGACCCCGCCCGATGGGCAGTGCTCGGCGGGCAGCTCACGCGACTCGTCGGCGAGTACGCCGGGAAGAATCCCCTGGCTCCGTCCCTGCCCGTGGACATCGCCAAGCAGGCGCTCGGCCTTCCGGATCGACGCCTGGTGGAAGCGCTCGTGCAGCCTCCGATGCGGGTTGAGACGGGCCGGATTCACCGGCCGGCTGCCACGCCTCAGCTGCCTGAGGCGGTGGCCGCCGCGGTACGTCGACTCGAAGACGAGCTCGCCACGGCCCCCTTCCGCGCTCCCGACACGGCACGGCTGGTTGAGCTCGGCCTGACCTCGAAGGCAGTCATCGCTGCCGCCCGTGTCGGCGCCCTGCTCAGACTGGCCGAAGGCGTCGTGTTGCCGCTGGGCGCCGAGCAGGCGGCTGTCGAGATTCTCAGCACCCTGCCCCAGCCATTCACGGCGAGCGAGGCCAGAAGCGCGCTCGACACCACTCGTAGAGTGGCGATCCCTCTGCTGGAGTACCTCGACGACAAGGGACACACCGTGCGCGTGGATTCCACGACGCGGCGAGTCAGGCTCAGGACCGGCAAGCCATAGGAGTCGATCTCTCGGCCGCACGCCTGAGGGTGACGCGCGGAGCCGGCCAACACCTGGCCGCGCCATCGTCCGTCCAGGAAGACCCAGGAAGACTCAGCACATCGTCTTGAGCAAGCTCGTCGTGACCTGTGCGTCCTGACCAGGTGGCACCGTACGCAGATCGACGATCACCCGCCCCCGCTCAGCGCGCACGATCACGGGTGGATCGCAGGCTCGGAGTCGGCTCACCATCGCGGTCTCGGTCACCGCGTGCGGCTTGATCTCCACGACGATCGTGGGCAGCCGCTCCGCCGGCATGCTGCCGCCGCCCACCATGCCGGTCCCCTCCCGTACCGACGCCTGAGGACCGAGCTCGTGCGCCAGCCGATCGGCGCGCCCTCTCAACTCCTCCAGCGGGATGCCGAGCATGCGTAGCACGGGAAGATCCTGCTGACGCCCCGACAGGTGCGCCAGGAGCGTCGCCTCCAGCGCGGCGAGCGTCACCTTGTCGATGCGGACCGCGCGCGCGATGGGATGACGGGCGAGCTTCTGTACGAGGATCGCGTCGCCGACGATGATCCCGGCCTGTGGCCCGCCGAAGAGCTTGTCGCCGGAGAAGACGGCGAGGTCCGCCCCCGCCTTGAGGCTCTCCTCAAGGGTGGGCTCATCCCCCATGCGACCGCGGAGAAGGCCGGAGCCGATGTCGTGGAGGAGGGGGACGCCGGCCTCGCGTGCCACCGCGACGAGGTCGGATACGGCTGGCTGAGCGGTGAAGCCCTCGATACGGTAGTTGGAGGGATGTACCACCATGAGCATGGCGGTGCGCTCATTGATGGCATCGACGTAGTCGCAGAGATGGGTCCGGTTGGTCGATCCGACCTCGACCAGGCGCGCTCCTGCCGCCTCCATGATGGCGGGGATCCGGAACTCGCCCCCGATCTCGACCAGCTCTCCCCTGGAGACGATCACCTCGCGGTCGCGGGCGAACGCGCCGAGGGCGAGGAAGAGCGCGGCGGCCGCGTTGTTGACCGCCATCCCACCGGCGGCTCCGGTCAGCTCTCTCAGCAGGGCGTTGGCCGTGCTTCCCCGCTTGCCGCGCCCGCCGGTCCGCAGATCGAACTCCACGGTCGAGTAGCCGGCGGCGGCGAGCATGGCTTCGCGAGCGGCCTCCGACAGCGGCGCGCGGCCGAGGTTCGTGTGCAGGACGACCCCGGTGGCGTTGATGACCTCCTGGACCCGGCCGACCGTGAGCAGCTCAACGGTCCGCGTGACCGCGGCCGCTATGTCGTCCAACGGCGGCAGCGGCACTCCGTCGAGGACGGCCTGGCGGGCGTCCTCCAGCGCGCGTCGCGCCATCTCGGTGAGGAGGGGCCTTCCCCAGGTGCGCATCTGCTCGGTGATCTGTGGGTGAGCAAGGACGGTGTCCATCTTGGGCAGGGCTCGTCGCGGGTCTCCGCTCATGACCTTCGCCTCCAGGAAGAGAACAACGTCCTGCTGTACTGGTCGTCACACGCCCGCGCGGACATTGATCCGGCCGGGGGTGCCAGGGATGACCTGGCCGATCACCGCTGCGGCGATGCCATGCCCTCGCAGCCGCTCCACGAGATCGCTCGACGGGCTCGGCACCGACATCAGCAGGCCGCCGGAGGTCTGCGCGTCATGCAGGAGGATCGCCACCTCTTCGTCGACCGCGACGCTGATCTGGACCCAGTCCTGAAGGAAGTCCACGTTGGCGCGCGTGCCGCCGGGCACGTAGCCCTTGGCGGCGAGCTCGCGCGCGTCCGGGAGGAGCGGTACGCGGTCCGCGTCCAGGTCCGCCGCGACGCCACTGGCCTTGAGCATCCTGCGTAGATGGCCGAGGAGGCCGAATCCGGTCACGTCGGTCGCCGCGCGCACTCCCATCGAGACGGCCACCTCGCCGGCCGCCTCGTTCAGTGCGACCATGGACGCGACCGCCTCTTCGACTGTCATCCGGTCTACGGCACCCTGTTTGAGCGCGGTGACCACCACGCCTGTCCCCAGCGGCTTGGTAAGAACCAGGTCGTCGCCCACCCTGGCTCGGTCGATGGTCAGCAGGCGCGATGGATCGGCCAGGCCGAGAACTGCCATGCCGTACTTGGGAACGGGATCGCTGATGGTGTGGCCGCCGACGACCGCGCAGCCACCGGTCGCGGCCGTCGCGGCGGCGCCTTTCATCACGTCGGCGAGCATGCTCAGCGGAAGTTCGTCACCCGGCCATGCCGCCAGGTTGAGTGCGACGAGTGGTCGGCCTCCCATGGCGTAGACATCGGAGAGTGCGTTCGCCGCGGCGATCCGGCCCCAGTCATAGGGGTCATCGACGATCGGGGTGAAGAAGTCGGTGGTGAGGATGAGGGCCTGACCCGAGTCGAGCTGGATGACTGCCGCGTCGTCGCCTTCCGCCAGACCCACGATCATTTCGGGGCCTGAAGTGTCGCTGAGCGCTCCAAAACCGTTCATGAGCTGTTCGAGGGAGGACTGAGGGAGCTTGCAGGCGCAGCCCGCGCCCGGCGACAGCGTGGTGAGACGGACAGCAGGCGGGGTGGTTTCGCTCATGACAGCCCTTTCCGGATGAGCGTCGAAAGGCTGGACGGTGAGCGGCCGCCACGGCTGGCGCATTCGCGTGCCGGGCGGCCGCCGTCTGACGGGCCTCTAGTGGCCGGTCGCGCACATCCGGTATCCGTCGTTGATGATCATCTGCGCCATCCCGACGTAGGCGGCGGGGTCGTCGGGGACGATGGCCGCCAGGCCGTCGCAGTAGCGGTTGAACATGCAGAACGCCGCGGCGATGAGCACCGTGTCGTGAATCTCGGTGTCCGTCGCCCCGGCCTGGCGAGCGGCGTCGACCATGGGGCTGGTCACCTCGTGGCCACCTCGCGTGGTGGCGCCGGCGATCGTGATGAGCGCCTTGAGCTTGGCCGAGATCGGAGCGCTGTCGAGGTCGTCGATCACCTTGTCGACCAGCGCCCTGCCGCCGCTGATCTGGGCTGCGCTGACCTCGGAGTGAGTCGAGCTGCAGAACCTGCACTGGTTCAGCACCGAGACGTAGGCCGCGATGAGCTCGCGGTCACCTCGGCTCAGCGAATGGGGATTGCGGAGGAGCACTTCAGCGAGTTCGCCCAGGGGCCGACCGGTCTCGGGGCGGTACTGGAACAGACCCGGCGTGCCAGGAGCGAGCTCAGGGGACATGGCGATATGCGGCATGGTCTCTCCTCTGGAGACAGGTGCACGGCACCCATGGAGCCGCCGCGGCAGGCCGTCACAAAGGCGATTTCTCACGGCCCGCGAGCGCGGGGCGAAGCTCTACCAACTCCTCAAAGTAGACAACTTTAGAGATATATAGTCAAGCATTGCAATCGAGACAAGATGCTCCTTCAATGAAGGCGCGCGCTCACGCCGACAGAGAGGGAAGTGCTGTGCGCTCGACTACTCGGAGCGGCCGCCTCTCAAAGCGGTATCGGCTGCGGAAAGCGATAGCCGCAGGGTGTTCAGCGCGTGGAAGAGGCCATGGGAGCCGCCGTCGCGGGCATGAGGCCGAGAAGCACGCTGGACCTGATCACCGCATCGGTCTCACCCACGAGCGACAGCCTGCCCGAGGCCAGCGCTTCGAAGGGGCTCAGGCGTTTGGCGCCGATCTCCACGAACGTCTTCGCGTCCGTGCGGGCCACCACGCCGGCCTGGCCTGCGTACGGGCCCTCCACAGCCCGCGGAACCCGCCCCTCGATCGCGATGTGGAAGACGACGTCATCGACGTGGAACTGGTAGGCCTCGTCGACGTCAGGTGCCAGCTCAGGGTCGATCATGGCCTGCACCGCGAGGAATCCCCAGTGCGGGCGCACCTCCAGGCCCTCGTCGGGTGCGCCGAGGAACGACATGCCCCAGCGAGCCAGCATGAGGACGGGCTCCCGGAGCCGCTGCCCGAGCTCGGTGAGCTCATAGCCATGTTCCCGCGACTCGGGCTTGATGATCACGCCCAGCTCGACCAGGTTCTTGAGTCGCTCGGCGAGCAGGTTGGTGCCGATCCCCGGGAGCTCGGCGAGGAGCTCCCCGTAGCGGCGGGGGCCGAGAAGCAGCTCGCGAACAATGAGGAGAGTCCACCGCTCGCCCACGACGTCCAGGGCCGACGCAAGGCCGCAGTACTGGCCGTAGTTTCGTCGCGAGTGACCCATGGTGATCTCCTTACCGCGTATCGTACTTTAATTATACATAGAACTTTGCAAGAGCGCTCAACCTTTCGGGAGCTGAAATGAGCACAGACGGTGAAAGCGTTCGACTGCCGGTGATGAACGAGAGCCAGGCTGTCGGCGCCACGGCAGAGCTCTATGCGGAGATGCGTGCGCACTTCGGTTTCGGGCTGGTGCCTGATGTGTTCAAGCTGGTCAGCACGCGCCCCGAGTTCCTCAAGGTCTTCTGGGACGGTTACCGCTCGATCTTCTCGGCCGGACTGCTTGATCGTGAGATCAAGGAGCTGATCGCGGCGTTCGTCGCTCGCGAGGTGTCGTGCGGCTACTGCGTCGACGCTCACGTCCTCTTCCTGCACCTGGTGAGCGCCGACCCGCGCCTGGAGGAGAGCCTGCGCGTCACCGAGATCGACGACATGCCGCTACCCGAGTCCACACGAGTACTCCTCCATCTGGCCGGAGCGATCACGCACCAGGCCTACCGGATCACCGATGACGATTTCGAGCAGGCCAGACAGCTCGGATGGAATGATGCTCAACTGCTGGAGGCGGTGTGGACCGCGTGCCAGTTCAACTGGGTCGCACGCATGGTCAACGCGGCCGGGCTGTCGTCGTTGGGACAGTTGGCCGACCAGGAGGCGAGCAACACCGCGTGAATCGCTAGGTGATGCTGAAGGCGAGCGTGGAGCCTCCTTCGACTCCCACGGTCACCCTGTGACGGGAGCGTAGCCGCCCGTTCAGCAGCGCCGTCGACAGCACGTCGTCGAGTTCCCGCTGCACGATCCGTCGGAGGGGGCGTGCGCCCAGGGCCGGGTCATGGCACATCGCGAACAGCAGATGCTTCGCCTCAGCCGATATCTCGAGCATCGCCCCCGTGCCGTCCAGGAGCCTCTGGGCGACCCCGGCTATGGCCAGATCCATGATGGCCATCAGTTGGGCTCTTCCGAGCCGGGAGAAGACGACGACCTCGTCCACGCGGTTGAGGAGCTCCGGCCGCAGATGCCGCCGAAGTTCGGCATGGACGGCCTCATGCGTGCGCTGGGCCGGCAAGCCGTCTTCGAGGTCGTCATCAGGACCGAAGCCGGAGACGCCGTAGGCCTCTCTGGTCCCGATATTGGTGGTCATGATGACCACCGCACTCGTGAAGGTCACTGTGCGGCCATCCCCCGAGGTGAGCTGCCCCTCTTCGAGGATCTGCAGCAGAACGTCGGCCACGGACGGATGAGCCTTCTCGATCTCATCGAAGAGAACCACGCTGAAGGGGTTCTCTCGAACGTGGCGAGTCAGCCGGCCCCCTTCGTCATAGCCCGCGTAGCCAGGGGGCGCGCCGAAGAGCTTGGAGACGGCGTGGCTTTCGCCGTACTCGCTCATGTCGATCTGGACGAGGGCTTCGTCCTGGCCGAAGAGGAAGGCTGCGAGGGCCTTGGCGAGCTCTGACTTGCCCACGCCCGAGGGCCCGGCGAACAGGAACGACCCGACCGGGCGATCCGGGTCCGCGACGCCCGCCCGTGCTCGGCGTATGGCGCCGCCGACCGCCGCGAGGGCGGAGTCCTGACCGATCACCCGCTTGCGCAGCTCCGCTTCGAGACCCCGCAGACGGGTCAGCTCCTCCACGGTGAGCCGTTCGAGGGGGATCCCCGTCGCGGCTGCGACGACCTCGACCACCAGCTCCTCTGTCACCTGCTGGGGCGTCGGCGGCGCGGTCGATCCCGCCAGCGCGCGGATCCGCGCGAGAGCACCGGCCTCGTCGATGGCATCTATGGCCTTGTCCGGGAGGGAACGTCCTGTGACGTGCCGGTCAGTCAATCGGGCGGCGGCCACCAACGACTCGTCAGTGAACGTGACTCCATGGTGTGACTCGTAACGCGGACGCAGCTCTTTGAGGATCTTGATGGTGCCGGCCACGGTCGGAGGCTCGACGGAAAGTGGTTGGAATCTCCGCTCCAAGGTCGCGTCGCGCGCTATGTGGGTGCGGTACTCCTCGGGGGTGGTGGCGCCGATGATGCGCAGTTCGCCTCGCGCCAGCATCGGCTTGACCAGGGCGGCCGCGTCGAGCCCACCTGTCTCGTCCCCGGCGCCGACAAGGGTGTGCAACTCGTCGACGAAGAGCAGGACTCCGCCGTCGTCACTCGCCTCGTGCAGGACGGTCCGGAAGCGTTCCTCGAATACCCCACGCCGGCTCGCGCCTGCGATCATCGAGCCGAGATCCAGCTCGTACAGCCTCTTGTCGCGCAGTTCCTCGGGCACCTGCCCGCTGACCATGCGGCAGGCCAGCGCCTCGACCAGCGCCGTCTTTCCGACCCCCGGCTCACCCAGCAGAACAGGGTTGTTCTTCCTGCGCCGCAAGAGGATCTGGACGAGGCGCTCGAGCTCCGCTTCCCTGTCGACCACAGGGTCGAGCTCTCCCGCTCGCGCGGCGTCTGTGAGACTCCGTCCGAATCGTCGGAGCAGGAGATCCGCCGAACGGACCGGGCCCGCGGCCACCCTGATCGGCTGCGGCACCTGGTCGAGCTTCTCCAGGACCCGCTCTCTGAGTCGCGCGGGATCGGCGCCCAGACTCTTCAGGACGAGGAGTCCCGCGTCCTCGTCGTCGCCGAGCATGCCCAGAAGGAGATGCTCGGTGTCGATGTCGTCCTGCCCGAGGCGGGTGGCCTCGGTCGACGAACGCTTCAGGAGACCGATGGCCTGTTCACTCAGCGGTAGACGCCCGGCGGAGAACACCTGTCCTCTGCCGACGATCTTCTCCACCTGCTCGTGGACCGAGTCGAGGTCGATCTCGAGCTCCGTGAGCAGCGCTCCGGCGATCCCGCCGGCCTGGACCAGACCGAGCAGGATGTGTTCGGTCCTGATGGTGTTGTGATTGCACATCCTGGCTTCCTCTTCCGCCAGGACGAGCACCTTCCGCGCACGGGGGCCGAGCCGGTCCACCATCTCCGCTCCTCGCTCGGACCCCGGCGGGGCGAAGGCCGGGGTCCGGACTACACGGGCCGGTGCGGGCTTCCGCCCCGCCCTCGCCGTCCGTCATCGCGGACGCCGGCGACTTCTGCGAGCGACCTTTTTTGGGAGATCGGTCCTCCGCGGCCTCCCTGGCCAGATCGAAGCCCGCTCGCCACATGTCTTCGACGAACTCGCGAAGCTTTGCGAGCGTCACCGGACTGGCTCGGTAGAGCCGCCTGGTGCCTTCTCTGCGCTCTGTGATGAGACCGGCTTCTCTCAGGACCTTCAGATGTTGCGACACCGCCGGCCGGGTGACCTCGAAATGCTCGGCGATCTGCCCGGCCGGCAGTTCGGTGGATGCGATGAGGTGGAGGATCGCGCGCCGCGTGGGCTCTGCGATCGCCCGGAGGACGACGTCGAGTTCTTCGGCCGTCGACTCTTCTCGCATCTCACCGGGATGCATGTCGCAGGCGTCTCAGCGCTGCCACAGCCCGACCTGGAGGCCGTCCGGGTCCTTGAAGGTGGCCATGACGCCGATTCCAGGGATGTCGTAGGGGGGCGTGAGGCGCTCACCGCCCTGGGCTTCGATCTGCTTGAGAGTCGCCTCTGCGTCATCGACGACGATGTACATCACGAGAGCGGCCTTGCCGCTTTCGTCGGCCTGGCCGATCCCACCGGGGATGCCCTCACCGGCACCGGTGTCGACCATGCCGTAGTTCATCTGCGGATCGACGTCGATCTTCCAGCCGAAGATGTCGGAGTAGAACGCGCGGGACTTGGCGGCGTCCTTGGAAGTGAGGTCGAACCAAGCGATCGGCTTACCCATGATCTTTCCTTTCGTCATGTCGCGTTGAGTTGGCGGTGCGAGTCGGAGCAGTGAGCCCTCCCGGCGATCGGGGTGGAGTGCCCGGGACCTTCCCCTCTCCCGGGCCCGCGGACAGCGGCTGATGCAGGAGAGGTCAGGGGGCGGCCGGGCCGGGCTGCATGTCGGGTGCCATGGACGCGCCTGATGGCTGGTCCGCCGGCCGACGGATGATCAGTGCGGCCAGCACACCGGCGAAGGTGATCACGCTGAGCGCGATCGTGGCCGGGGTGAAGCCGGAGATGAATCGCTCGGCCGTGCCGTAGCCGCCCTGGGCGGTGAAGATCGCAGCCACGGCCGCCACGCCGAAGACCGCCCCGACCTGCCGGATGGTGTTGCTGACGCCGGCGGCCATGCCCACTTCCATGGGGCTGACCGACCGCATGACTGCCGAGGCGACGGTCGGGAAGGCGATCGCGACGCCGACACCGGCGAGCAGCAGAGGGATGATCATCGGGCCGTAGCCCATCCCTGCGGAGGCCATCAGCGCGATCGCCAGGAAACCGATCCCGTGCAGCAGCAAGCCGACGATCACCAGGGGTCGCTCCCCCATGCTGTCGGCCATCTTGCCCGCGATCGGCGAGATGAAGAGGGCGAGTCCGACCCAGGGCAGGAGCCTGATGCCGACTCCCAACGGGTCGTTGCCCTCGGCGAGTTGCAGGTACTGGGCGAAGACGAAGCCGTTGCCGTAGAGAGCCGCCGCGAGGACGAAGCTCGTCAGGCAACCACCGGTGAAGCTGAGGTTGCGGAACATACCCACTGGCATCATCGGGCTCCTGGCTCGGGTTTCCCAGACCACGAACAGCACCAGGGCGAGTGCGCCGCCGATGAACCCGGCGAGCACAGTGGGCGAGGTCCAGCCCGCCTCGCCGCCGCGTATCAGCGATTGGGCGATGCCGAAGACACCGATGGTGGACAGCAGCAGGCCCAGCAGATCGATCCCGCGCACGGACCCGCGCGTCTCCGCGATCTTCACCATGCTGAGCGCGACGAGGACGATTCCCACGGGAACGTTGAGCCAGAAGATCCACTGCCAGGCGAATCCTTGGATGATCAGGCCACCGACCAGCGGTCCCGCCGCCACGGCCACACCCGAGATGGCGCCCCATACCCCGAAGGCCGCTCCCCGTTCCTGCGGTGGCGTGGCGTCGGTGATGACGGCGAGGGCCAGGGCGATCGCGATACCACCGCCGACACCCTGGAGACCGCGCGCGGCGATCAGGGTCTCTATCGATGTGCTCATCGCGCAGAAGGCAGAGCTGAGGGTGAAGAGCAAGATGCCGATCACGAACAGCTTCCTGCGGCCGAAGCGGTCACCGAGGGCGGCACCCGTGAGGATGAATGCGGCGAAGCCCAGCTCATAGGCGTTCACCGTCCAGCCGAGACCTGCCACCCCCGCCCCCAGTTGCTCGTGAAGGGTGGGAAGGGCGGTCGTCACGACGAGCACGTCGAGCCCGACCATGAAGGAGGCGAACGACGCGAGGACGAGGGTCCATCGCTGCCGTGCCCGTGAGAACCCCTGTGAGGAACTATCACTGACAGTCATGGCTACTCCCAACCAGACAGATTGGCAGGACGGGCAGCGCCCCCGCTCCGCAGACCTGATCGTCCACAGGTCGCTGCATGCTTTTAAACGTTAGCGATGCCTTCCGAAAGCGTCAACTGTCACTTGGTGGGACCATAGGGGACCCCAACGATTCGAAACGTGCCCAGAGGTCGCCCACCCTGGCCGTCGCCGGCACTTGTAGCTATCGCAACGATCCCCTATTTACTATATTTTTTAAAAGTATTCCACGGGAGTTACGAGGAACAGCCTCCAGCCGTTCCGGCGGATCCGCTCGAACGCGCAAGCTCGTACGCTATAGGGAACTCAACCCGCAGCCGCGGTGCCCGGGGCGCTGAGCCGTCATGACCTCAGCGGAACGCGTCGATCACTTCGGCCCAGAGCTCCAAGGGCCGCGTATCCGTCAGAACTGCGAGGCGGATCATCATCTCGCCCACCCCGGCATCAGCCAGATCGCGGCAGCGACCGATGTGGTCGGCGACCGTGCCGGCGTTCACGGACTCCGCGAAGCGCGCGGCACCCTGCCTCCGCGGTCGAAGCCGGTCGACCAGGCCTGCCACGTGCTGGCCTCGGGGACGTCGAGCACCTTCCCCTGGAACGGCTTGGTGCCGGGCCCCCACAAGATCGGGAGAAGGCACAAGGCGTCCTCGAGGAGGTCATAGCGTTCGGGAACGGAGGGGATGATCGTCATCAGGAGTACCAGGGGATGATCGGGTACCAGATGACTCCGGTACGAGCGAGGAGCCTGACATCCCAGTAGAGGAACGTGAAGACGCCAGCCACGAGGAGCGCGGAGGCGGTGACCAGTGCGACGCGACCCGGCTTGGCAGCCATCCAGCGCTGCACCCTGCCGCCTGCCACGACCGCCAGAAGGAGGAAGAGGATCGAGAGGATGACGATGTTCCCGAGCGACTGCATCACGAACGACACCGCGCCGTAGAACGGGTTGTGGCTGTCGGCGACGTCTCGGAACAGGTGCCGGTAGAGACCGAACGGCCTTCCGATGAGGAATGCCCCGATCAGCACTCCCATGAGAACGGATCTCGCGTGCGGGTGACGTCGCGAGATGTTCTCCATGGGATCTTTCACCAGCCCCATCGCCGCCAGCCCCAGGTAGCACAGGACCAGCCCGATCACGCCGAAGACCACCATCGACTGGATGAGGCGTGGGGACAGACCCGAGGTGACCGTGGCTGTCGAGTACTGCGGCATGGAGGTGCCGAACAGGGCGGCGATCACGCCGTAGCCGGCCGAGACCGCGGCCATCCCCGCCACGAGCCAGGCCAGCGGCGGCAGAGCCTGCAGAATCCGGCCCTTCACTGACCGCTTCTGGCCCAGGAGCGGGGCGACGGCTCCCAGCGCCGCGATGTTGCAGGCGGTGAAGGTGCCGCCAAGGCCACTGGCGAAGGCGAAGAGAACACCTGACATGATGCCCGCGATGGGAGCGTCGGTCTCGTGGCCGATGATCGCGCTGGTGACGCCATCGCCTATCACCCGGTCGACGAAGGGCGCCGACCAGAGGATGGTCAGCACGAACCCTGCCAGAATGCTGAGGCTGATCGCCAGCCCACGCCGTGCTGGAACAGCCGGTGCGATGGTGGGGCCGGTTTCCGTGCTTGTCACTGTCCCTGCTCCTTTCCGAATGTGTAGCGGTCAGCCGGGACGATGGCCGCTCGTCCGGCATGGGTACGGTCGACCTGATCGAGGCGGAGGAGACGGAATCCGACCGCGTCTCCCAGCCCTTCTTCGCTCCCCAATCTGCGCAGCAGCTCGGCCAACCCCTCGATCCATCTGCTGTTGTGCAAGGGACCTGCATCCGCCACGTCGAGTCCGAGCCGGAGCAGGACGTACGTCACACATCGCTTCGCGGCGAGATCGTCACCGGCGATGGGGACCGTCGGCGCCGGCCCGCCATGGGCGAGCATCCGCAGCCTTCGAGCCGAGACGCAGTTCAGCGCCTTGACGATGGAACTCTTGGGAAAGTGCTCGGCGAGCATCTCCGCCGCCGAGTCGTGCGCCGAGCCGCTGAGGTCGGCCGGCGCGGGGTTGGAGAGGTCTACCACGACCTTGCCGGCGAGGTGCTCGTGGATCCGTGGAGCGATCTCCCGCCGGCTCACGTCGAGGCTGGTCGCCAGAATGACCAGTTGCGCTTCGAGCGCGACCGTCTCCAGGGGGGCCGCGATGGCACCGGGAACGGTCGAGGCGAGGCGTTCTGCCGTCCGTCTCCTTCCTCCCGCCAGATGGACGGGTAGACCGCCATGGCCCAGGAGCTCGGCCACCGCTGTTCCCATGGCGCCGCACCCCACCACCCCTAATCTGGGGGCATGCGATCGCCGGGCATGTTCTGCCATGGGCACATCCCTGCCGGAAGTCAGCGTCGTTCTGCGGGTGGGGCGTAGGCTTCGAGTGCCTGCAACAGCTCATGCGGCACGTCTGTCGAGACCAGTTCTCCCTCGACGCGCTTCATGCAGGCGACGGTCTGCGCTCCGCGGGCGACGAGCTGCCCGGGCCCCGAGTTGAGCCGGAAGTAGTCAAATCCCATGGCGATGCGGTTGAACTCGATGCTCCGGAGCGACATTCGCACCGAAACCTGATCGAAGGCCACCAGTTCCGCGAAGTACTCGCAAGAGCACGACACGGTGACGAGCGCCAGGTCGACAGCCAGCCGTTCCACGACCCCGGGGGCGTGTGCCGCGAGGAAGCGCTCCCGGCACGCTCCTTGCCACATCAGATAGTGGGCGAAGTACACGTTGCCCACCAGATTGGTGTCGGCGAAGGTCACCAGGTGCTCGTACGCGAAGTGCCGTTTCATGATCCTCCCTTCACCATGACCGAGACGGCGATCGGTCGCGGGGCGCCGTCGACGTGGACGACGGCGGAAGCGATCTGGGCGGATCCACTGCGGAAAAGCACCCACCCCTGTTCGAAGACGCCCTGGATGATCACCGGGGCCTGCGCGATCGCCTGACCTCGTTTCGACAGGCATTCGCGTACGGTCCACAGCCGGGCGAGCGTGTGGCTGTCCGGCTCAGCGGTCAGCATCGCGATCTGCTCGCGCTGCCCGGCCATCGCCGGGGTCTGCGGCTCTCCGGATCCGTCGGAGCCGATCCACTCCCAGTCGCAGGCCAGCGCGGCGGGGCCGCCCACGTGCAACACCCACTCGTCAAGGTGACTCCGGCCGGCGACGTGATCGCGATGGGCCTGGCGGGATCCGGTCCGGCCTCCGGACTTCGGTGTCACGTGCACCTGGACGGGGCTGGCCGGAAGCAGCGCCTCGATGCTCCTTTGCACGTAGGGGCCCAGCAGTACCGGCGGCCACGCACCGGGCTCCAGCGGCCCGATGTCGCGGAGACGTAGCCCCTGCCAGCTCACCACGGTGTCGCCGCGCGGATCGCGAACGGATACGTCGTAGACGTGTTCGGCTCCGTGGCGGGCTCGCTCGACAGCCGAAAGCACGAGCTCATCCGCCGAAACCGTTCCGGTGCCGGCGGTGAAGGCATCGCAGCCGACGGGCAGGAGCCGCCGGTTGGGCACGCAGGCCTGCAGGACGTGGATGGTGGCATCGTTGACTGTCGGATCGCCGAGGACGAGAGTGCCTTCGGAACTCCACCGGCGTCCGGCATCCAGGACCGCGACGCATGCGGTCGCTTCCAGATGCTCGTATCTGCGAAGGCGCTGGAACAGCGGGCCGTGGAAGAAGGTCGGCCCGTACAGGTGGCGTCCGTCGTGGGCGGGAAGCGGTGGCCGCGGACCCTCCACGACGGCGACGGCGGGGCGGAGCGGTTCGAGGCCGACATGGGCGGAGAAGTGGTCGACGGCATAGCCGCTCTCGTCGCTGCGCAGGACGACATCGATCTCACCCGACTCGCTGACGAGAGCGCAGATCCGGATGGTCCGGCCGCCGTCGTCCGGGATGATCACTGGCCGGTCGAATCGGCAATCGGTCAGCCCGCTGATCGCTCGGCCCGAAACCGTGGCAGCGGCCTCGGCCATCGCCTCCATTGCGCAGACCGCCGGGAGAATCATGAGACCGTCGATCTTGTGATCGCCGAGGTATGCGTTCCGATCGGGGTCAAGGTCGGCTTCCGCGATCAGCTCCACGCCGGGCACCAAGGTTCGGATCCGCTGGATGTACGTCTCCGCACGGGGCGCGCTCTCGACCTGGAGGGCGGGAAGTCTCCCGGTGGCGACGACGGTCGGTTCCTGTATGGAGGACGTCAGCACTCGCCCCAGCAACTCGATGCCCGTGTCGACGGGAACGGGGACGACGCCCGATCGCAGCAGGCTGTCGAGCACGTCCAGGCGCTCACCCATGCCGGCCCCGGACCACGCGGTCCAGTCGATGTTGCGAACCTGGCAGTCAGGCAGGTCCCGCGCCAGGACCCGGGCGAGCTCGCGCAGGCGGCCGTTGGCGAGGGCGTAGTGCGCCTCCCCCGCGAGCCCGAAGCGGCCGATCACGGACCCGTAGGTGACCAGCAGCCTCAGGTGCGCGGTGTCGAGCGCGGCCAGGATGTCACGCAGGCCCTGGTGCTTGGCGGCGGCATGATCGATGTAGTCACTCGGCCCCAGGTCCAGGAAGCGCCGGGGCACGTTGATCCCGCTGCTGTGGATCAGCGCGGTGACACTTCCATGGGCGGTGACGACGGCGTCGACGGCCTGGCGTACGGACGCCGGGTCCGTGACGTCGGCGCTGACGTAGATGTGCCGCACGCCCGCCGCGGTCAGCGCATCAAGGTTCGCGCGCAGCTCGTCGTCGGCTTCCGGGTCGCTGCGGCCCAGAAGGGCCACTCGGCTGCCGGTCGACCGCCCCAACGCCAGGGCGGTCTGGAACCCGATCCCCTTTCCGCCACCGCTTACCAGCACCAGATCGCGCGGTCCCAGCGGAAGCTCCCCGTCCGGTACGGGCGTCACAGGAGCGTAGACGACTGTGTGAGCCGTCCCTTCGTCATCGACGACGAGCTCCGGATGCCTGTCCGGAGGGAGGTGGAGAATCCGGGTCACGGCTTCGGCGGCTTTGGACGAGCTCACGCCGATCCATCGAACCGCCTGGTCGACATGCTCCTGTCGGATGGACGCCAGAAATCCGGTCGCCGTATCACCATGATCGACGACAGCGATGGGACGCCGCTCTTCGACGGCTGTCCTGGCGGCATCGACCAGGTCGGTGATGTCCCCCTCCGAGGGATCCTCGGACAGGAAGACGAGCTCGGCGTCAGGTCGCCGGTCGATCGTGTCGAGCTGCGGCGCGATCTCCGCTCGGAGCGGACCGCTCCCCCAGACCCGCCAGGTGATGCTGACCGGTTCATCGGTCAGCTCGGCCTGCTTCCTGCCGGGTAGGAGAAGGCGGTGCCAGGGCGCCAGTCCTGCGATGTTCGGGCCGTCGTCCTCGTCCTCACCTGCCGGAGGCAGCGCGGCCACCTGCTCCGCCAGCTCCGCCAGTGACACATCGGCCAGGACGAGCGGTTCGACGGGTACGGCACGCCCGCACGCCGCGGCCGCCTGCGCGGCGAGCTGGACGACGCGCAGGGAGTTCAGGTGGAGGTCGCTGAGCAACCGGTTCTCATCGCTGATCGTGTCAGGTGGCAGTTCCAGCGCGCGAGCGACCAGGTCCCTCACCACCTCAGCCGGGTCCAGGCTCGGATCGGCTGTCATCTCGGTCGCCGCCACAGGATCGGCTGCTACGGCGGGCAGGAGACTCGGTGACGGGGCCTGCTCGCACGGGCTCTCGAGGAACCGGGGCTCACGCCAGAGGTCGAAGTCGCGGTGGAAGCGTGCGGACAACAGCGGCCGAAGATCGCCGGCGACACCCAACGCGTGGAGGGCACCTGCGACCTGGCTCAGCGCCGTGCTGGAAGGCGTGCCCACGTCCAGTGAGAGAGCGGGCACGCCCGACAGCTCGCCGGCGAGTGGGGCCAACGTGTGCCCGGGGCCGATCTCCACGAGAAGGTCGCTCGTCCGGGCCAGGGCGGACACGGCTTGGCGGAACAGCACAGGGGAGGTGAGCTGGGTGGTGAGCAAAGCCGGTAGGTCTGTCTCCGCGCCTATGCGGTCGCCCGTGATCGTGGAGTAGATCGCGCGGACGGGACGCTCGAACGTGACCCGTCGGAGGTATTGCTCAAGTACCGGCTCGGCCCGCCGGAAGGCGGGCGAGTGGAAACCGTGGCTCACCTTCAGGCGTCTGGCCCTGATGCCACGCTCATCGCATCGCCGCATGACGCGATCGACATCGTGCGTCGTGCCCGCGACCACGTGCGCGTGACCGTGATCGGCGGCGATCACCAGGTCGGTACCGTCGATCAGCCGCAGCGTCAGATCCCGGTCGGCGGCGACGGACAGCATTCCGGTGCAGGCCGCGCCGTGCTCCCCCATGATGCGTCCTCGCGCCGTGGCGAGGTCGATGGTCTGCTGGACGTCGAGGGCTCCGGCCCAGTGCAGGGCGGTGATCTCCCCCAAGCTGTGTCCCACCGCTGCGTCAGCCACGACTCCGAGGCGTTCGAGCCAGCGCAGCGCGGCAAGCGACACCTTGACGATCGCGGGTTGCGCCAGTGCCGTGTCAGCCGGCTCGGTGGACGGGACCTGGTCTGCGAAGAGATCCTCCAGGCCGGGCTGTACGACGCCGAGAGCGCCTGGCTCAGCGGGGACAGGTGCTCCTTGGCCGGTGAAGACGAGGCCAAGGCTGCCTGCCTGACCGATGCCGATGGCGACCCCGGGAACCGTACGGAACGCGGCGTCCTCGCGATCGGCCACGAGTCGCGCGGCCTGCGTCGCTCTCCGGGCAAGTTGGCCGGGGTTCGTGGCGACGACAGCGGCTCGGAACGTGCGGATGCCACCGGCGGTCGATTCCGCCAGGGCAGCGGCGAGATCGACCTGTTCGGCGAAGGAGATGCGGGCAGCGACCTCTGCAGCCCGGTCGAGTTGGGCGAGCAGATCCTCACGCGTATCGGCCGCGAACGCGAACACCTCGGCGTCCAACGGACGACTCGCGAGGAGCCTCTCCTTGGGGGTGAACGTCGGGCGCCTCCGAGAGGCAGCGCTTTCGAGCACCACATGGGTGTTGATGCCGCCGAAGCCCATGGCACTCACCGCGGCCCGCAGCGGCATGTCGTCCGGCCAGGTCTCCGGCGCGTCGACCACCCGTAGCGGAACGTCCTCGCCGCGAAGCGACGTGTGCGGCTCCACGCATCCGGTGGTCGGCGGAATCACCTGGCGGTGCAGAGCCATGACTGCCTTGAGCAGGCCCGCGACGCCCGCGGCCGCCTTGGTGTGGCCGATGTTCGCCTTGATCGAGCCGAGCGCCGCAGGCCGGGTGGTGCGCCTGCCGCCCTGCGCCTCGACCAGAGTGGCGATCTCCACGGGGTCACCCACGGCGGTTCCTGTGCCATGGCCCTCGAACATCGCGACGGTTTCGGGGCCGAATCCGGTGTGCTCATAGGCGCGGCGAACGGCCAGAAGCTGCCCGCCCTTCTCCGGCCTGGTGATCCCGCCCCGCCCGTCAGAGGACACACCCCAACCGCTGATCAACGCCAGCGGTGTGCGCCCCGCCGCGAGAGCGTCCTCGGCGCGCATCATGACCACCATGCCGCAGCCTTCTCCTGGCCAGAAGCCCGTCGGGTCGGCGTCGTAGATGCGCATGTCGTCCGTGGCCAGCGCGCCCGTCCGGGCGAAACCCACGAGCTCGAAGGGGTCGAGGCTGAGGTCGACTCCCCCGGCGATCGCGACGTCGACCTCGCCCGCGCGCAGGGCCTTGGCCGCCGTGATGACGGCAAGGAGGGACGAGGAGCAGGCGCCGTCCACGGTGTACCCGCCGCCGTGGAAGTCGAAGTGATTGCAGATCCGCCCTGCGATGGTGTTCGACAGTCCGCCCGCGAGGGTCTCGTCGTTGGGCTCGGGGAAAGGGCTCTTGAAGGCCCGCTCGAAATCGGCTACGAAACGCGCCTGCTGATCCACGTCCCAGCCCTCATCGGACAGGGCCTGCTGCAGGAGCCGGCGCACATAGGGCCAGCGGAGCCGCAGCGCCCCGGCGCGGCTGAATTCGCCGTTCAGGGTGTTGCCGATGACCACGCCGACGCGGTCGCGCTCGAGACCCCTCCCTTCGGGGTACCCCGCGGCGATGAGCGCATCGGCGGCTACGTTCAGGGCCAGCCAGTGTGTCGTGTCGGTGACGCGGTACACCGATCCCGGCACCCGAAACCTGGCTCGGTCGAATGACCACCCGTCAAGAACTGCGGCGTACCTCGCGTACGTGCCGTCCGCCTCGCCGGCGACATCACTGGAATAGTCGTCGAGGTTGAGCCGGACCTTGGGGATCGGCCTGAACGCCCTTCTGCCCGACATCACCAGTTCCCACAGCTGGTCGACGTCTTCGGCGTCCGGATACCGGCACGATGCCCCGACGAGGGCGATGGGCTGGTACATAGGAGGTCACATCCTGTTCGCGGCAGAGCCGGTGACCAGGCCGGAAGCGGCGATCGGGGTGGCGAGTCCGGGCTGGGACCCCTGGTTGCGCTGCCGCAGCGAAACGACGGCGAGTGCGGCGCCGCGGAGGGCGCAGACGATGACCAGGGCGAAGAACAGGCCGAAGGCGATGTGCACGTGAACCAGAAGGCCGTAGACCGTCGCGGTGGCGATGCCGAACATGACCTGCCGACCAGGCTTGACCGGCGTCGTCCCCGGATCTGTGATCATGTAGTTGGTGAACAGGATGAAAGCGGTGCCCGTCATGACGGTCAGCGCGGTCACCGTGGCGGTTCCGTCGATTGCGGTCCTGATGACCGCCTGAGCCGCGAATGCGCCCACCCAGCCAAGGATCAACGGCATCTTCTTGGTGAGCATGGCGTTGAGCATCGTGCCCGACGCCAGGATCAGTACGGGGATGATCCAGTCGAGCGGTCCGCTGACCCATTCGGTGAAGTGGTACGGGGGTGCGATCCCCACCCAGGGGAACAGCAACAGCACGACGACGATGCCGAAGTTGGACGGGTTGAGCACGTGCTTGTAGGTCCCGCGGAGCCGGACCCGGATCAGGTGCTTGCTGGAGATCGCCACCACGACAGCGAAGATCACCGGCATCAGCCTGTCGTTCGCGTACAGGAGCATGGCACAGGCCAGAGCGCTGATATGCGCCGGCAGCAGGAAGTCCGCGAGATTGCGCAAGCCACCGGCGTACTTCACGGGCCGGCCGTTGGTGACGGCGTCGACCTTCTCCAGGCCGAGTTCGAGGATGTAGGCGACGGCCAGGGCGACGATGGGCGTGGCGTAGGCCTGCTCGAATCCGAGCAGCGTGTGGCCCAGGATGTTGAAGGCGGTGATCGAGATGGCGAACCGTCGCAGCGCGCTCGTCCGGGGGTCTGGCTTGCCTGTCATCGGGTGATCTCCCGTGCTGTTCCATCGGTGTCGAGCAGGAGAGTGCGCCAGCCTGGCGCGAGCTTGACATCGGCGCTGTGCCAGGCACCGCAGATGTCACGCCACTGGACGGTCACGTCCGCGGTTGTGGTGCCGTCGGTCAGGCTGAGCATGGCTTCCGGAGACGAGACCCCTGCGTGGCCGCCGGCGGGATAGACCTGCGCCGTTCGCACCCCCGCCGCCCCCGACCGCACATTGACGGTGGCCCCGATGGCAGGGGAGGTGCCGCCGCGTGCGGGCCCCCGGCATTGGGTCGTCGGGCGGACGAGCCGCAGCCCCAGGAAGGGATGGGTGGTGCTCCGGTTGTTGTGGAAGTAGTGGGACTGGCGCCATTGGTTGGCCACCGCGAAGTCGAGCCGCCCATCGTGGTCCGTGTCGGCGAGGGCCAGCCCTCGGCTGGGTCCTCGGTTCTCGACGCCGAGCCGGGAGGCGAGGTCGATGAAGCGGCCGTCCGGCCCCTTGACGAAGAACCGGTTCGGGTTGGCGCCTGAGAGATCATCGGTCGAGGTGAAGCGCGGCCACATCGCCGGGTCGATGAGCAACTCGTCATTCGTCATCGCCAGTTCCTGCAGCTCCGGCCAGCGGTTGGTGGTGCCCTTGATGAAACCGGTGGCTTGGATGATCTGGGTCTGACCGTCCCCTGCGAAGTCGCCGGTCTTGATGTCCCAGCCCCAGCCGGAGCGGGAGATTCCGAGGGGTTCGCTGTGATCGTCGTAGCGCGCCGTGCCGCCCTCGAAGACGTTCTTGCTCTGGCTGACCCACGCGAAGTTGCTCTCGTGCAGCGCGTAGTCCTCGGTGATGTTGCTGACCACCATGTCGGGAACGTCGTCCTGGTTCAGATCGGGGAAGGCGACGCCCATCCCCTTGAAGGAGTCGAGGCCGAGGGTCTTCGACTTGGGAGTCGTGAAGTGCCGTACCCCTTCCACGAGCTCGAAGCGAGGACGGCCCGGCGTCGAGACGTTCTTGAGCAGCCGGTCAGGGCCGAAGTCGTTGGCGACGTAAAGGTCCGGAAGTCCGTCACCGTTGAGGTCCTGGGCGCCGAGGGCGAGTGTCCAGCCGTTCTCCATTTCCGGCGAGAACGCCGTGGCGGATTCGGCGAAGCGGGCTCGAGGGGCGGTTCCGTCGCCGGCGTCCTGCCAGAGCAGCAGCCGGTTGTGGCCCGCGTTGTACCCGCCGGACATGGAGTCCTGCATCTGCAGTTCGGGCTGCACGGCCTTCGGGTCCAGCACTCTGGCGCCGTCGGGGAAGTAGTTGCCGATCGCCACGTCGGTGTGGCCGTCGCCGTCGAAGTCACCGAGCGCCACGGCGTTGGTGTTCCAGACCTTGTACGGCTGGACGAGTTCCTGCGGAACGAAGGACGCGGCCGTGAGCGGGTCAGCCTTTCTGAGATAGAGGATCGGCGAACGTCCCCAGAAGTAGACGAGCGTGTCGGCCTCGCCGTCTTCGTTGTAGTCGCCGGGGACGCAGCCCATCGGCACCATGGTGGCGTCGTAGGGCAAACCCGTGGGCTTGAGTTCGACGGGGGCGAACCTGTTCCCGCTGCCGGGCACCGGCTGCAGGCGCACTGATTCGTCACGCGGGTCGACCAGGCAGATGTCGTCCGAGCGACCGTTCGCGTCGAGGTCCGCGAGCGCCACGGCCGCTCCCAGCGAGGAGATCCAGTGATCGATCCTCTGGTACGCGGGTGCCACCGTTCGGATGCCCCGGGTGGTGGCCGCCGTGTTCAGCGGGTGCTTTTCGAACGAGAACCGCTGCGCGAGCGACGCGACCGTCTCTGGCGACGCCTCGAAGGGCCGGGACAACTGCCAGCCGGTGACGACCAGCACAAGTGCCAGGATCTGCGCCAGGCGGGACCTCAGACGATGCTTCACCGTTCTCCGCCTCCCGAGTGCAGGGACCAGGCGTGGCGGGTGCCTGCGCGCCAGCGCTCGTACGTCTGCGGGCTGTCCTCGGCTGTCTTGACAGCGGCCAGAGCGGTGTCGGTCCACGCGGCCGCGACGTCGGTTTCCGCGCCGGTGAGGAGTTTGACCGCGCTCGCCACTTCAGAGGTGACGACTCCCGACAGGCAGTGAGCCTTGGCGGCGAACGCTGCCCCCTGTGCCAGGTGGTCGTGATAGCCGTCCGAGACCTGCAGGAGCCGCTCCAGGACGTCGGCCGGCTGGGCTCCCGTATAGCCGGCGGCCAGTCCGATGCCCGCCCAGAGGTCGGCGCGCCGGCCTTGGGGGAATCCGCCGATCACATCGGCGATGCGCGCGGGATCCGCTCCGGCGTAGAACCACAGTGCCCGACCGGTCCCCTGGTCGCGGATGGAGAGCACGGCACCTCTCGCGGAACGCTCCACCTGGCCGTCGAAGACGGCCTCGGGCCGGAAGAAGGCCTGGTGGAAGCCCCAGCCGTCCCAGGCGAGCCACCGCAGTACAGGCTGGTGGGCTCGGATCGCGGTCCACGGGCTCACGTGGAGGCGGGCGAACGCCCAACCGGCTCCCACGTGGATCAGGTGCGCGTAGCGCCGGCCCGCATGACGGTGGAGGGTCGCGAGCCGCCGGCCGCCGGTGAGGGTGAGCAGGTCGAGCAGGACCGCGCTCATCGCAGCCCCTTCGAACGCGAAGCCTCGAAGCTCCGGACTCATGTCCGGGAAGGCCTGCTCCCCCGGCCTGCCGGTGATCATGGCGTTGTAGCCGGCCGCGAAGCTCCGCACAACGGCGTCAAGCTTGGGCTGCACCGCGGGAGAGGCCGGAGAGAAGCCTCGCCGGACGAGATCGAGATCACCGGGGTCGAGCATCAGCGGTCGGCGAAGAAAAGATCGAATAAGCGAGTTCGGGTTGGCCACCGTCCGTACCCCATTACCAGAGAGGGAGGTCTGGAAGGCACCAAATAACAGCCGTCTGCGACTGTCAACAAGAATTTCGGCGGCGAAACCGCTACCAGCGTGAACAAATCCTATAAGAATCTTTTGAATAATGCGCAGTCGCAGCACGGCTACCAGACGCACACGACGTCCACAATCCACCAGGTGCCGAAAGAGTGCTCAGCGGAGCGCTCCCACAGCATAAACCGGCAACATTGCGACAACAAGAGAACTCCTCCTTGGCAGACCATGCCAAGGAGGAGTTCGATCAAGCACTAGGCGGACAGCACGGCCTGCAAACGCCCCAGGATGAAGGGCCAGCCGGTCTGATGCGCGAGGTAGGAGTCCATCAGCAGGGGCGTGAGGTTCTCCCATCCCCTGTGGGTCATCTCGACACGCGTCAACGTGGGACCGAGTTTCTTGAAGAGAAGCTCGACTTCCGTGAAAACGGGGCCCTGAATAACTTCCCAGGTAAAAGCGACCATACGCGGCGGGTCCCAGCGGAGAATATGCCCCCAGTCCCGCTCCGCACCGTCGTCCAGGACCTCGTAAATGCGGCCGCCGACCCATTCTTCCAGGCAGACGTCACGCACTTTTCCTGGCTCGATCGCGAAAGAGTCGATCGGCCACCAGGTCGCGAGTCTTTTGGTGAAGGTGCCGAAGGTGCGGCTTTGGTCCGCCTCCACGTTGACAGCGTGAAGGATCGGCTCTACTCCGGTCCCAGTCGGGCTATTCATCGGCGTGACCTCTGTAGGCGTCGGGACGACGCGCACAAGTCTGCCAGATCGCTCAGCCGACCGCCGTCTCATCGCGCGCTCCAGTATCAGTGCCCTCAACGGATTCGCGAGCCTTCATCATGCTGTCCCGCCACAACGACTCGACCACATCGCGAAGCTGGCCGAGGGCGTCCTCGCTGGCCCGGTAGATCCGCTTGGTGCCATCGCGCCGTTCGACGATCAGCCCCGCGTCCTTCAGCACCTGCAGGTGCTGCGAGACCGCCGACCGCGTCACGTCGAAGTGCTCCGCGATGCGGCCGGCGGGGAGCTCCTCCGTGGCGACAAGACGCAGGATGGCACGCCGCCGCGGCTCGGCGATCGCGCGCAACACCTCGTCCAAGTCTCCGCTCATGGTGCCGATCCTAGCCAGCGGGCGACGGAGGGCTCACCGAAGGAGGAGGTCGCGACCACTTCCAGGACCGTTCGGCCCCCGTATGCCGGAGATCCGGCCGCCCGCGGGTGTCTCACCACGATGCACCTCGCACCCGCCAACCGACATCGATCCCGATGCCGGTACAGCTCGATCTCCTGAGCGTAGGTCCCTTCTTCCGTTAGCGTCAACTGTCAGAAGGGTCAGGCGATCCCACCCGGCGCCATCGACTTCGCGTACTCACGAGGCCGTAGCGGGCGCGCCCGCCCTGCGACGGATCGACCGGCTTCAACCGGCAGGCGGTGCAGCCTCCATTCCAGCATGCCCTCCTCCAGCGGCCGGGCACAGCGTCCGTGCGCCTTGAGCAGCCAGACGGCCTCGGTGGCCAGCAGACAGTGTGAGCTTCGACAGTAGGTGACCACCTCGACCCCGACGGGAATCTCGTCCATCCTGACGCGGAGTTCTTCGAGCGGGATCGAGACCGCTCCGGGGATGTGGGCGGAGAGGTACTCGACAGCCGGCCGCACGTCGATGAGCACCGTCCGTCCGTCGCCCCGTCTCCGCAGAAGTTCCTCCCTGGTGATGGCCGGATCCGAGGGGACCGCCCGCAGGGAGGTCATGCGGGTGATCTCTGGCTCCAGCGCGCGTTTCCTCGAGACCTTCCGCAGGTTCGCATACAGGAGCGCCACGTCTTCTCCCGCCAACCGGTAGTAGATGCGGGTGCCCTCCCTCCGGCTGCACACGAGCCCTGCGTCACGCAGCACCTTGAGCTGCGCGGATGTGTTGCCGATGGGTACCTTCGCCGCACCGGCCAGATCCTCGACGCTGCGTTCGGCCTGCGAGAGCAGGTCGAGCAAGTGAAGCCGGACAGGATTAGCCAGGGCCTTTGCCACGCGGGCGAACTCTGCGAGCACCGTGGTCACGTTGTCAGAGGGCATCACTACCGTGCCTTTTCGCATCGACTTTGGAGTTGTGCACCGCTATGCGTTCCAGCGCTTGAGCCAATCGGTCTCCTGGGCGGCCTTTTCCTCGTGGAACCGGGCCGAGGGTTCGTGGAGGGTCACCTGGGGCGCGGGAACGGCGAGGAACTCTCCCTCCCCCTTGGCGGCCAGGTGGTCCCCGAGTTCGATGTAGCAGGAGCCGTGGCCGTCGAACCACGGCTCGGGCGCTTCGTAGCCGAGGTGGCGAAGCACCCCGTTGGTCACGACGTCCGCGGCTCCCTCGGCGAACACGGCGGCCTTGGGAAGCGGCTTGCCGTTGGGCAGGGTCAGCAACGTCACGTCGCCCAACGCCCATACACCGCGCGAGCCGGTGGTGAATGTCCGGGCGTCCACCGGGATCCATCCCGAAGGACCCAGCGACGTTCCCCTCATCGCAGCGGGCGGCCGGTGTGGTGGCACCGCGGCCAGGAGGTCGAAGCTCTCCCGGCTCCCGTCGGCGAAGTGAAGCTCGCCGGCCTCGCCGTCGACCCGCTCGACAGTTCGCTGCCCGTGGAAGCCGATGCCATACGCCGTCAGCATGTCCACGAGTGTCCGGCCGACGGCTGGTCCCGCCACGGGCATCGGCAGCGGGTCAGGAGTGTAGGTATCGA
This sequence comes from Nonomuraea muscovyensis, assembly GCF_014207745.1. Taxonomy (NCBI): domain Bacteria; kingdom Bacillati; phylum Actinomycetota; class Actinomycetes; order Streptosporangiales; family Streptosporangiaceae; genus Nonomuraea; species Nonomuraea muscovyensis. The sequence continues at coordinate 44,411 of NZ_JACHJB010000004.1, forward strand.
TCGAGACGTCGTCCCGAGCGCCGGTTTCCCGTAACAGATCAGCGAGCAGCAGGGCCCCCTCGAAAGGCGCCGCTGGACATTTGAAGGGCACGCCGGCCACGAGTACGGCCAGGCGGCCGCCGTCGAAGCGCCGCACTCTGTCGTGCAGCCGAGCCGAGCCCTCCAGCGTGTAGAACTCCTCCGCCTGCCCGGCTTCGAGCGCCTCCGCCAGCCCGGGGACCATGGTGGGCGCGAGATCGGCTCCCAGCGCGATCACAAGGGCGTCGCAGGAGAACTCTCCCGCGTCGGTGACGACCTTTCGACGGTCCGGCTCGATCAACCTGACCCTCGCCTTGACCATCTCGACCCCGTGCAGCACGTCCTGACTCGGGCACACCGTGACGTCGGCGGCTCTGCGCCACCCTCGCAGCACCCACAACAGCGATAAGCCGAGGGCGCCCTCGAAGGACTGATCGATGAGAACGACCTTGTCGGATCCGGGGAGTCGTTCGCGGAGCAGACTGGCGACGTTGAGCCCGCCGACTCCGGCCCCGAGGACGATAACTGTCTTTGCCATGGTGCAGAGCTCCCGTCAACTCGGACGTTGGTCTCTTGGCTGCACGAGCACGAGGCGGGAAGCCCCGACCTGAGGCCCCCGATGACGTGTCGGACCAGCACGCATGTTGCTAGCTACCGCTTGACGAAGCAGTGAAAGACGAGGACACAGAGCTAGAAGAACGCTACAATCCTCCATGGATCCATTGATCCATTGCTTCTTGGAGGATTATATGGTGGGAGACCCCAGCAGGAAAGCCTCCCTTTTCGACCAAATCGCCCGCGTTGGTAAGGCTCTTGGTCATGGGAAGCGCCTGGAGCTCCTTGACCTGCTGGCCCAGGGAGAGAGAAGCGTCGAAGTCCTCGCACAGACCGCCGGGCTTGGCGTGACCAGCACGTCAGCGCACCTTCAGACGCTGAAGCACGGAGGGCTCGTGTCCACCCGGCGCGACGGCACGCGGGTGCTCTACAGCCTGGCGGGCACCGACGTCGTCGAGCTCTACGCCCGGCTGCGGAACGTCGCGGCGACACACCTGGCTGACGTGCAGGCGGCCGTGGCGGCCTATCTGGGAGAACACACGGAAGAGGTCACGCGTGACGAGCTGCTCGAGCGGGCGGCATCCGGCAAGGTCACCATTCTGGACGTGCGCCCCAAGGAGGAGTACGACGCCGGGCACATTCCAGGGTCGGTCTGCATCCCGATAGACGAGCTGCCCGATCGGCTCAACGAACTCCCGGCCGACGCGGAGATCGTGGCGTACTGCCGTGGTGCCTACTGTGTGTTCGCGCCGGAGGCGGTCCGCCTCCTCACCGGCAACGGGCTGCAGGCCCGACGGCTGACCGAAGGGATGCTCGAATGGCAGGTGGACGGCCTGCCCGTGGAAACCAGCGACCAGTGAACGATGGCCCCGCCGTCAGCGTCCTGGACGGAGGCCATCGTTCCTGCGTGGTGCTTTTGATGGAGCTGCGGCACCACATCAGCGCCATCGCGCCGGGCGACATGGTGCACCTGATCGCGCACGATCCGGCCGCGCCACTGGATCTCGCCGCCTGGTGCCACCTCACCGGGCACACCTATCTCGGCCAGGTCCCGGGCGACCAGCCCACCTACGCGGTCCGCGTCGAAGCGGGCGCCCTCACGACCGAACCGCGTTCGCCGTGGCGGCGACGTCAGACGCCTACATGAAGTTCCGCGTGTGCAGCGCGGACAGCTCCGCCGCTTCGTCACCCGGGAATCCGAGGCGGACCAGCCGATGCTGCCTCCCCTCATCCATCTCGACCTGAAGCTCCTGAACGGCGGCATAGCCTCTCCGGATGCCCTCCGGGGTCCACTCCCCCGCAGCCAGCACGACGAGAGCGTCGAACACATCCTGGTTCAGCCCGGCGCTCGAGATGAGCGTCTGATGCCGCTGCTCGACCGCGCCGCGGAGCCGGCCCAGGAGCGACGGGTCGACCTTGCCCTGGTGCTGGAGATGGGCCACGCCGAACGCCACGTGCCGAGCCTCGTCCTGGCGGGCCAGGCGGGCGACCTGCCGCGTGACGGGGTCAGGAGCGTTCCGATCGATGAAGGTCAGCAGGTTGAGGAAACTCCCCTCCCCCAGCACCGAGAGCAGGAACGACGCGAGAGAGAAGTCCGGCTCGGTGAGCAGCGTCGCCAAGGACTCCCTGCCGCTGACCGATGACGTGCCCATCTCCCCACCGGTGAGGAGGGCGCGGCGGGTGAAGATCTCCACGTGTCGAGCCTCGTCAGCGGCCTGAACGGCGAGAAGCTGGAGCACTTCGCGAAAGTGCGGGTGGATGCGGGCGAGCAGGCGGGCCGGCACCACCAGAGCCGCCTGCTCGTTCTCCACCAAGAACGTCATGATCTGGACGATCGCCTGCTCGATCTCGGGCGCGAGCCGGACCTCCGCATCCCACCGGACGGCCTTGGCCGGATCCCACTGCGCGGAGGCCGCGTGCGCGTACAGGCTCGGGGCCAGCTCGGCCCAGACGAGCTCCCGTTCGGCCAGGTCGGCGGCAATCTCAGGCCCACCCGGCTCGACCAGGGCTCCTCTGGCTGCCAGACCCCAGTTGAGCTGGGGCCTGGCTACGACGCCATCAGGCCCTGGCCCACCGGCTCGCTCCGCGAGGGCCCACCTGTCGAGGTCTGTCCGTCCGCGAGTGACCCACGCCTTCACTCCGTCGTCGTTCTCGTCGGCCCGCTGGGTCCGATGGCCCTGGGAACGGCACCAGGCCTCCAGGTGGACGACGAGGGCGGGATCGAGCCCCGCGACGGCCAGTTCGGCGCCGGGCGGCAGATCCCGCAGCGCTCGCTGCACCAGCAGGTGAGCCCCCTGCTCGAAACCGAGGTCGCCCAGGTCGAGCACATGCTCGGCGGATGCGCTCACGGCTGGTACCCAGCCGCGGTGACGGCGCCCTCCCGGCTGTAGAAGGACGTCTCGTCGACGGCGGCCTCCAGCGCGCCGTAGCCGCTGGTCCGCCCGCTCTGCCAGCTGGTAAGGCCCTCCAGGTCGAACAGCGGACGTATCTGCGGGTCCACGTAGGACATCGACAGAAGGAGGTCGCCGAACCTCCTCATGACCTCCGCCGACACCGTGTCGCTGACGCTCATGTTGCAGTGATCGAAGCGAGGAGTCTGCGCCAGAACCCGGGTGCTTCCAGCCGCCAGCGTCCCTTCCCGGCCGAACAGCAGGTGGTTCGAGTCGATCATGCAGGCCGCGGCCACCGTACCGGCCGCCAGCGCTCGTGCGGCATCCCGCTCGCCACCGATGTGATCGCCGTGCAGGCCCACGCCGACGTCGAAACGGCGAACGGTGATGTCCACCCCCGGCCGCAATCCCCGTTCAGCCAGGAACGAGCACGGCAGCAACGTGGCCTGCGGCGAGTCGATCGCTCCCACGGCGATGGTCTCACCCTTGAGATCAGCCAGATCCTTGTACGGCGAGTCGGCACGGACCACGACGACCGAGGTGAGATCACGATCGGTGTCGCGCATGACGAGAGGCGTCAGCCGCCGGCCGTTGGCCTCAGCGAGGCGCCGGCTGCGGATCCACGAGAGCGGCGAGTTCCACGCGGCGTCGATCCGGCCACTGGCCAGGTCCTCCGCCTGGCGTTCGTAGTTGGAGTAGAGAACGAAGTCGAACGGGAAGCCGTGCTCGTTGAACCACGAGCGGAATCCACCCCAGATGGTGACGACCTTGGGGTCGTAGGCCACGGCACCCATGAGCAGAGCCATCGCATGTCCTCCTAGAAGAGCGGCAGACCGAGCGTGGCCCGGCCGACGAAGTCCTGCAGCGCCTCCGTGGTCGGCGCCATGACCCGGGCCGCGAGCGCGTCGCGGAACAACCGCTCGACGCCCGTCGACCTGCGGAAGGCCGAGCCGCCGCAGAGCCGCATCACACCATCGGCGACCTCGGCCGCGGCCTCTCCCGCCACGGCCTTGACCTGCAGCACCCGCAGGGTCGCATCCGCTCGCCCGCTCTCCAGTGCGGCCAGGGTGTCGTCGCGGAACGTACGGGCGGCGTCGGTCTTGGTGCGCAGCTGCGCGAAGCTCGCGCGCTGGAGTGGCTGCTCGGCGAGCGTCTGCCCCAGGTGGTCGAGCCGTGTACCGACAAGGTGATCGTGGGCCGCGGCGACGAGCGCCTCCATCAGGCCGATCGAGAAGGAGGCGTTCAGCACGAGGAAGTACGGCAGAGCGGTCTGCAGTGCGATGTCGAGCCCGGAGCCGTCCGCGCCGAGCATCGCGTCGCGGCTGACCGTCACCCCCTCCCCCTTGATCGGGTTGGACGCGTTGCCCCGCAGGCCGAAGCCGTCGAAGGGACCGCGGACGTGCAGTCCGGACGACCGGCTCGGGACGTGCCAGATGCTCATCGGACCGTCCGCGGCCAGCGGCTTGCTCGACCAGACGTAGCTGTCCGCTTCGCCCGCCGCGGTCACCCAGCTCTTGTCGGAATCGAGCCGCGCCTGCTCGCCGTCAGCGGTGGCGGTGCCGAGCGGGGCCCAGAAGTGGCTGCGGGATCCGGCCTCGGAGAAGGCGAGCGTGGTCAGATGCTCGTTGCGCGCGATCGCCTGCCGGACGTCCTCGCCACCGTGGTTCTCGATCAGGGCCGTCGCCGCGTAGTGCATCAGCACCACCATCGCGGTCGAGCCACACGCGCCCGCGAGCCGTTCGATCACCTGCGCGGCTGCGGCCATTCCCGCGCCTCGGCCCCCGACATCCTTCGAGCTGATGAGGCCGAGCAGGCCGGCCTTGGCGAGAGCGTCGATACCGGCACGCGGGAACGTCCCCGTCCGGTCCGTCTCGGACGCCTGGGGGGTGATCGTGGATTCGATGACGGATTCCAGTGCTGCGAGGTGCTCGGAGGGCATGACTCATCTCCGCTCTCATCGATGGCCGAAAAGAAGCGCTCGTGTCAACTGGTGAATATTCCCTGTATCCAAAACACGAGAAATACGACGACCTAAAGCGGCCATCTCTTCGGGGAGCCTATGCAAGGCTTCCGTTAGCGTCAACTGTCAGACAGGGGAGAAGTTGTCGCTGCCCGAGCGGGAAACTTTCACCTCAGGTGCCCCATAAAACAGTTGGGAGCCGGGGTGAACGTCAGCACTTGACAGGAGTTCCACCGCTGATTCGGCTAGTGTCTCGGTGGTCGCCCGCCTACCCGGGGCAGGCGATCTTCGATGGCGGGCGCGGACGACGACCCTCGGGCGCCCGGCGCCCGCGTGGCACGCGGTGCCACTCCGGCGCTCGCCGGAGACCGGAGGATTCACCGCCGATTCGGGTCACGATATTCTCGCCACCGTTGGCGCTCATTTGGCCGAGCGGCGCAGGACGACTCGCCGGCACAAGAGAAAGCTTCATCTTATAAAGGCCTGCGACCAACCACGGGGTTCTCGCATTGACGCGATCTCAGCGTATCCGGAGACCAGCGGACCCGCCGTCGGGATCGAGACCCCCAGGTCCTGCGATATATCGGGCATCAGGCCGGCAATGATGAATTCGGTGAGGCCGATGCCGAACACGTCGATCGTCGACGCCGGCAGCGCGATGGGCATCGAGGCGCCCCGCTGTCCCGGAGCCGGGTCGGATGGTTGGGTCCGCTTCCAGCGGAACTCGTGCGCCGATGGCGGGCTGCCGTGGGCGATACGGTCGGAGGGTGAGCACTTCAGCGTTTACCACGGCGATCGCGCAGGCCCGTGACCTGCTCAGGTGGCGTTCACCGCTGCGCACCGAGTTCTGGGCGGCCAGGCTCTGCGCAGGGCTGGAGCAGGGTGGCGCGGAGGAGTTCGTGCGGGAGCTGGTCGCCTCCGACACCACGGAGGCGCGGCTGACCCTCGCCGCCCTGATCGGCGTCGACGGCGCTCCCCTCGCGAGGGTCGGCACCGGTGAGCGTCTCGGTGGTGACGGGGGCGCGGCCGAGGACGGCGGCTCTGTCCAGGGTGGTGGATCGTACGCCGACGACGAGGGGTCCGGGGGCGAGGGGCTCGGGGCGTGGGCCGAGGCGGGGCGGGAGGCGGTGCGCGCGTTGCCCGGGTGGGTGGCTCGCATGGGCCAGGTCACGTGCGAGGGGGCCTGGTACGGCAAGGCCGACCGCTACGGGCAGCAGACCCTCGCCGCGCTGCACTTCTGCTACCACAACGGCAAGGAGCCGCACGTCCTCGTCGTGGGCATCGACCAGGTCAACGGCGGACTGGCGGTGGACGCGCTGGTCGACGAGGTGAAGTTCCTGGACGACCTCCGGCTCGACCCGGCCGAGCCGGGCGTGGTGGCCGGGCGGATGCTGGACGCGTTCGAGCTGACCGAGCGGGTGATGGGGGCGATGGTCGCCGACACGTTCCCCTCGGTCCGGCCGTTCGCGCTCGGCCGCGCGCTTGCCGTGCCCCATCCCGTGCGTCCTGCGCCGGACGACGTCGTCTCCACGTTCCGGGGGTTGCCCGGCGTGCCGGGGGCGGAGGAGGCGTTCGAGAAGTTGGTGGAGTTCGTGGGGGATCGTCCGCTGTGGTGGAGCCCTGCGAGGGTGTCGCAGTTCCTCACGTCGTGGCTGCCCAGAGAGGCCATCCTGTCGCAGGAGGCCATCGCGGCCATGCCGGAGGTGGTCCGGGCGTGGAGCCGGTCCAGTGGTGACCATCGTGAGGTGCTGGAGCGGGTGGAGACGGAGGCGCCGCTCCTGGCCGGGCTGATGGCCGACGAGTCACTGGCCGGGCTGGGTAAGCGGATCGCCCTGAGCCGGCTGCGTGTCGAGGGCGACCAGCCGTAGGCGGCCGTGGCTGTGGTCGGTGGGTCGGTGGAGTCGTGGTAGTGGGTTGGACGGGAGACGCGGACGGGCGGCTATGCTGCGCAGTGACGTGTACGCCGCCCCCAAGGGTGTGACAAGGGAGATCGACCGATGTACAAGGAGTTCGCTGCCGAGGCCGTGGTCTGGGTGGTGCCGATCGTGGTACTCATCGGCCTGGCCCTGATGATCACTGCTTGACCGGCCGGGGGCCGAGCCAGGCTCGGGCCCCTGGCTCCCTTTCTTCGTTCTTTCTGTTCTCCTGGTGAATGTTCCTCGGGCTGACGTTCCTTCGGCGGAGGTTCCCCTCGCGGGTTTCCGGTCGGCCGGCCCCCGCCAGGCGTCGGCGGGTCAGGCGTAGTACTCGTAGGCGACCACCGTTCGGGCCTCTCGGTCCCAGCGGATCTCCCCGTCCAGCCAGCGGTTCCACAGCTTCGCGAGCGTGCTGGAGCGGACCGTGCAGCCGGCCCACCGGGTGGCCCTGGGGCGGATGCCGCCGACGTAGTCGTAGCACGACCCGGCCTTACGATTGTTGATCTCCAGGCGGGCGTTCAGGGTCACGTCGTGGAGCCGTTCGCGGGAGACGTTCCTGATGCGGACCTTGATCCGGCAGGTGTCCTTGCAGCGGCCGAAGTAGATCTTCGTGCGGATGAGCTTCGGGCGCGCGGTCGTCGTCACCGCGATGCGGCCCGCGCTGGTCGCGCCGGCGGTGGTGGCCCTGGTCGCCAGGGTGGCCGCTGCGGTGGCGGGCCTGGTGGCGACGGCGGGTGGGGCGGTTGTCGCGAGGGTGGCCGATAAGACGAAGGCGGACAGGCGGTTGCGCATGATGCCCCCAGTGCGGCAAGTGGCCGCTTCCCCCGTCGAAAGCAGCCTCAGCCCCCTCGATTAACCATCACGAAGGACACCGGGTCAACACATATCCGGGTATGTCAGGGAACACGGCCTACCCCGTGAACGGCGGCGTGTCCCCCGTCTCGTTGAGCTCCGCGATGGCCAGCTCGGCCGTGGTGCGGATGTCGAAGAACTTGTCCAGGGCCGTGATCGCGAACAGGTGCTTGCACCTGCCGTTCAGCCCCGACAGCAGCAGCCGCCCGCCGGAGGCCGTGACCGCCTTGTGCAGGTAGACCAGCACCGAGAGACCCGAGGAGTCGCAGACGCTCACGGCCTGCATGTCGATGACGAGCAGGGGTGGTTGGGTGAGGTCGAGGGCCTTGGTCACGCGGTCGCGCACCTCGGCGGCCGACGCGAAATCGAACTCCCCCGTGAGCCTTGCGATGACACAGGGGCCCTGGAGCCCCAGGCTGATCGACAAGGCTTGCTCCGAAGTCACCCAGCTCCACCTACCCGCATTGCACGATTGATGCCACCACTTTACGCAAAGTAGCGTCTCGGGTTGAACACCAGCATCTGCTCGATCTGCTCCTGGGTCACCCCGGAGTCGACAAGCGCGGCCACGACGTCATCGTGAATGTGATCGTAGCGCCAGTTGGGAGCCAGCGTGTCAAGGGTCTCCTGCCAGGCGCCGCCGAAGTAGTCCATGAAGCAGGCGGCGTCGTGGCTGAGCACCATCCGGTCGGCGTATCCCCGCCGGCACAGGGCGGCGATCGTGGCCACCCGCTGGGCGGTCGGGTTGTAGATGTCCAGGCCGAACCGGTCCATCCCGAGCGTGGCACCGGTGTCGGCCAGCCGCATGAGGTAGTCGAGGTCGTTGGTGTCGCCCGCGTGCCCGACGACGACCTTGGTGAGGTCGACGCCCTCCTTGGCGAAGAGGTCGAGCGTCATCGGCCCGGTCCCGGCGAAGGAGTTGGTGTGCACGGTGATCGGGGCGCCGGTGCGCAGGTGGGCTTGCGCGACGGCCCGGCAGATGCGTTCGACGCCGGGAAGCAGCCCCTTCTCCTCGACCACGCACTTGAGGAACGCGGCCTTCACCCCGGTCTCGCCGATGCCTTCGGTGAGGTCGCGCACGAAGTCCTCGGCCATCGGCTCCGGCATGTCCAGCAGCAGGCCGGGGCCGCGGTGCTCGTACTGGTGGGGCAGTTCCTCGAAGCAGTAGAGGCCGGTCGCCACGATGATGTTCAGCTCCGGCACCTCGGCCGCGATGCGCTGGATGCGGGGGATGTACCGGCCCAGGCCCCACACGGTGGGGTCCACGATGGTCCGCACGCCCTTGGCCGCGACCGCCCGCAGCTTGCCGATGGCGTCGGCGACCCTGGCCTCCTCGTCCCACCACGCGCCCCGGCCGTAGCTCTCCAGGTGCTCGGGGGACAGGACGAAGACGTGCTCGTGCATGAGGGTCTGGCCGAGCTGGTCGGGCTCGACGGGGCCACGGACGGTGTTGACGGACATGAACGCCTCCATACCGGCTGGTCGGTCCAGGTGCGCGTCAGCCTAGGCCCACCGAGCCGCCGGGACAACGCCCCCCCCGCCGACGTGCGCGGTCACCCGGTCTTCGGAGCGGGCACGACGAGCACCGGCCGGTCGGCGTGGTGGAGTACCCGGTTGGCCGTGCTGCCGACCAGCAGCGAGGTGAGCCCGCCGAGGCCGCGCGTGCCCGTCACGATCAGCGTGGCGTCGAGCTCGGCGGCGACCTCCACGATCGACGACCACACGGCGGCCGGGCGGATCTCGGCCCGCGGCGTGGCGTCGAGCCCCGCCTGGCGGGCCAGCTCGGTGCCCTCGGCCGCCAGCCGCTCCATCGCCCCGCGCATCGCGTCGTCCTCCTCCGCCGAGTGCCCGACGGGCATCATCAGCCCCACCGGCACCGTCACCGCGCGTTCCCACACGGTGAGCACGACCGCCCGCTGCCCCTTCAGCAGCGGTCCCGCGAACGCGACCGCGGCCTTGGCGTCCTCCGAACCGTCGTAGGCGATCAGTATCGTCATCGTCACCACTTCCCTCAGCCGTTTCCCCCTCCTCTACCGATCCGCGCCCGTTTCACGCACGACAGGCGGGTAGCCCCATGTCGTGACCTCCTCCCCTCCCTGAAGGGAAGGGAGTCCAACCGTCGCCGGTTGGCCTTCCTGCTTCACCGCCGGTCGCCTCGCAGAGAGGACTCTCGTTGAGGTCTTACACCAGCTCCACAGGCGTTTCAGCTCTCCGCCAGCCCGGCTGCGAGCACGTTGCGTGCCGCGTTGACGTCCCGGTCGTGGACCGCCCCGCAAGCGCACTCCCACGTCCGGACGTTCAACGGCATCCTGTCCCGCAAGGTCCCGCAGGCCGAGCACAGCTTGGAGGAGGGGAACCAGCGGTCCACCACCACCAGCGTGCGCCCGTACCAGGCCGCCTTGTACTCCAGCATCATCCGCAGATCCCGCCAGGCCGCATCCGAGATGGCGCGGGCCAGCGACCGATTCTTGACCAGGTTGCGGACGGTCAGGTCCTCCACGGCGATCACTTGGTTCTCGCGAACAAGCCGGGTGGTGACCTTGTGCAGATGGTCCCGGCGCCGGTCGGCGATCCGGGCATACACCTTCGCCACGCGCAGCCGGGCCCCGGCCCGGTTGTTCGATCCCTTCTGTTTGCGGGCGAGCGCCCGCTGAGCGCGGGCCAGCCTGCGCCGGTCGGCCCGCTCATGCCGATGGTTGACGATCTTCTCGCCGGTCGAGAGCGTCGCCAGCGCCGTAATGCCCGCGTCCACACCCACCGACCGCTCGACGGGCGGCAGCGGGCTGATCTTCTCCTCCACCAGGATGGACACGAACCAGCGCCCGGCCGCGTCCCTCGACACGGTGACCGTGGACGGCTCCGCACCTTCCGGCAGAGGGCGCGACCACACGATCGCCAGCGGCGCGTCCATCTTCGCCAGGGTGAGCTGCCCGTCCCGGAAGCGAAACGCCGAGCGGGTGTACTCCGCGCTCGCGCGCGAGTTCTTCCTGCTCTTGAACGTGGGGTATCTGGCGCGACGGGCGAAGAAGTTCGCGAACGCCGCCTGCAGGTGGCGCAGCGCCTGCTGCAACGGCACCGACGACACCTCACCCAAAAACGCCAGCTCCGGCGTCTTCTTCCACGCCGTCAGCGCCGCGGAGGACTCCACGTAGGAGACCCGTTTGCCTTCCAGCGCATAGGCGCGGGTGCGTTCTTCCAGCGCCTTGTTGTAGACGAGGCGGACGCAGCCGAACGTCCGGGCAAGCTGATCCGCCTGCTCGGAGGTCGGATGGCAGCGGTACTTGTAGGCACGCCTGACGATCTGCGCCACGCCTCACAATCTATCGCGAGATCGGTTGAGCGCTGGCCTGTTGTCATAGACGGAGGTTCGCCTGGCGGCGAATCGCCTGTTCCTGCCCTGCTCCGCAAGGGTCCGATTCCTGCCCCGCCTGAAGGCGGGGGTCTCCTCGGAGGTATCTGATGACCGTTACGAGGTTCCAGGACCTGCCGCTGGCCGAGCGTGACCGGAAGTGGGACGCCGCCGCGGCCGACAAGCGGGTGCGCGCGTGGGCGGGCGCCGAGGACCGGCCCAACGAGAAGTACCGGCAGGCGCACGTGTGGTACGACGGCGACGACGCCGACGAGTTCGGCGCGTACAAGCTGCCGATCGCCGACGTCGTCGATGGTGAGCTGAAGGTGGCCCCGCGTGCCGTCATCGCCGCCGCCGCGGTCGTGGACGGCGCCCGGGGCGGGGTCGACCTGCCCGATCAGGACGTCCCCCGTGTCAAGGCGCACCTGGCGAAGTACTACGCCAGGATGGGCGACACGCCGCCCTGGGACCGCTGAGCGGCCCGCACGGCCGAATGCCTGAGCATCGACAGTCCCACGATCGCCAGCACACCGATCTCGGTGATCACGACGACCCGCTGGGTCAGCCCGGCCGGGATGTCGCCGTCGACCAGCGGGATGCCCACCATGCGCACCACGTACGGCGTCACGACCAGCACCAGCGCGCCGAGCGCGATCCCGCTGAGCACCCGCACCGCCTTCGCATACCGCGTCCGGGTCCTGGCCAGCAGCATCCCGGCGGCGGGCATCGCAAGGAAGGCGGCGAAAGCGGCGTAGCGGTGGATGCCGCCCGACAAGGAGAGCGGCACTCCCGGCCGGTCGGTGGGGAAGGCCCCGATGAGGAACATGCTGACCGACCAGGCGACGAGCAGCGCCACGACCCAGCGGCCGGCGCCGGCCCTGCGCAGCGCCTCGGCGGTCAGCACCCCGCCCACCGCGAACAACGTCAGCGAGGTGGGCAACAGCCAGCCGTCCGGATGGAACGCGTACGTGCTGATCACGTCGTACATCGGGTCGAGCCCGGCGCGGGCGTGCAGGGCGAGCATCGCACCGGCCCCGGCGGCGTTGGCCGCCAATCCACTCACAAGCAAAGCCTTCATGCATTCAAGCTCGTGGAGCGCGGCTTCGCCGACCATCGGAGATCCGCCCGAAACGGCCCTGAGCCGCCCCTTACGACCTCGGTCGCCCCATCCCTGACCCGGTCGCGGTGACCTGCGCGAAGACCGACCCTGGTAGGGCGGGCCCCCTCAGGGTGCGGGCGGGTCTCCCCACCCGCTCGCCCTGGAGCGGGGCGCGCGGCGAGCGCCGCCCCGGCAGGTCGGGCGTCGAGGCGTGCGCGGGGGTCAGCCGGCCGGCAGGTCGAAGTAGGTGCGGATGACGGTGCCGCCCGCGTGGGTGTGCACCCGGACGAGGTCGGTCAGCAGGTTGACGATGAGCAGCCCGCGCGAGCCCGCCACGTGCGGGTCGACCGGCCGGCGGCCCGCCAGCGGGTCGGTGATGTGACCGGTGTCGCTGACCTCGCACACCAGCCGGTCTCCCTCGGTCCAGACCCTGAGGAGGCCCGCGCCACCGCCGTGGTCGAGGCTGTTGGCCCCGAGCTCGGCGACCACCAGGCGGATGTCGTCGAGCCGGGTGCTGCCGAAGCCCAGCTCGGCGGCGAGGTCGGCGGCGAGCGTGCGGGCCGCCGCCAGGTTGGTGCGGTCGAAGCGGAGGGTGTCGGACCGGGCGGGCTCCCCGAGCGGCCGGTTGTGCTCGACGACGACCTGGAAGGGGGCGAAGGCGGCGCTGGGCCGCTCGCCCCGCCCGTCGCGGATGACCGGATGGGTCAGCGCGGCCTCGTGCAGGACGCGGGGGTCGAGCCGCTCGGCGTCGTACGGGCACAGGATCGTGACGTGCCGCCCGGTGAAGGCGAAGTTGATCAGGGCCTCGTGCTGGGCGCAGGCGGGGTATTCGGTCGCGGTGCGGCCGGGCCAGATCGGCTCGCCGATGATCCGTACGTGCGAGCCGGGATGGCGGTCGGCGAAGGCGCGCAGGACCGCGGGGATGATGCGGCCCGGGTTGCGGCCCGCCTGCTCCATGTCGAGGAGCTGGACGCGGGCGGCGTCGGCGCCGAGCTCCGACTCGATCAGCTTGAGCCGGGCGGCGGGAACGGCGACGGCGACGGGCTCGTCGCCGTCGAGGCCCTCGCGGACGAAGGCGGTGGTGGCAGCCACGTAGTGCCGGTCGCCTTGGTAGAAGAGCGCCGGGTGCACGAACGGGTCCGCCAGCATCAGCCTCACGGTACCCGCTCGTGAGGTCTTCACGACAAACCGATGGGTATCTGTCCTGGTGTGAAGAGACTCCGGATCGTCCTCCGTCCCCGTCCGGCGCCCCGGCCCGTCCCGCTCGACCTGCGCACCCCGTCCGGTCGGCCCCTCCCCTTCTGACGGCCCGCCCCATGACGGGCCGGGTCACGGATAAGGCTCAGATAAGGACCTTGTTAGTGTCGTGCAAGCGGCGATCAAGAGTCCGACCATAATGTCCCCTTCATCTCCTGACGAAGAACGAAGGGCAACACACCATGACTCCCGTTCGCCGGCGCATCGCCATGACGATCGCGACGCTCTCCCTCGCCGGCCTCACCACCGCCTGCGGCGCCCTCGGCCAGGCGGTCGACTGCAACGAGGTGGCCACCGAGGTCACCAAGATCTCCAACGAGTTCTCCACCTCGATGGCCAGCGTCGCCACCGACCCCAAGGCCTTCGAGACCGCCGGTGACGAGGCCGCCAAGAAGGTCAAGGACCTGGCCGCCAAGTACGACGGCGAACTCGCCGCCGCGCTGAACGACCTGGCCGCCACCTTCGACGGGCTGTCCATCGACCCGAAGAACCCGACCGCGGCCATGGAGTCGACGAGCAAGCTCCAGGGCTTCACGACGAAGATCCAGAGCGCCTGCTCCTGACAGGCTTCCGGCCGCCGCGCCGCCCGCGTGAGCAGGGCGCGCGGCGGCCGGCCCGGTCCGCGACGCCTCGCGTCGCCGGGCACGGGCCAAGCGCGAACCAGGCGGCGACAGGTCACGAAAGCGGTCTAAAGTGGTCGCCGTGACGGGCGACACGCTTGCGGCCGAGTCCGGGGCCACCGCCGCCCTCCCCCGCCGGCGGACCCTCCTGGGCGGCCACCGGCTCCGCGTCGGGCTCCTCGCCCTCCTCGCCGCCGCCGCCTACGCCGTGATCGGCCTGGTCAAGCTCGCCACCTTCCGCGCCTCGGTCTTCGACCTGGTCATCGTGGACCAGGCCGTCCGCAACTACGCGCGGTTCCGCCCGCCGTACGTGCCGGTGCTCGGCGCCTTCCACGACCGGGGGCTCGACTACCTCCAGGTGGCCGACCACTTCTCCCCCGCGTACGCGCTGCTCGCGCCGTTCTACTGGGTGCACGACGGGCCCGAGTCGCTGGTCGTCGCCCAGGCGCTGCTGTTCGCCGCGGCGATCCCGTTCGTGTGGCTGTTCACCCGGCGCGTGCTGGGCACCGGCGCCGCCTACCTGGTCGCCGTGGCGTACGCCCTGTCCTGGCCCGTCGCGCAGGCGGTGGCGTTCGACGTGCACGAGGTGATGTTCGTGCCCGTGCTCACGGCCGTCATGATCGAGCGCTACCACGCGGACCGGCCGCTGCCCGCGTTCGCGGCGATGTTCGGGCTCCTCCTGGTCAAGGAGGACATGGGGCTCATGGTGATCGGGTTCGGGCTCTTCCTGTTCGCAGTCGGCGACCGCTTCCGCGCCGTGTGCTGCGCGGCCGTGGGCGTCGGCGGGGTGCTGCTGACCAGGGGCGCGCTCATCCCCATGCTCGGCGGCGACGCCGAGGACTTCTGGGCCTACGGCCACCTCGGCCCCGACGCGCCGAGCGCGATCCTGGCGCTGCTGCGCGACCCGGTCGCGGCCGTGCTGCTGCCGTTCGGCGCCGAGGACAAGGTCGACACGCTCCTGCTGATGGTGTGGCCGACGCTGCTGCTGTGCCTGCTGTCGCCGCTGACGCTGGCCGCGCTGCCGCATGTGCTCGAACGGATGCTGGCCGACCGTCCGCTGTGGTGGCAGGCCGACTTCCAGTACAGCGCGTTCACGGTGGTGATCCTGCTGTGCGCGGGCGTGGACGGCCTGGCCCGGCTGCTGCGCCGGCTCAGGCGCTCCGGCGACCGGTCGATCGGGCTCGCCTGGTCGCTCGCGGCCTGCGCGGTGGCCGTGACGCTCGTGCCGAAGTTCGCCCTGGACCAGCTCTACCACCCGTCGTTCTACCGGGGCGACGAGGTGAAGGTCGCCGCCGCCCGCGAGGCCGTGGCCAGGGTGCCGTCCGGGGTGACCGTCGAGGCGGTCAACTCGGCCGGGCCCGCCCTGACCTCACGCGCCACCGTGCTGCTGTGGACCGGGCAGTCGCGCGGCGCGCCGTGGGTGGTGGCCGACACGGCCCGCTGGGAGTTCCCGTTCGGGTCGGCCGAGGAGCAGGCGGCACGGGTCGCCGCCCTGGTGGAGGAGGGCTACGCCAAGGTCTTCGAGCGCGACGGCTACGTGGTGCTGCACCGGCCCTAGACGTCGCCGCGCCCGGCCGTACGGGTGGCCTGCTCGTAGGCGCGGTCGAACCCGTCGAGCACGGCGGGCCACGAGCCCGCCGACGGCGGCGTCTCCCGGTTGTGGGCGGTGATCCGCTCGCGCAGCGCGGCGTCGGTGGCCAGCCTGGCCACGGCCTGCGCGAGGGCCCCCAGGTCGCGGCCGAGCAGCCCCTCGGTGCCGTGCGCGACGAAGTCGGCCACCCCGCTCTGCGCCCGGGCCACCACGGGCAGCCCGGCGGCGCGCGCCTCCAGGGCCGCGATGCCGAACGACTCGCGTGGCGCCGGCGCCACGAACACGTCGGCCGACTCGAGCACCTTGGCGATCTGCTCGCGGCTGTAGCGGCCGGGCAGCGACACCCAGCCGGTCATGCCGTGCCGGGCGAGGTAGCGCTCCATCGAGGCGCGCGCTGGGCCGTCGCCGACCACCGTGGCGCGCAGCGGGATGTGCGCCGGCACCCGGGCGCGGGCCGCGCCGAGCAGTCTGAGCAGGCGTACCGGCTGCTTGCGCGGCGCGAGCCGGCCGACCGCCACGATGTGCACCTCCTCACGCGGGTCCGCGCCCCCGCCCCGCGGGTGTCCGGCGAACGCGGAGACCGTGGAACTTGTGGAGTCCGTGGAGTCCGTGGAGTCCGTGGAGGCTGTGGAGTCCGTGAAGGCTGTGGAGTCCGTGAAGGCTGTGGAGTCCGTGAAGGCTGTGGAGTCCGTGAAGGCTGTGGAGTCCGTGGAGCCCCTGGAGAACGTGCGCCAGGCCGACAGGTCGAGGCCGTTGGAGACCACGTGCACCGGCACGCCGCGCCCCGCGACCGCGCGGATCGGGGCCGCCGCGGCGGTGCTGACCGTGGTGGCGACCAGCCCCCACCGCTGCCAGCCGTACGCCGTGGCGAGCAGCCGGTAGACGAGGCGGGTCAGCGGGTCCCACATGCTGTGCACGGTCACCACGCACGGCAGCCCGGCGCGCACCGCCGCGCGCACGCCCATCCAGGCGAACGGCGAGACCGCGCCGGTGTGCACGTGGACCACGTCGGGCCGCGAGAGCGTCATGCGCCGCGTGAGATGCCTCACCCCGAACGGGTGCACGGGCAGGTCGAAGGGCATGCGGGCGACGACGCGGTGCACGCCGGGCAGCGCCTCGCCCCGTGTCGCGGTCGCCACCTCGACCTCGTGGCCGGCCTGCCGCTGCATCCGCACCAGGTCGGCGACCTGAACCTCGATCCCCCCGAGCCGCGGCAGGTAACAGTCACTCACGTGAAAGATCCGCACCCCTCCCAGACTAATCTGGGCGTGTGCCTCCACGTACCGCTGTGTTCTTCCATGCCCACCCCGACGACGAGGCCCTGCTGACGGCGGGCACGATGGCGATGCTCGCGGCCGAGGGGCACCGCGTGGTGCTCGTGGTCGCCACCGCGGGCGAGCGCGGCCTGGCCGAGATGGAGCCCGGCGAGGAACTGGGGCAGACCCGGCTCAAGGAGCTGTACGAGTCGGCCGCGCTGCTCGGCTGCGCCCGGGTGGAGTGCCTCGACTACGGCGACTCGGGGCTGAGCCCCAAGGGGGGCGTCGCCGAGGAACGCCCCGACAACGCCTTCATCGACGCCGACACCGAGGAGGCGGCCGGCCGGCTGGCCGCGATCCTGCGCGAGGAGAACGCCGACCTGCTGTCGATCTACGATCCGGCCGGCGGCTACGGACATCCCGACCACGTGCAGGTGCACCGGGTGGGGCGGCGGGCGGCGGAGCTGGCCGGCACGGAGATCGTGCTGGAGGCGACGGTCGACCGCGATCCCCTGCTGCGGCTGCTGCGGCTGGCGGGCAGGGTCTACCGGTTCCCGCCGGAGTTCGACGTGCGCACGTTCGAGAGCGCCTACTCGCCGGGTGAGGTCATCACCCACCGGGTGAACGTCCGCAGGTACACCCGGCAGAAACGGGCGGCGATGCGGGCGCACGCCTCCCAGGCCACCGGCGGCGACAGCGACCGCACCCTGGCCGTGCTGCTCAAGGTCCCCGGCCCGCTGTACCGGCTCGTCTTCGGCACGGAGTGGTACGTGCGGCGCGACCTGCCGCCGGGCACTCGGCTGCGTCATCCTCTGGACCGATGGCCCAGATGAAACCTTGGGTTGATTCGCCCGGGCCGCGAGCCCGGCAGACTGGGGCCCGATGAAGAACAAGTGGCTCCAGATCACGCTGTCCGTGCTGTCCCTCGCGCTGGCGGTGGCACTCGTCGTCTACCTGCCGCAGATCGTCCACGCGCTCACCGGCAAGCCGGTGTCGTGGCGCGAGATCGGTGCGGTGTTCGGCACGCTCAGTCCCGGCGTGGTGGCGCTGATGGCCGTGACGTGGCTGCTGAGCCTGCTCGCCTACACGTTCGTGCTGACCGGGTCGCTGCCGGGGCTCGGGCGGTTGCAGGCGCTGACGCTCAACGCGGCGGGCAGCGCGGTGAGCAACCTGCTGCCGTTCGGCGGCGCGGCGGGAGTGGCGCTGACCTTCGCGATGGCGCGGAGCTGGGGGTTCGCCAACCGCTCGATCGTGGTGATGACGCTGGTCAGCGGCATCTGGAACACGCTGTTCAGGTTCGTCCTGCCGGCCGTCGGGATCGTGGCGCTGCTGCTGGCGGGCCGGGTGCCCGACCCGAAGGTGGCCCAGGCCGGGTGGGCGGGCGCCGGATCGATCCTGGTGCTGTGCGCGGTGGTGGCCGCAGCCCTCTACTGGGACCGCGCCGCCGCGCTGCTGGGCCGGGGTCTCGACGGGCTGGCCCGGCTGGTGCGCCTGCGGGTGCGCCCCTCCGACGCGCTCGACCGGCTGCGCGCGGACACCGCCGGCATCGTCCACACCCGCTGGCCCGGTCTGTCGCTGGGGATGGTGTTCTTCCTCGGTCTCCAGTGGGCGATCATGGTGGTCTGCATGCGGGCCACCGGCGCCTATCCGGGCCTGGCCGAGTCGATCGCGGTCTTCGCCCTGTCGCGGGTGCTGACCACCGCGCTGGTCACGCCCAGCGGCGCGGGGATCATGGAGGGCGGGGTCGTCGCGCTGCTGATCGTCTTCGGGGTGGACGCCCCTCAGGCGACGGCCACCGCACTGCTTTTCGGCTTCTGGACTTACACTGTCGAGATCCCGTTCGGCGGCCTGGCTCTGGGCGCGTGGGCACTCCTGCGCAGGCGCAACGGCCGCGGCGCCGCCACGGAGCCCCCGTCCGCGATATCGAAGGCCACCCAGTGACGATCCCAAACAGAACACAGACCTTGTGCGTGATTCGGAGGCCCGCATAGCGTGGCGGCTGACATGGTGGCGTTCCGGGTTCTGGGGCCAGTCGAGGCGTACGGCGACGACGAACTCGACCTCGGCGGGTTGCGGCAGCGGGCCGTCCTCGCCCGGCTCCTTGTTGCCAGAGGGCAGGTCGTGCCGGTCGACACGCTGCTCTACGACCTGTGGGACGACGACACGGCCAAGGGCGCCCAGTCCGGTCTGCAGGTCTACATCTCGCGGCTGCGCAGGGTGCTGGAGCCGGGCAGGCCGCGCGGCGGCCCCAACCGGCTGCTGGTGACGGTCGCTTCCGGCTATGCGCTGCGGGTGGCGCCCGACCAGGTCGACGCGCTCCGGTTCGAGCAGCTCGTCCGGGCCGCGGGCGAGCACCTGGACGAGGGCGACCCGCAGTCGGCGCGCGGCCGTCTGGAGAAGGCGCTCGGTCTGTGGCGGGGCACCCCCTACTCCGACTTCGCCGACCAACCGTGGGCCGAGGCCGAGGTCAACCGGCTCACCGAGCTGCGACTGGTGGCCCGCGAGCGGCACGCCGACACCGGGCTGCGCCTCGGCCTGCCGGCCGAGACCGTTCCCGACCTGGAGGCGCTCACCACCGAGCACCCGCTGCGCGAGGAGGGCTGGCGGCTGCTCGGCCTGGGCCTCTACCGGTGCGGCCGGCAGGGTGACGCCCTGGCCGCGCTGCGCCGGGCGCGCACCATCCTGGCCGACGAGCTGGGCATCGACCCCGGTCCGGCGCTGCGCAAGCTCGAGTCCGACATCCTCGCCCAGTCTCCCGAGCTGGAGCTGGTGCCGCCCCAGCGGCCGGCGCGCGCCGTGCCCGCCGCCGACACCTGGCCGCCGCGGCCGGCCGCCGCAGTGGAGCCGCCGCCGCTGGAGCCCGAGCCGTTCGTCGGCCGTGACGCCGAGCTGGCCCGGCTGACCACGGCCGCGGCGCGGACCGGCAGGTTCCAGGTGGCGATCGTGACGGGCGTCGCGGGTGCCGGCAAGACGACGCTGCTGCGCCGGCTGCAGAGCGAGCTGGCCGGTGACGGCTGGATCACCGCGTCGGGCGCCTGCCCCGACTCCAGCGCCACGCCGCCCGGCTGGGCGTGGGTCGAAATCCTGCGCTCGCTCGTCGGCGTGACCGGCGCGGGCGAGTACGCGCAGCTCCTGGCGCCGCTGCTCGACGACGCCGCCCCCGACCCCGACGACGACGAGGTGTCCGGCGGCTTCCGCCTGCACCGCGCGGTCGGCGGCTACCTCGCCGGGGTGGCGCGCCGGGCGCCGGTGCTGCTGACGCTCGAAGACCTCCACTGGGCCGACGACCAGACGCTCGCCCTGCTGCGCGCGCTGCCGAGCCTGCTGGCCACCAGCCGGGTGCTGCTCGTGGTCACCTGCCGCGAGAGCGAGCTGGACGACCGCCAGTCCGACGTGCTGGCCGCGCTCGCCCGGCTGGGCCCGGTGCGGGTGGGGCTGTCCGGGCTCGACCCGAAGGCCGTGGCCGAGCTGGTCCGGGCGACCTGCGTGCGCGAGATCGACGAGGACGCCGTCGAGTCGATCGTGGAGCGGACCGCGGGCAACCCGTTCTTCGTCCGCGAGACCGTGCGGCTGCTCGACTCCGAGGCGGCCGCCGACCGGGCCAGCGCGGCCGAGGTGCTGTCGCGGGTGCCGTCCGGCGTGCGCGACGTGCTGCGGCGGCGCATCTCGCGGCTGCCCGCCGGGGCGCAGCAGATCCTGCTGCAGGCCGCGGTGATCGGCCGTGACGTGGACGTCGACGTGCTGGTCGACGTGGCCGGCGACATCGAGCGCAGGAGCTCGCGAGGGGAGAGCGACGCCGGAGCCGCCGACGAGCGGCGCGGTGACAGCACGGACGCCGTGGTCGAGGCGGTGGAGGCGGCGCTGCTGGCCGGGCTGGTGACCGAGCCGGGCCCCGGCCTGCTCAGGTTCGACCACGACCTGGTCCGCGACACCATCTACTCCGACGCCTCGCGGCTGCGGCGCACCCGGCTGCACGCGGCGGTGGCGGCGGTCATCGAGCGGCGCGCCCCCTCCGACGTGGCGGCGCTCGCCCACCACTTCTACGCCGCCGACGCGGCCGAGAAGGCCGTCCACTACGCGGGCTTAGCGGCCGAGCAGGCCGAGCGGCGCTTCGCGCACCGCGAGGCGGCGACGCTGTGGGAGCAGGCGATCGCCGCGTTCAGCCGGACGGGCGGCGACACGAAGGACCGCCTGCAGCTCATGCTGCGCCGCATCCGGGCGCTGGCCCTGTGCGGTGACATGGCCGCGGCTCGGCTGCTGCGGCGTGAGGCCATGGACGCCGCGCTGCCGCTGGGCGACCTGGAGATCACCGCGCGGGTGGCGGCGTCGCTGGCCGTGCCGCACAAGGGCATGGCGCGCGACTTCACCCGCACCGCGTGGGAGATCGTCGACGTCACCGAGAAGGCGCTGATGGAGCTGCCGGAGGGTGAGCAGACGCTGCGCGCCAGCCTGCTCACCACGCTGGCGCTGGAGCTGGAGGGCTCCTCCTCGCCGGAGCGGGGCCGCCAGGCGTCGCTGGAGGCGCTGGAGCTGGCCCGGCAGAGCGGCGACCCGGTGCTGCTCGCCGCCGCGCTGAGCGGGCGGCTGCGGCAGTCCTACGACATCCCCGCGGTCGACACGCGCGAGGGCATCGGCCGCGAGCTGCTGGAGGTCGCCCAGCGCTCCGGGCAGATGGCCACCCAGGCGCTGGCCCACCTGGTGCTGCTGGAGTGCGCGGCGGCGCGCGGCGAGTTCGCCGTGGCCGACGAGCACGCGGCGGCGGCCGACCGGCTGGCCCGCCAGTACGACCTGTCGGCGCCGGCGGCGGTGTGCGCCTGGTACTCCGGGCAGCGGCTGATGATCGCCGGCGACTACGCCGGGGCCGAGCGGGCCTACCGCGAGGCGGCCCGGATGACGGCCCGGGCCGGCATGCTGGAGGGCCGCCAGGACCTGCCGCTGATCACCACGTTCTGCCTGCACCTGGTCGACGGGCGGGCGGCCGAGATGGTCGAGGCGCTGGCCGAGGCCCACCAGCGCGGCGCCAAGTGGACGCTCGACGCCTACGCGCTGGCGCTGGCCTCGGCGGGTCATCTCGCCGACGCCAATGCGGTGGCGGCGATCCGGCCGCCGGTGCGGCCCGACTTCCTGTACGAACTGGCGATGACGTGGCGGGCGCTGGCCGGGATGCTCCTCGACGACCGGGAGCGGATGGTCGACTGCTACGACAAGCTCAAGCCGTTCGCCGACCGGGTGGCGGGCGCCGGCACCGGAGTCGTGGCGCTGTGGCCGGTGGCGCTGACGCTCGGCGACCTGGCCGTCCGGCTGGGCCAGCCGGACGCGGCCCGCGACCACTACATCAAGGCGCTGGAGGTGGCCGAGCGGGTCGGCGTGCCCCGCTGGGTCGAGGCGGCACGACGGTCGGCCGGCGCCTGAGCCGGCGGCGCCGGTCGGATGCGGGCCCGGCCGGTGCGGGCCGGTCAGCAGGTGACCTGGAAGCGTCGGCTCTTGACGGTCCCGGCGCCTTCCACGGCCAGCTCGACGCGGTACCAGCCCGTGCTGCCGGTAAGCCTGGGGTGCCAGGTGACGGTCTGCTCGGCGGCGGCGAAGCCGCCGTGCTCCACCAGGTAGGTGCGCCAGGTGTTGGTCCGCGGGATCCAGCGGGTCAGCCGCCAGGTGTAGAAGGCCGTCCGGCCGGGCGCGCGGTTGACGGCCACGCCGGCGGCCTCGTACGTCCTGGCGCAGCCCGCCTCGGCGACCGGCGGGCCCAGGCGCACGGTGCCCGGCTCGGCCTCCAGCCGGGCCGGGGCGGTGACGGGGGTGGTGCGGGCCGACAGCGTGATGCTCTTCGCGGTCGCGGGAGCGGAGGCGGCGGTGTCGTAGGCGGAGACCCCCACGTACGCCGCGGTGAAGGCGAGGGCCGCCACGAACAGCTTGGCCGTGTTCGCCGTGCCGGTGGCCAGTGCCGCTGTGCTTCTCGTCACCATGATCAACGCTCCTCGTCGTTCACACCTAAGGTGTAGAGGAGGGTGGTTGTGACCTGCTTGCCTGCGACTTGCACCGTTTGTCGAGCTCTTGGCGGGCCTGCGCGGCGACCTGTCTTGAACTAAGGTTAGGCTGACCTTTGTACTCTCAGGGGTGGTGATGTTCTGCAATGTGGCGCCCGATCCTCGCCGTCCCCGCCCCCGCCGAGCCGTTCTGGCTCGGCCTTCCGTACTGGCTCGTCGGCGTCATCCTGATCATCGCGCTCTTCGGAGCGTTCCAGGTGTACTACTGGGTGGGGCGCCGGCTCGGCGAGCGGCTCTACGACTCGCGCGTCGGCGTCAAGATCGGCCGTGAGCGCATCGGCAAGGTCGAGAGCATCGTGCAGCGGTGGGGGGCGCTGGCCGTCTACGGGTGCTTCTGGGTGCCGATGCTGCGCCACACCCTGCCGTGGGTGGCGGGCGCGCTGCGGGTCTCCTATCCGTGGTACGTGGTGGCCAGCGCACTGGGCTGTCTGACCTGGGCGCCGATGTGGTGGTTCGGCCTGACGGCGCTGGTGTGGGGGTGGCTGCAACTGGCCGCCGAGTCGCCGGTGGCGGCCGGCGTGGCGGCGGTGCTGGCGGCCGCCGCCGGGATCGCGCTCGTCGCCCGGCGCAGGAGGAGACGCGCCGCCAAGGCCGAGTCCGGGACCAGGACCGTGTCGCTCTGACTCCCCTGCCGATCAGTCAGGGGGCGATGGCGGGCCAGGGGTGGTGCGGTCGTCGATCGTGGCGTCCGGGGCGATCCGGCGGACCGACTCGATGCCGTTCACGCAGGCCGGCTTGGTCCGGTACGGTTCGCTGACGGCGACGGTCTGGCCACTGGCCGCGACCAGCGCGAAGCGGAAGTCGCCCCGCTCGTCCTTGGTGATCACGTACCTGCCCGCCATGGCCTCCCCCGTTCGCCGGCGTAACAGCGGTTTACCCCGGCTAGACAGCGTTTTCGCGGCTTTGAGGTCAAGTTCGGCAAACCCGAGCCTTGATCACCTGCGACCATGTCTGTCATGCGCATCGGTGCTTTCCTCGGCTCCGCCGTTCTAGCCCTGGTCGTCGGTCTCGTGTCGCCTGTGGGCGCGGCGCGGGCGGCGGACGTTCCCGCCGTCGGGGCGAAGACGGCGTACGTGATCGACTCAGCGGGAACGATCCACTACGCCAAGCGTCAGACGCGGCGGGTGCCGGTCGCGAGCCTGGTCAAGGTCATGACCGCGTACGTGGTGCTGCGGGAGGCGCGGCTGAGCGACCGGATCGAGGTGACGGCCGCCGACGTACGGTACGCCGCGAGCAACGGGGCGGCCACGGCGGCACTGGCCAAGGGTGAGCGGCTCACCGTCCGTGACCTGCTCTACGGCCTGATGCTGCCGTCCGGGGCTGACGCGGCCAACGCCCTGGCCCGCAGGTACGGGCCCGGCAAGGCGGCGTTCGTGGCCAAGATGAACGCCACCGCCCGGCGCCTCGGCCTGAACGACACCAACTACACCAACGCCGACGGCATGCCGTCGCCGGCGGGTTCCTACTCCACGGCCTTCGACCAGGTGAAGCTGGCCAAGGTCGCCCTCGACAACTCGACGTTCCGGACGGTCGTCTCGCGCGAGGTGCACAAGGTGGCCAAGTCGTCCATGCAGCGCGCGCACACCTGGCGCAACACCAACAAGCTGCTGCAGAGCGCCGACGGCGTGCTGGGCGTCAAGACCGGTTACACGAACGCGGCGGGCTTCTGCCTGCTCTTCGCGGGTGAGCGTGGCGGCAGGCGGGTGATCGGCGTGCTCCTCGGCGACCAGGACGCGCGCCGCTTCAGCACGGCCGAGCGGCTGCTGGACCACGCGGGTGAGCAGATAGCCGGCAGCTGATCCGGCGTTAAATACGGATAGCGGCTTTTAGTCACCTTTTTCGGAGGCGACGGGTAAGGGCTCGAACAAAGGCGGTAGGTGGCGGGGACAGCCCGTGCCCCGAAAACCGCCCGACATCCCGCATGTCGCTTGACACCGTATTCGTTGACGCTTTTTCACCTTTGTTTTCCCTGTATGGGGAAGTCCATTTCGGCGTGGCGTCGTCGTGATTGTCGCAGCGACTGTAAGCATCTTCATGGTCACGCTGCGTCGCCAGCGGGCAGGCATGGGCCGTCTTCCGGCCAGTGGTCAGCCGCGGTCACGGCCGCGCTCCGAAAGAAACGGTACCTTCTATGTTCACAAACAATCCCAGAACGGACTCTTCGGCTACGCATTCCCGGCCGCGGCGGAACTGGTCGGCGAAGCGCATGGCGATGTTCGCCACGGCCGGCTCGCTCTCCCTGGCCCTTGCCGCCTCCACGTCCCCGGCTGCCGTCGCCGACGACCCCGAGAAGGAGAAGAGCAAGAGCAACTCCACCACGATCACGACCGTGGACAAGGGGGGCGACCACGACAGGCAGTGTGAGGCCGGGCACTTCTTCCGTTTCCACAACATCCGGCCGCGGAACTTCTTCGTCCCGCGTACCAAGTTCATCGACGGCCCCGGCGGCGAGATGACCGTGTCGGTCGTCCGCGAGCACGAGGTCCTCGCGTTCCTGGAGCTCGACAAGACCGCGACGCGCTCGGTCACCATCGACGACGTCGTCCGCGAGCTGTCGAAGTCGGTCACGCCGCACCTCGAGCTGAGGCACATGGTCTTCACCGGCCACGACTACACCCAGTCGATCAGCGACGGCATGTACGGCAACATGTGGTACCGCGTGTTCGGCTACCGCGTCGGCTGGTCGCAGTGGGCCCAGCTCCGCGACTGCCGCGCCTGGAAGGTCTCCACCGGCATCGCCAGCGTCCCGTCGCGCGTCGAGGGCTGGCGGTACTGGGAGACCAAGCACCCGAGGCTCTTCGGCCGCAAGCTGTCCGTCAAGTAAGGGCGGCCCAACCCCGGACGGTACTGGCACAGGCCCCTGGTGAAGGCGGCGACTTCGGTCGCCCGCCGTTCACCGGGGGCCTGCCGCATGTCCGGCGCACGCCGGCCGGCGTGCCGAGGGGGTCGCCCACGTCAGCGACGGGCGAGCTCTCCGAGCGCCTGGCGGGCGACGGCCGCCTTCCTGTCCGCCTCGTCCCTCGCGGCCTGCTCCTCGGCCGCGATCCGGACGTCGTAGGCCGCCCGGGCCGCGGCGATCTCCTTCTGGTGGCTCTCGGTCCAGGCGACCAGGGCGCTGATGGTGTCGTGCAGGGTCGCACCCAGGGCCGTGAGCTCGTAGTCCACCCGGGGCGGCACGGTCGCGTGCACGGTGCGGCTCACCAGCCCGTCACGTTCGAGGTGACGCAGCGTCCGGGTGAGCATGCGCTGGCTCACCCCGTCGATCATCCGCCGCAGCTCGGTGAAGCGCAGGCTGCGCCGGTCGAGCAGGGCGATGACCTGCAGCGACCACTTGTCGGCGACGCGGTCGAGGATCTGCCGGACCTCGCAGTCCTCGCGCGTGTCCCACTGCAGGACGTCGTAGTCGCCGGTATCCCTGCAGTAACCGAGGGACTTTGAAGTGCCGTCTTCCATGACCGTCCATACTGACGCAGGATGCTGCCGGTATCAAGAAGGAACCGGCATGCATGAAGAGAACCAAGGGCCGGTTCCGGGCTGACGAGAGGAGTCAAGTCATGTCCGCAACCACTGCCCGGATGGACGCGCGCGCCTGGGGTGTGCTGCTCGTCCTGGCCGGCGCGGTCTTCCTGGAGGGGATCGACGTCGCGATGCTGAACGTGGCGCTGCCCGCGATCCGCGCCGACCTGGGCCTGTCGACCGGGACGCTCAGCGGGGTGGTCAGCGCCTACGTGCTCGGCTACGGGGGGTTCATGCTGCTCGGTGGCCGAGCCGCCGACCTGCTGGGCCGCCGTCGGATGTTCCTGTTCTGGCTGGCCGTCTTCCTGGTGTTCTCCGGCCTGGGCGGCCTGGCGAGCGAGGGGTGGATGCTGCTGGTCGCCCGGTTCGTCACCGGTGTCGCCGCCGCGTTCATGGCGCCCGCGGGCCTGGCGTTGATCACCGGGAACTTCCCCGAGGGCCCGCAGCGCACCAAGGCGCTCGGCGTCTACGCCGGCACGGCGGCGGGCGGCTTCTCGCTCGGGCTGGTCGTCGGCGGCCTGCTGACCGCGATCGGCTGGCGCTGGGTGTTCTTCGCACCCGTGGTGCTGTCGGCCGTGATCCTGGTGGCGGCCCTGGTGCTGCTCAGGGACGCCGACTCGCCCGAGCGGCAGGCCGGCGGCTTCGACCTGCCCGGCGCCCTCAGCGTCACCGGGGCGATGCTGCTGCTGGCGTACGGCGTGGTACGCCTGGAGCACCCCGGCGACGGCACGGCTCTGACCCTGGGCGTCTTCGCCGCCGGCGCGGCGCTGCTGGGGATCTTCGTGCTGGTGGAGCGCCGGTCGGCGAACCCGCTGGTGCGGCTGGGCATCCTGCGCTCCGGGCCGCTCGTCCGGGCCAACCTCGGGGCGCTGCTCTTCCTCGGGTCGTTCGCCGGGTTCCAGTTCCTGGCGACGCTGTACCTGCAGGAGCTGCGCGGGTGGAGCGCCCTGCAGACGGGCGTGGCCATGCTGGTCATCGGCATGGACACCATCCTCGCGCCGACGCTCACGCCGCGCCTGGTCAGCCGGTTCGGCAACGTGCCCGTACTGCTGGGCGGGCTCGTGGTGGCCGGCGTCGGCTATGCCCTGTTCCTGCCGTTCGATCTGGACTGGACCTACGCGGCGATGCTGCCGACCATGGTGCTGCTCGGCATCGCCTTCTCGCTGACGTACGGCCCGCTGACCATGGCGGCCACCGACGGCGTCGCCGAATCCGAGCAGGGCCTGGCCGGCGGCCTGCTCTACACCTCCTTCCAGTTCGGCACGGCACTCGGGCTGTCGGCGGTGACGGCGGTGAGCGTGGCCGCCCTCGGCGGCGCCACGGCGCCGGAGGCGAGGCTGGAGGCGCTGCGCACCGCCCTGGCCGTGCCCGTCGCCGCCGCGGTGGCGGCCGTCCTGATCACCGCGTACGGCCTGCTCCGCGGGGCGCGCGGCCGGCACGTGCCCGAGCCCGCGACCGGCGACGTCCGCGCCTCGGCCTGAGGGGAGGCTCCGATGACCGGCAAGGTGACGTCGTTCGCGGCGATCGAGGATGAGTTCTCCACCTACATCGGCGACATCGTCTACGCCACCATGACCACCGTGGACGCCAAGGGACGGCCCCGGGCGCGGGTCCTGATCCCGGTGTGGGAGGTGGTGGACGGCCGCCCGCTCGGCTGGCTGGCCACGTACCGCACCCCGGTGAAGGCCGCGCACCTGGCGCGGAACCCGCACGCGACGTTCTCCTACTGGACGCACCGGCAGAACGCCGTGGCCGTCGACACCGTCGCCGAGTGGGTGGACGACGTGGAGGTCACCCGCAGGGTGTGGCGGCTCTACGAGCAGGGCAGCCCGCCGGGGGCCGGCTACGACCTGGGCAACTTCTGGAGCGGCGTGGACGATCCCGGCCTGCACGTCCTCCGGCTCACGCCCTGGCGTGTCCAGGTCATCCGCGGCCGTGACCTGCGCGGCCGCATCTGGCAGGCGGAGGGCACCGCCTGACCGTCCCGGGCCGCGGATCGCGGCAGGGCCGAAATGCGAGCCGCCGGACCGGCGTTGTTCCCTCCATAGGTGCGTGGCGGGACGTGGGCCGGATCGCCGCGGGTGACGCCGGGCCCCGTGGTGCGGGGCAGGGCGGAGGCGGGCGCGGGTCCGGCCTCCGCCACGGAGGGAGGTCCCATGAACGCCGCGTCTGCGCACGCCGGGCCGGATCCACGCCGGTGGAAGGCCCTCGCGGTCACCCTGGTCGTCGGCTTCATGATCCTGCTCGACGTGACCATCGTGGCCGTGGCGCTGCCGTCCATGCAGCGCGACCTCGGCGCCTCGCCCGCCGAGGTGCAGTGGGTGGTGTCCGGGTACGCGCTGACGTTCGCCCTCTCCCTGGTGCTGGCGGGGCGGCTGGGCGACGCGATCGGCCGGCGACGCATCTTCCTGGTCGCGCTGAGCGCCTTCGTGCTGTGCAGCATGGCGGCGGGGGCCGCCCCGACCATCGAGCTGCTGGTGGTGGCGCGGCTCGCGCAGGGGATCGCCGCCGGCTGCCTGGCCCCGCAGAACTCGGCCCTGATCCAGCAGTTGTTCACCGGCGCGGAACGGGGCCGCGCGTTCGGCCTCTTCGGGGCGACCGTCGGGATCTCCAGCGCGGTCGGCCCGATCACCGGCGGGGTGATACTCGCGCTCGCGTCCGGCGACGAGGGCTGGCGCTGGATCTTCTTCGTCAACGTGCCGATCGGGGTCGCCGCGCTCGTCCTGGCCGCCCGGCTGTTGCCGCACGGCCGAGGCTCCCGGCGCGGGTCGCTCGACCTGGTCGGCGTGACCACGCTGGGCGGTGGCGTGTTCCTCGTCATGCTCCCGCTCGTGCAGGCCGACTCGGGTGGCGTTCAGCGGCTGTGGTGGATGTTCCCGGCCGGGGCGCTGCTCCTGGCGGCGTTCGCGCTGTGGGAGCGGCGGATCGCGCGCCGGGGCGGCGAACCGCTGCTCGACCCCAGGCTGATCACCGAGACCCGCGGCTACGCGCCCGGTTCCGCGCTCGCGGCGGTGTACTTCGTCGGGTTCAGCGGTGTCTGGCTGGTCTTCGCGCTCTTCTTCCAGAACGGGCTGGGGTTCTCGCCGCTGATGTCCGGGCTCTGCGTCACACCGTTCGCGCTCGGCTCGGCAGCCGCGGCGGTCGTGGCCGGCCGGCTGGTGGAACGGCTGGGACGGCTGCTGACCGTGCTCGGGCTCGTCGGGGTCGTGCTGGGGCTGTCCGCGGCGGCGCTGCTGCTGGGCTTCGGCACCCCGCCCGGTGCCGTGTGGGCCGCGGTCCCCGCGTTGCTCGTCGGCGGCATCGGCAGCGGCTTCGTGATCTCGCCCAACGTGACGATGACGCTGAAGGAGGTGCCGGTGCGGATGGCCGGCGCGGCCGGTGGCGCCCTGCAGACGGGGCAACGTCTCGGCGGGGCGGTCGGCACGGCGGCGCTGCCCGGCCTGTACTACCTGGTCCTCGCGTCGAGCGGCGGCGACATCGCGGAGGCCGTCGCCGTGGCCCTGGGAGCCGCGGTCGCCGGCGTGGCGGTCGCCCTCGCCATCGCGGTGGCGGAGTGGCGGCGGGACGGCCGCCCCGCCACGGTCCGGCCGTGCCGTCCCGAGGTGGCCCACGGCCACACCCACGCGAGCCATGGCTGACCGCGCCGGCGCATGCCGGCGCTCACCCGCTGCTCGCGGGCCGTACGGGCCTCAGCCCTTGCCCTCGACCGCCCGGCGGCGGAAGGTCTGCGCGCCCGCGCGATGCACGGCGGCCTTGACCAGGCCGAAGAGCGCCCCCTGGATCGCGGCGGCGACGAGGACCTCGGTCCAGCCGCGGCCCAGGTCGTCGGCGTCCGGTGCGTCGTCCTGGCCGGTGGTCAGCTTCCAGACCCGCTTGAACAGCGACACCGCCAGCGCGCCGCTCAGCATGCCCATCACCAGCGATGCGGTCTTCTCCACAGTGTGCATCTCAGCTCCTCACGACGGTGTCTGCCTGTGCCCCGTGTGGCGCTCATAAACGTGGACGAGCTCATCGCCGGCGGCTGCGACCCGTCAGGCCATCGCCGGGCAGGTCGCCAGGGTCGCGGCCGGGCCGCCGGCCGACGCCGTCATCGACGCCACGAGGTCGCGTACGTGCGCCGGTACCTGTCGTCGTCCTCGGTCGTCCCCCACCTCGTAGGCCCAGGGAACCGGTTCTCCGGTCGCCCTCATCATCGCCGCGTGGGCGGCGTTCTGCCGCTCCCGGTCCCCTGACCAGAGATCGCCGAACTCTTCCGGCACCGAACTGCTGGTCACGGGCGCACCTCCGCCGTCGGGGACCACGTCACGCCGCGTCCCACCATGGCAGACGCGGCCGTGGTTCCAACCCCGTCGATCCAGGCGGCGTTGACAGAGGGATGAGAGGAGACGCATGGATCGATACGAGGGCTTCAGGGAGTTCGTGCACGGGCGCCAGCAGGCCCTGATGCGCAGCGCGTACCTGCTCACCGGGGACGCCTCCCAGGCCGAGGATCTGCTGCAGACCGTGCTCATGCGGACCGCCCGGCACTGGCACCGGCTCGCCGGGGACGGCAACCCGGAGGCGTACGTCCGCAGAGCGCTGATCAACGAGCACGTCTCGTGGCGCAGGCGGTTACGCCGGCGCCCCGAGACCCCCACGGCGCATCCGCCGGACCGCGGCCGGGATCGCGGCGACGAGAGCCTGCACCGCCTGGCGTTGCAGGAGGCGCTGATGCGACTGACCCCGCGCCAGCGCGCCGTGCTGGTGCTGCGCTACTACGAGGACCGCAGCGTCGAGGAGACCGCCGCCCTGCTCGGCTGCTCCGCGGGCACGGTCAAGAGCCAGACCAGTCATGCCCTGGGACGGCTGCGCGTTCTCGCCCCCGAACTGGCCGATCTGCTCAACGCCGTCGATCCCCAGGAGGTCCCCCGATGACCGGATTCCGCGACGAGTTGCACCTGCTCGCCCGCCAGGCTCCCGCCGTCGATCTCGCCGAGCGCGCGCTGCGGGGCGCGAGGCGGAGGCGGCGGATCGGCGTCTACGGTTCCGCGCTCGCGACACTGGTCGCCGTGGCACTGAGTGCGACGGTGCTCACCGGCGGACTCCTCGGCGGCGCCGACGAGGGCACGATCAGCGGCCGCGCGACCGACGTGCTGCCCGCCTCGGGGGTGGACCCGCTCGCCTACGCCTACTACGACATGTGCGGGCGGAGGTGGAGGCTCGGGGAGAACACCCGCGATTTCGCGGGCGAGGACTGCGTCCAGTGGCGCGTGGTCACGCGCACCGGGCAGAACTTCCGGATGCCCGAGGCGCTGAGCTTCTACACCGACCAGACCAGGCAGAACTACATGAACACCGCCGCTCCCGTGGCCATCACCCCAGACGGCCGGCGGATCGCCTACTACAGCGAGAAGGACCAGCGGTTCGCCGTGCGGGACCTGGAGTCGGGCGAAGTCCGGTCGGCGCCGCAGACCGTGACCAGGGCGACGATGGTCGCCCACGGTGGGCTGCTCCGGCTGTCACCCGACGGCCGGTACCTGGGCCTGAATGGTTTCGGCGGGCTGGACGCGGTCGTCGACATGGACACCGCACAGGTCACCGAGATCCCCGTGGGCTGGCACGTGCACAGCGTCGCCGCCGGCGGCTCCCCGGTCGTCCTCGTGAACGAACATGGCCGGTACGCGCTCCTGGCCGATGGGCAGGCGCGGCCCTTCACCGCCGAGGACGTGGCGCAGCAGGTGAGCGACCTGGCGCCCGACGGGCGGAGGGTGGCCTACCTGACCGGCGGGAGGTCGGGGCTGACGGCCGGCGGTGTGCAGAAGTCGCGTCCCGACGACACGATCGTCACGGTCGACGCGACGACGGGACGGACGCTGTCCACGGTGAAGCTCCGCGCCATGTCCGGAAATTTCCGGATATGGCGGATCGGCGGCTGGCACAGCCCCACGGAGGTGGTCGTCTCGGAGATCGTCCACGACTCGTCCTGGATCGACAGCCGTACGGGAGGGCCGGCCAAGGGGCGCGTGCCCGTCCTGGGCGAGACGGCGTACGCCCTGGACGTCAGAACGGGCGTTGTGCGCAAGCTGCACACCTACACCTACCGGGGCTGGAGCGGCGACGTCGTCCTCCCGGGCTTCTAGCGCGGACCCCGGCCTGGTGGCGCGACGCCGCGCCACCCCCGACGCCGGGAGGGCCGGACCGATGACCTGAGTGGGATCGGTCGGCGGGAGATCGGGGCGGTTCCTATACGCTGACGGCGAGCGGGGATGGGCAAGACCGAACTGCTCGACACGGCCGTGCGGCAGGCCGGTTCCATGGGCGCCCGCGTGCTGCGCGCCTCCCGCTCCGAGTTCGAGTGACGGTGGCGCGGTACACCGACCACCGCGCATCGCCCGCCCCAGCAGGAGCGGCACGTGCACGACGTCGTCGAAGTGAATGGTCTGCGGTTCCCGACGGTGCGCCAGGCCTCCGGGCAGCCCTCACCGATGCTGACGAGAAACGAGAAAGAGGTGCAGTCATGCGCGCCGTGATTCTGCAAGAGTTCGGCACTCCGCTGATCCTCACCGAGATCGACAAGCCCGCCGCCGAACCGGGCCAGGTGCTGGTCAAGGTCAAGGCCAGCGGCGTCAACCCGCTGGACACCAAGATCCGGGCCGGCAAGGCCGCCCACGCCGAGCGCACGCTGCCGGCCGTCCTCGGCCTGGATCTGGCCGGTGTGGTCGAGGAGGTCGGCGCGGGCGTCAGCGACTTCGCGCCCGGCGACGAGGTCTACGGCATGACCGGTGGCGTCGGAGATCTGCAGGGCTCGCTCGCCGAGTACGCGGCCGTCGACGCCCGTCTGCTCGCCCGCAAGCCAACCGCGCTCGCCATGCGCGAGGCCGCGGCTCTGCCCCTGGTCGTCATCACGGCCTGGGAGGGCTTGGTCGACAGGGCTCAGGTCCAGGCGGGGCAGAAGGTCCTCATCCACGGCGGGGCCGGCGGCATCGGCCACGTGGCCGTGCAGATCGCCCGGGCCCGCGGTGCCGAGGTCTTCGCCACCGCGTCGCCCTCGCGGCTGGAGGCCGTCGCGCGCCTGGGAGCCACCCCCATCGACCACACCACCACCGCCGTGGACGAATACGTCGCCAGGCACACCGGCGGCGAGGGCTTCGACGTCATCTTCGACACCGTCGGCGGAGCCGTGCTCGACGCATCCTTCGCGGCCGTACGCACCTACACGGGTCACGTCGTGAGCGCCCTGGGTTGGGGGACCCACAGCATCGCGCCCCTCTCCTTCCGCGGGGCGACCTACTCCGGCGTCTTCACCCTGCTGCCCATGCTGACCGGCCGCGGGCGGGAACACCACAGCCAGATCATGCGTGAGGCCGCCGCGCTCGCCGACGCGGGGGCACTCAAGCCGCGACTCGATCCCAGGCGCTTCACGCTCGCCGACGTCGCCGACGCCCACACGGCCGTGGAGAGCGGCTCCGCGCAAGGCAAGATCGTGATCGACGTCAACTGACACCCGATCAGGCGATCGGTTCCGGGGGCGAGTTCCGGCCACGAGGGGGCGAACCGGATGGCCTCCAGGGCCTCCGTGATCAGGCGGCCGGCCGAGGCGGCGCCGTCGATCGTCCCTGAACGGTCGTCAACAGGCACAACCCGGCCAGAATGGTCCAGGCGCCGAGCTACGACCGAGCGCCGCTTCGCATGAGCCCATGGCAGGCGATGGCGGCAGCGGCCACCACGTTGAGCGAGTTGACACCGGCGGCCATCGCGGCCGGGCTCATCGGGATGCAGACCGGCGTGTCGGCCTCGTGCAGCCACCTCGACGACAGCCCGTCGCCCTCCGACCCCAGCAGCAGCGCCACCCGATCAGACAGCTTGACGGCGTCCATCGGTGTCGCGGCCTGATCCGGGGTCAGCGCCAGCGTCTGGAAACCGGCCTCGCGGATCTGCGCGAGGCCCGTGTACCAGTTGTCCATCCGCGCGTACGGGATCGAGAACACCGCACCCATCGAAACCTTCACCGACCGCCGGTACAACGGATCGGCGCACCGGGGGGGGACTGGCCGGTCGACCTCGTCGACCCGCAACACCTCGATTCCACCGAACTCGTCGTATCTGACTGCCCTTGTCATTGTCTTGCTTCTCCTGTGGCGCGCGATGCGCGGCTGACGTCGAGAACGGGAATGGTTCGTGCTGGTGTGGCTGTTACCAGGGCACCGTTCCGGCGTCGTCGAAGAATCCGCCGGTCGGTCCGTCGTCGGGCAGGGTTGCGAGGTGAATCGCGATGGCCGCCCCCTGTTGTGGTGTGCGGACGCCTTGGAAGCCGTTGAGGTCGGTGGCGGTGAAGCCGGGGCAGCCGGAGTTGATCAGGATGTTGGTGTCGCTCAGTTCCTTGACGTATTGGATGGTGAGGGCGTTGAGGAAGGTCTTCGAGGCCAAGTAGGGGGCGGGAACCTGGCCCATGTCGATGCCCGGTGTGGTTTGCAGGGCGAGCGAGCCGACGCTGCTGGACATGTTGACGATCCGCGGTGATGCCGAGTTGCGCAGCATCGGCAGCATCGCGTTGGTGACCCGGATGACGCCGATCACGTTGGTTTCCACGACAGCTCGCACGGTCGCGGGCTCGACCGTGGTCGGTGTCTGTGGCATACCGCCGGTGATCGCGGCATTGTTGACCAGGACGTCGAGCCCTCCGGCATGGCCGGCGATCAGCTCGGCCGCGGCGGCGACACTTGCGTCGTCGGTGACGTCGAGCGGCACGCCGAACGCATCGGTCCCGGCCGCGCGCAGCTTCTCGACCGCGGTGTCGCGGCGTCGTCGATCCCTCGCGCCCACACCGATTCGCCAGCCAAGGGCGCCCAGGCCTGCGGCGATCTCGTATCCGATTCCCTTGTTCGCGCCGGTCACCAGCGCGATCGTCCGTTCACTCATGCCGTCGATCATGTTGCGAACTCGGGTGGGGCGTCCAAGACCGGTCAGGTGGGCGGCGATACCGCACGGGTATTGGTCGTGGTCAGCGCCGGATACGATGAGCTGGTGGAGACGCGGGAGTTGCGATACTTCGTCGCCGTAGCCGAGGAGTTGCACTTCGGGCGGGCGGCACAACGGCTCGCGATGACCCAACCACCACTGTCGCGGGCGATCCAGCAGTTGGAACGGCGGCTCGGAGTCGTTCTGCTGCACCGCACCGCTCGCGCCATCGCCTTAACCGAGGCCGGTTCGGTGCTGCTACGGGAGGCCCGGCTCGCGCTCGACGCGGTCGAAGCCGCCGAGCGCCGCACCCGCCGCGCCGCGGCTGACCAGCCCGGTGTGGTCCTGGCCACCAAGGCTGGAGCGTCCAGGGAACTCTTGTCGAAGCTTCTGCACGCCTACGCCGCCGAACCGGGCTCAGTGGCAGTCGAGGTGATGCTGTGCGGGCCGGGCGAGCCGGAAAGTCTGCTGCGCAACGGGCGTGCCGACGTTGCTCTGCTCCACCGGCCTTACGACACGACAGCCGGATTCGACACCGAGGATCTGCACACCGAACAGCAGGTCGTGGTCCTGCCCAAGGGTCATCCCCTCGCCAACCGGGCGTATCTGTCGTTAGTCGAGGTCAACGCCCAGACGGACCTGCCCCTGCCGCGCTGGCCTGGACGGGATGGCGGCCATCCGGACGGCCCCGGCCCGCAGGTGCGCGACCATACCCAACTGTTCCAACTGGTCGCGCTCGGACTGACCTGCGCCGTCGTACCCGAGTCGCTCCGAGACCAGCTACACGACGACCACGCCATCGTGCCGGTGTCGGACGCACCGGCCGTCACGACCGTCATCGCCTGGCCGCCGCACAGCAGATCCCAAGCCGTCGCCGACCTCGTCCGCACCGCGACACGCCTATAGCCGATACCCGCTGCAGCACCGCTGTTCGCAGGCCGCACGACTGTACCGAGCATCACCAATGTTTCGGGATACATCCGGAGATGCCGCGTGGAGTTCGCGGGTCAAGGGTGAGGGCCCCGCGAATACGCGGTGATCGCACCAGCGATTGCCCCCCACCATCGCGCCAACAGCCGCGCTCGGCGCGCCACGTTCAAACGTCGCAAACCAAGCGGTGGGGCGGATCGGCCAAGAGGCCCACGACTAGGCCGACGCACCAACCGGACAGGCCAGCGACGACGGCGCCGACCGCTCCGGCGCCGCGATCCGACAGTTTGACGGTATCCATTGGTGTCACGGTCTGATCAGGGGTCAGCGCGAGCATCTGATAGCCCGCCTTCCGGATCTCCTCCAGCCCGGTGAACCAGTAGTCCATCCGCGCGTACGGGATCGAGAACACCGCCCCCATCGACACCTTCACCGCCCGCCGGTACAGCGGATCGGCGCACCGCGGAGACAGGATGATCCATCCACCCCCAGCGCAGCGGCACACCTAAATATGGCGCCAACATTCAGGTCCGCGAGAAGACCTGAACTATTTCCGCATCAGCCCATGGCAGGCGATGGCGGCGGCGGCCACCACGTTGAGCGAGTCGACACCGGCGGCCATCGCGGCCGGGCTCATCGGTATGCAGACCGGCGTGTCGGCCTCGTGCAGCCACCTCGACGACAGCCCGTCGCCCTCCGACCCCAGCAGCAGCGCCACCCGACCAGACAGCTTGACGGCGTCCATCGGTGTCGCGGCCTGATCCGGGGTCAGCGCCAGCGTCTGGAAACCGGCCTCGCGGATCTGCGCGAGGCCCGTGTACCAGTTGTCCATCCGCGCGTACGGGATCGAGAACACCGCACCCATCGACACCTTCACCGACCGCCGGTACAGCGGATCGGCGCACCGGGGCGACAGGATGATCCCGTCCACCCCCAGAGCGGCGGCACACCTGAAGATCGCACCGACGTTTGTAGAGTGCGCTAAAAGACACACTCCCCCACGGCGCACGCAGGTGATGCAGATGCCTCTCAGCCCGCGATCCTCCGACTCCCCCATCATCGCCGTCGGCTACACCCGCGTCTCGACAAAACGTGAAGAGATGATCAGCCCTGAGCTGCAAGAACACGAGCAGGATGTGTACGCGGCCAGGCACGGTATCCGGATCGTCGAGCGCGTCCGGGACCTGGATCTGTCAGGACGCGAGTTCGCCAAGCGGTCCGTGGACTACATCGTCCGTGGGATCCGTGAGGGTCGGTGGAACACCGTGCTCCTGTGGAAGTGGTCGCGGTGGGGGCGCAACCTGCTCCAGTCGCGGCTGTATCTGGCGGAGGTGGAGCAGGCCGGCGGACGCGTCATCGCTGTGACCGAGGACTTCGACACCACGACGAGCGTGGGACGGTTCACTCGCGACCAGATGTTGACGATTGCCGAGTTGCAGTCCGACCAGATGTCGGAGAGCTGGAAAGAGACCCAGGCCCGGCGCCGACGCAACGGCCTGCCGCACACCGGCGCCGCCCGCTTCGGCTACCTCTACGACAGGGCGACCGGATACACCGTCGATCCGGCAACCGCACCGG
Source organism: Nonomuraea muscovyensis (assembly GCF_014207745.1). Taxonomy (NCBI): domain Bacteria; kingdom Bacillati; phylum Actinomycetota; class Actinomycetes; order Streptosporangiales; family Streptosporangiaceae; genus Nonomuraea; species Nonomuraea muscovyensis. The sequence goes on from NZ_JACHJB010000004.1 coordinate 82,279, forward strand.
CTCTGAAGACCTGCTACGAACGGTTCGTAGCAGGTACGGGCATGCGAGCTTTAGCCCTGGAACTCAACGCCAACGGCTACCGCACTCTTCGAGGTGGACTCTTCACCTCCACAGCGCTGGGCCGGCTCATGGACACCGGCTTTGCCGCAGGTCTGATCAGAGAACGCTCGAACCCGCCCAACGACGGAACCAACTCACGCAAGCTCTCGTCCTTCGACGTGTGGCGCCAGGGAGCGCACGAACACATCATCTCGATGGAGCTGTGGGAGACGTACCGCGAGAAGCGCCTCGCCAACGCTCTGAAGGCGCCTCGTCTACGGGTCGTGACGCACACGCTGTCCGGGCTCGTGGTCTGCAAGGCGTGCGGCCTCACGATGATCAGCGCCCGAAACGGCGAACGTCAGTACCACGTCTGGCGCTGCCGAAAGAGGCAGGAGACCAAGTCCTGTCCGGGTGCGGTCGTCAGCAACAAGCGCCTCGAAGCCATGGTGCGCGAGTGGGTCACCACCAACGCCAAGGGCGGCGAGACCGTCGAGGCGGACCCACAGCGCATCCTGGCCGCGCAGAAGGCCACGACTGACGTGAAGGCATGTGAGGCGACCATCAGTCGCCTGAAGGCCAAGCGGAGACGGTTGGCCGATGGGTACGCGGCCGGCGATATCGAGCACGAGGACTACACCGCGCTGAAGGCTGAGATCACGGATCAACTCGACGCGGCGGAGACGGCCCTCAAGACAGCGTGCGCACTGGAGGCAGAGATGGGCACGGATCTCAAGGCCACCTTCACAACGCTCGCGGATCTTTGGGACGACGCCACGGCTCAGGAGCGTCACGAACTTCTGACAAGGGTGATCAAGCGCATCGATATCGAGCCCGGCACGTGGAACAACCCAAACAAGGCAGTCATCGTTCCTCGCTGGGCCTAGAACTCCCTGCTCAAGGACGCAGCGTGGGGACGAGCAGCGCCCGTGGTCCCAACGCTCAGTTGGAGGTTCTCCGCTGGAATGCGCGTAGGAGAGATGGGGTCTGGAATCGTCGGACTTTGGCGGCGTCCTGGGCGATAATGGTTGGATGGGTCTAGGTCGTGTGACGCTCGTCCTGACATGCTTGCTCGTGGCTGGACTTGCCGCAGCCTTCGCGATCATACAGTGGGATCAGGCGAACAAGTTGGCCACCTCGATATCAGCCTTAGGAGCCGTGGCAGCGGTTGGAGTTGCAGTCTGGGCGGCAGTACGACAGCCAGCTACAAGCATCCGCGTATCGAACACGGGCAATGCAGTAGCAGGCTCCAAGGGCAAAGCTGTGAGCGGGCTAGATGGTTCAGCGAAATTGACAGGCGAAGTCATAGTTGAAGGCACTGGCGACGCCGATGCCTCCGATGGCGGGCAGGCTACCAGTGGAAGCAAGTTCAGTTAAATAACCACCATACGGCTCCAGGCGAAAAGGCCGATAATAAACGGTGACAGAGCGACGTAGGATGGCCGTCCGCGACAGCGGCACTGCCACAGCCAGCGCGAGTGGCTTCGCCAACAGCGGAATCTTTGAGGGAGACGTCTACCAGATTCTGCCCCAGCCAGTAGCACGATCGGCTTACTTGCACACGGTGCAGCGCATCGCTCCGGCCAAGCTAATCGATCGCGATACAGAACTGATTGAGCTGACGAGATTTTGTGCCACTACGGATGGATCTCGTTATCTCTATTGGCAGGCACCAGCTTGGGCTGGCAAATCAGCGCTGCTGTCATGGTTTGTAATGCACCCACCCGCCGGGATGCAAATAGCGTCCTTTTTCATAACCGCCCGATTCTCTGGGCAGAGCGACCGCAGAGCATTCATCCGAGTCGTAGCGGAACAGTTGGCTGAAGTAGCTATGCAGCCCATGCCGGTCCTTACTGACGCTACCGAGGAAGCGCATTTCCTGGAGATGCTTAAGCAAGCCGCAGCGGTCTGCCATCAGGAGAGACGACTTTTAATACTCGTAGTCGATGGCCTGGACGAGGATCGAGGAGTCATCCTAGGCCCAGAGGCGCATAGCATCGCAGCATTACTGCCTGCTCAGCTACCTGACAATGTGCGCGTGATAATCGCAGGTCGGCCAGACCCACCAATACCGTCTGATGTACCAGATGATCATCCACTACGCGATATCGGCATTGTAAGGAAGCTAGATGCTTCGCCGCGGGCCCAGGTGATCCGCGCCGACGCTGAGAGGGAATTACGCAGACTGCTGCATGGCACTGTGGCACAGCAAGATCTATTGGGTCTAGTAACAGCGGCTGGTGGCGGACTAAGCAGCCGAGATCTCGCTGAGCTCACCGACCTAGATCCCTGGGAAATCGAAGAACACTTACATACCGTTTCAGGTAGGACCTTCGCCACTCGTGAGAGTTTATGGCGTTCCGAAGTTGTGTATGTGCTTGCACACGAGGAACTACAAAAGACGTCCACCCACTATCTGACCGGCACCAGGCTACAGAATTACCGACAGCGGCTCCACGCATGGGCGGACCGATATCAGCAGGAGAGCTGGCCCGTCGGCACGCCCGAATATCTTCTAGGTGGATACTTCAAGCTCTTAAACGAAGTTGGTGAGCACGACCGCCTGGTGATATACGCCCTCGACCGATCACGGCATAACCGCATGCTAGATGTCACAGGGGGTGACGCCGATGCCCTAAACGAGATAACCACAGTTCAACGCATTGTTGCGTCTCAAGCGTCTCCTGATATGCTCACCTCGCTTCGGCTAGCCGTGGCTCGCCATCATTTGAAAGACCGGAACCAGCATATCCCAGCGAATCTACCAGCAGTATGGGCCAAGCTTGGGTACCTCACACGGGGCGAGGCATTGGCTCGATCGATCACCGATCCCTATCATCAAGCTCAGGCGTTCGGACGCTTGATCCATATTGCGGCTCAAGCCGAAAAGATGGATCAAGCTCGTCAATTCGCTGAACATACCGAACAAATCGCTCGTGCCGTCACTAACGCGCATCAGCAGGCCCAGGCCATGGCTGAATTGGCGATAACCCTAGCCCACGTTCACAGCCTAGACTGGGCCGAGCAGATTGCCTGCGCCATCGCGAATCCGTACCAGCGAGCACAAGCCTTAGCTGATCTCGCGAACGCTGCTGCCGACATCGGGGAGTTAGACTGGTCTGAACGGATTACAGCGTCCATTGCTGACGCTGAGCAACAGGTAAGGGCCCTAATACACCTGGCAAAGGCACAAGCCAAGACTGGGGCAATAGAGCGCGGTTGCCACCTCGCCCGCCGAACTCAGCGAATCGTGGATACTATTTCCGACTCCCATCTGCGAGTACAAGCCTTGAGCGAATTAGCGGAGATAGCGATAGGCGCCGATCAATCAATCTGGGCTCGTGACCTCATCCAGCAAGCAGAGAACATAGTCGATCTTGTGCGTCATGCCGATCAGAAGGTATGGGCCCTGGCATGTCTAGTAAGGGCGTACTGGGAGCTTGGCGATGCGAATCAGGCGTACAGTCTCACAATCGAAGCAGAGAAGACAGCTCGCTTTATACCGCATACCTATGAACAAGTCTGGGCTTTAGCGCATTTAGCGATGGCCATAGTGAAGCTCGGTAGAGTAGACAGAGCTGAAAAGATCTGCCGGAAGATAGCTAACACAAAACAGCAAGCTCAAGTGATGGCTGGCTTGGCGAGCTCTTTAGCCGACGCTGGAGATATCGACGGATCCCTAAAGATCGCTAGATTGATCTCTCAGCCCGAACATAAAATAGACGCACTAGGGCACCTTGCTGAGGTTACAGCTGGCGTAGGGAAAATCGGTATCGCCCGCCACCTCAGTTACGAGGCCGAAGAGATAGCCCGCACTCTCACTAATCCCAAGCAACAAGCACAAGCTCTAGCTTGCCTTGCCGATCTAGCGGCCGATACGGGAGAGATGGATCGAGCTTACCGTCTCAATGACGAAGCGGAGCAGATTGCCCGCACTATAACGAATATTAAACAGCAAGCACATGCGTTGGCCGAATTGGCAGAAGCGGTAGCGGTCAATGGAGAACTGCACCACGCAGAGCTACTTGCCCACACGATTACTAACCCGACCAGAAAGGCTTGGGCCCTAGGCGGCCTAGTGAAAATAGCCGTCGAGAGGGGGGATTTTGCGCGCGCTGAGCAACTCGCTTATGCGATCCGAAATCTGCACTCTCATTACCACGCTGAGGTACTCGCTAACTTAGCGGAGGCGATAGCTAGGGCCGGAGACTTGGATCGCGCCGAGCAGATCTCCCGCACAATCGCTGATTCCGATCAACAAATACGAGCCCTGTGCCTCCTCGCGAGAACGGCAAACGACGCGGAGGACTTCGAGCGCGCTCGCCGCTTCATTGACCAAGGCGAACTGCTACATTGTAACGACACAGATGCACGTGAATGGGACGTGGCCAATCTGGCGGAGACGGCCATCTGCATTGGCGATGTCGAACGCGCGATACGACTCGCCTTTACCATTATCGACGTCGACCGGCAGGCGTGGGTGTTGGGCAACGTTGCAAAGATCGCTTCGGATATCGGGGAATGGGCAGCTGCCGAACAAGTCGCTAGCGCAATCAGTGATACATATCGACAGGCGCGAGCCTTGACTCAAATGTCGAGCGTTGCCATTGAGCAAGGCGAGGCTGATCGAGCCTACGGACTTACTGACCAGGCTGAACAAATCGCACATACCCTCACCTACACATACCAGCAGGCATTAATCCTGGATGAACTAGCAAAGATAGTCGCGAGCATGGGGGACCTGGACCGCGCTGAGCTAATGGCGCGCACCATTCCCGAAGGGCGAGATGGAAGCTTGGCCGACATAGTGCAGATAGCAATTAATCTCGAACACACAGACAGGGCCGAGCAAATCGTCAATACTATTGCCGACCCTCAAGAAAAGTCACGCGCGATATCATTCTTGGCTAAACGGGCAGCACAGCTTGGCGATATTGATGGGGCCGGCCACCTAGCCGACAAGGCTCAGTATGCTGCCGAGGCTATTGCCACGCCATACGCACAGGCTTGGGCTTTAACCGACCTGGCAGAGGTGGCAGCAGATACAGGTGACATGGATCGGACCTACCGTCTGGTTGACAGGGCAGAGCTTGTCGCGAGCACCATCGAGGACACAGATGACCGAGCACGCGCTCTCGCTAGCCTTGCAAAGTCAGTGGCCGAAATTGGAGACCTGGATCGGGCGGAGGAAATTGCCCGCACTGTCGCGGACACGAATCAACAGACATCGGCTCTAGCCGATATAGCAAAGACCGCGGCTAGAATCGGAGACATTCATCGCGCCAAGAAGATTGCCCAAACTATTCCCAACGCGTTCCTCCAGATGCGGGCATTAGTTCATATCACAGAGTATGCTGACCCTATTCACGCACGTCAAATAATCGCGAGTGGACTTGTCGAAGGCTCTTGGTGGTTACCCCTCCGCGCTCTAGCGACGATCGCACCGGACGCTCTAAGCGTATTGACCGATGACTTACTAATAGGTACTCATCCTGCACTTCCGACGTGACCGGCCATAATGGGCTGAAGATCTCTACCTCAACCGAGTTGGGGACAACATCGCAGACCATGACGAAAGGGGCCCGACTAAATCGTTCAGCCGGGCCCCTGATACTTATTTGATCTGCTCCTCACCACGTCGGGCGTGGCGACGTTGTTCGATATTGGCCAGCACATAGGCGGCTGCTTTCCAGAATTCTTCCCAGCAATGCGCCTCGCTGAGGGTCTCGTCTGGTTGACGCAGGTCAGGGCTTTGCGTTGGGCCTCACCCCCTTTCGGCCAATGACAGGGTCACCGCGTGCCGTCGCGGTGCAGATCGCGCGCTTGGTTCCAGAGGCGGCGACCGATACGGAGACGTAGGCCAGAGCCGTTGCAGCGAGGGCAGAAGCGCCAGCCTCGACCGATCAGATGGGCGACACGACCGGCGCCTCGGCACCGGCTGCACTCGCGGAATGGTCGGGTGCAGCACGCGCATGCGTAACTGAGTGCGATCAGGATGGGTAGGGCGATTGCTGCGGCGGCAGCAAGCATGTGTGGGGGCATGAAACCACCTCCTCGGGTTGATTTCAGGTAGCTGGCCGATTGGGCTGCTACCTGCCACAAGGCTGGTCAGTGGGCATCTTCGGGTGCTAGCGGAGGTGCTTCCGGAAGCAGTCGGGACTGCTTCCGGAAGCACCCGTGAGCGCTAGTCGGTGGGCAGGTTTCGGTCACGTTCCGCGATGGCTTGGGCGAGGCTGGACCGGCGGATGCCACGGCGGGTGTACTTCTTGCCGTTGATGCGCCGGCCGATGTCGCCCACCTTGACCCCGTGGGGCTTCAAGGCGCTGGTGAGCTGCTCGGACTGCCAGCCGCCGTACACCTCAGGCCGAAGTTCGGCGAGTCTCGCGCACAGGGCTTCGTTCCACGCCTTGTCCTGCCCCGCCGGCCACACTCGCGCAAGGTCGGCGAGCAGGTCATAGGCTGGTGCGTCCGCTCGGGTCTGTTCATCTGGGGCGGGCATGGTGCCCGCCTTGACACGCAGTTCGATCGCTCGCGCGATCACGTGCTTGGCCTGGTCGGTATCGACCTCGAAGCCGCGCCGCGCACCGGGCTTGCCCAAGCCGACCACGATGCCCCAACCTGCTTCGGCCACCGGCTCGAACACGGTCGCGCGGTAGCCCATGCGGTACATGGACGTGCCAAGGATCATGTCGTTGGCAACCTGGTCGGCCACCGACATGCACATGCGGGTGTTGACGTTGCGCGTGATCCCGGTGGGCAGGCTGTCCTTGTCGGGGATCTGCGTGTCGATCAGCAGAATCACGCCCAACGCGCGACCTAGCTTGATCACCTTTTCGCAGATCTCCCCGGCTTCTTTGCCGTGCGTCTTGTCCTGGAACAGCTCTTGCGCCTCGCTCAGGAACACGACCAACGGATGCAGCCCTGATCCCTTGAGCGATGCCAACTCCGCCGTGACCTTGTTCTCCGGAGCCTTGCCCAGCTCGTGGTAGTGGCTGATGCGAGCGGCACGCCGCTCGCACTCGGCGTACAGCCACTTGACCAGAGCGGCGGCACGGCCGATGACCTGGTCACTGCTGCCGTTGCCGTACTCGCTACACACCGGCTCCACGATTTTGAAGTCGCCGACGCCCTTGAACTCATATCCCCGCAGCTCCACGCGAGGATCAAGGGATGCGGCGAGCACCAGCAGGCGCATCAGGAACGTCTTGCCGCTGCCGGGCTGCCCGCCGATGAGCCAGTTGCGATACATCAACTCCGCGTTGATGAACTCCATGCGGGGCGTGGTGGCGAACAGGAAGGGCTGGAAGACGTCCACGCTTCCCGCCCGCAGCAGCGGCCACTCCGGTTGCTTCATCTTGCTGGCGGGCTCGTATCCGACCCACAGCGCCAAGCGTCCCGGATGGCCGCTGGCGGGCTCTGGCCAGACCTGATCCAGCGGGAGCCGCAACGCCGAAGCCAACCGGCCGCGCCGGGCCACGACATCGGCGGCTTCCACACCGAACGGCAGGTCAATGATGGCCAGATGTCCGGGGCCGTCGCGGTGGATGTCGCGGGGGAAGCTGATCGCGTGCTGATCCTTGGCTACCGCCTGATTGATCGCTTGGATACCGATGCTGAGCAGGCCACGCCGTACCAGCTCAGCAGTGAGCTTGCGATAGCGCGGGCCCTGACTGACCCGATCGGTGATCGGCTTGTCCGCCGGACGCCCGGCACGCGCCAGCACGAGCAACAGCATCCCGAGGGCTGCCAGCCTCGCCCCATCGGGCACGCTGACGTCCATGGCGATCGCGACGGGCACCGTGGCGCCGATCACGATGGCGGCCATGATGAGCACCGACCAGCGCCACCGGGACTGGCGCTCGCGCTGCTTGTCCAGCTTGAGCCACGTCATCGGGTCGTTGCGGTCGGCGGCAGCCTGCCTCAGAGCCCAATTGCCCTCTTCGGCGCTGGCCCAGCGCAGCACACGCCCGATGCCGGCGAACAAGCCGACCGGCGCGTACAGCAGCGTCTTGGCCGCGTACTTGGGAAGCCGGACCACGTGGTAGCCGACCACGTAGCCGACGTCCTTGACCCACCAGGTGACCATGGCGCGGATGCCCCGACCGGTGCGCGCCCACAGGGGAAGGATGGGGGCGCGCCCCTGACCGGTCCGCGACCGGTCAGGGGGTACGCCGTCGTCGGGCGGGTCCACAGCAGGACCGAGCACCGGGGCAGCCACCAGGACGGATTCCCGATCAAAGAACGGGTCGTCTTGGCTCTCGTGGTCGTCTCCCTCCCTCGTGTCCTGGCTGGCCTGGTCGGACTCGGAAGATTGGTCGGTCCAGGCGAAGGACGCCAGCGGGAACAAGCCGGGCCGGCGGGGAGAGTCGTCCTGGTTGGACGCAGACCCCGTCATGAGCCGTCGCCCCTGACGGGATGACCATGCGTGGGCTGTTGTTCCTGCGCGGTCAGCTCGTCGCGGAGGTAGTACAGCGGGTCGGGCTCGCCGTCGCGGTGGGCGCTCAGAGTGGCGTGTGCGGCGGCCAAGAGGTTCGCTCGGCTGAGCCGGGTCCTGCGGATCTCGGCGCGAAGGCGGGTGATCTCGTTGACCAGGGCCGGACCGTCGTCCAGTGCGGCGGTGATGTGCCGCCACATGTCGTGCAGCGCCGATGCGGATCGGGCGAACGTGGTGAGGAGCTGTCGGGCGGTGCGGTTGCGGTTGTTGACCTCCTGAAGGTCAGGGTCGGCGTAGGGGTGGCGGTTGGGCACTAGGGCATCACTTCCCTTCGGTCGGTGAGCAGGTCAGGAGCCGGTGAGCCAGGACAGGGCAGCCGCCAGCGCACGGCGGATGTCAGGGGCCAGGGCGGTTGCGGCCAGTAGGAAGCCGAACAGCACGCATACGACGGCGTGCCAGACGCGCAACTTGAGGAACCGCATGGCCAGCACCACGAGCACGCCGGCTAGCACCACCAGCGGAAACGTGACCTTCATCATCAGGGCGTCACCTCCCTTCCACGTGTCGAGATTGGTGTGTGACTAGATGCCGTCGTGGCGAGCCTTCCGGCGCTGCCAGCGGGCACGGGCGCGGCACTTGTGGCAGCGCTTGCTGCCGTGCTCCAGCAGGGCGCCGCACAGGCACCGACGGTTCAGAGGGAAGCTGCGCAACAGGTGATCACCTCCTGACCTTGTGCCGGTTCGGGGACTTCGAGGCGTCATCGGGCCGGCGGGCGTGCATACCGAGCACGCGACGAGTGACGCGTTCGCCCCATGTGTGTGGGTGGTCGGACAGGTTCATCCGGCGGTCGTCGGCGCGGACGCCGTAGACGAGAACCACGAACAGCAGCAGCACAGCGAGGGCTGCCAGAAGCATGAGGATGAAGACCAGCAGTGGGAGGTCCACCGTCACGCTTCCCTACGGGCGTCGGCCTGGTGACCGTTGATGTGGATGTTGGGCATCATTCGGATCACTTCCTTCCGAGTCGCGTGCCGGAGAGCAGTGGAGCGCCCGGGGAGTTCTCCAGGAAATCGGCCACGACATGAAGCGCAATGATCAACAGAAGGAGCGCCGTTGCGCCCATCTGACCCGGAAAGAGCCCATCGGCGAAGTTGTCGAGGAACTCCGCGACGGTGCGGACGCCGGTGATCAAGCGCGGGTCGTGGTGTGCGGTGGAACTCAGCATCCTGATCACCTCCATTCCGCATCCGGGCTGTAGCAGCCGTTTGTCCTGATCGAGCACCCGTGTAGGGGGTGCTACACGAAGGACCGTACAGGCCCCCCTGCACGACCGTCAAGGGCCCCCTGCACGAGTCTGTCTAGCCCCCCCTTGACGAAGCGCGTACTCTGGCGTCCATGACGAAGGAAGGCGTGAGCGAGGCGGTTGCCACCGCACTTGCAGACCTCGAACACGCTTTTGATGCGGCAGTTACAGCGATAAATGCGGAATCTGACCACAACGTCGCCTATAGCGGGGCGACGGAATTGGTGGAAACGCTACGGCGACTGTTCGAGGCTTCGGCAGATCAGCGGGCACGGTCGGCGGCGCGAATTTTCGACCAAGAACGTATGTCGCTGGCGGGGCTGGCCGATCGAATCGGTGTATCCAAAGCCCGCGCGGCTCAACTCATAAAAACAGCGAAGGATGCCGATCAGCGTGTAGGCGAGGACGGAGGGTAATAGGTGAGCGATCCGACAGAAGTGATCGTGGAGGTCTGGCCAGTCTCGGCCGATGACGTTGGACTATGGCTTATCAGTGGTGCTGACGCCTGGCGCTCGGAGGCCATCCGCCAGGACAGCGATCCTCATTCGGCCGTCGAAGCTGTCCTGGAGAGGAACGGGGCACTAGAGGGTGTCAAGCTTCTGCATTCCACCTCATGGAGAGCGGATCAGACAGTCGTCATCCTCACCTATGTGGCTGTAATCGGCTGCAAGGCATTCGTACGCGACCGATGGCAAGAAGCCGCGCCGATCAATCCAGCCCTTCCGGATGCCGTAGGCAAGCCGATCGAGGTAGACGCGGCAGAAGCACCCATTCCGCGCTACATCGACGTTCTCATGCACGGGTTGCGCCACTTGCAGTTCCTCCTGCAAACCGACTCATCGGCTCGCTCCGCACTCTGCGGGAAATGGCCCGAACATCTCGCAGTATTCCGGCCGGCACTCGCCGGGATGTACGACTTCGAGCGCGGGGAGGAACCAATCACCCTGCCCGAAGGACAAAGCGCCCGCTGACCACACATCGGAACAGGAGATGAAGTGCCCGAAGAATCGCTAGACCGTCTGCACTCGCAGCAGCGAGCAGCCAAAGTTCTGGAGACGCTTCTAGCGCGCATCGCGAACGAAGGTCTTCCGATTATCACCTGGACTATCTCAAGCGATGCCTCTCAGGCCATCCTTACCGGAACCTGCGATGCGGAAAGCGCCGACCAAAGACGCAGCGATTTCGAGGCATGGCGCGAGGCACTGGCCGCTACGGAAGTATCCGATGTATCGGAGGGCGGAAGTACACGCTTGCGCGCATCCGTGACGGACGACTACGAGGACCTGATAATCGCGCTAATCGCGGAGGCTTGAGAACATAAAGAGGGTGGGACGGCCGAAGCCGTCCCACCCTCTTTCTCTTTGCAGAGCTCCTAAGTGACTGCGCAGCTTGCACACACCACACAGGCTGCGGGGCTTGGCTTCCAGGCTAGAGGTAGCTTTGCGCGCCCTGCGGCGATTGCGACTATGAGCCCGCATAACGCTGTGCCGTTCCAGCAACCGAAAGTTGGCATAGCTCCTCTGGGGCAAGGTACAGCATGTTGGATCACGCTGCTTCCCAGCGTCCCTACTGCAAAACGCGGACGCACTAACGCCTGCGTCAGTTCGTCGCAAAACAGGGGGATGGAGTTATGCATCGGTCATCCATTCTGTGCGGCGTTGATCAGTTGAGCGGCACGCGCCTTAGAGATTCCAAGCGCCTGACCGAGGGCTTGCATGGAAAGCCCTTCGTCCTCACGGATTCGCGCCGCGAGCTTTGCGCGGGTGAGTGCCGCGTCATCGGCCATCTCGCGCAGAGCGTCAGCCAAGGTGGTTGCTCTAGCGAATGCCGATTTGGGATCTGATGCATTCTGCAGCGCATTGCTGATCTGATCGTAGAGGATCCCGAGGATTTGAAGGGAATCGGTCGCGTCTACTTGCTCCTGTGCGTCGGATTTCCTGTGTGCAATCATCTCGGCTACTGCCATTCCTCCACCTCGTAGATTCCGTACCAGCGGGCACGCCTCAGATCTCCCATGGCGGCTTGGTGGTGGCGTAGTCCATCCACAAAGGAGGACCATAGTTCTCTCGAATCAACAGGTCGTCGTTCTTATCGACGCCCACTATGAGGGTTGCTGCTCCGGCAGCATCGAACTTGCATGTGAACCAGACCTCTGCGCGGCGCATCGAGCAAGGACGCCAATCGAGGCCCTTCGCTACTACATGAGTGATCTGCCCCCATATCCGGTATGGCGTTTCTGAACTATTCGGATCGGCCGGAGCGATGGCGAATGGGTTGTCGTCGGTGGGATCGAATGCAAGGAAATCGCCGACGGTAAGAAGCTCCGCGCGTAAGACATGCTCGCTGGTAGTCATTCCCCTTCACCTGTCCCGCTCTTGGCGTTTGAGGTTTTCCAGCCGCATGGATACTCTGCGAGCCGCTGTCAACGGGTCGTCGGAAGGGCAGTATGCGTAGACACGCCTTCTGGCAACCTTCGTCAGCCGCCCGCTCCACCAACTGAAATAGGTTCCATCGGTCCACACCACTAAGTTGGTGTAGACCGATACGAGGGCGACATGCTCATTTCCGTTGACGTCTGCTTCCACGCCCATTTCTGAAAGCGCGTACGCGAGCCATGTCGCGGCTTGTTCGGCGGTCTTCGGCTTGGTGCCGGGGTTCATCGGAGGGAGCGTCACGCCGACCGCCTACCTTCGCACCGTGGCCGCTCTGAGGGCTGATCAGGCATCAGGGTCATGCAGGGTCAATCTCCCGTCTTGCAGTCTGATGGAGTCCTGCGGTGAAAACCATCGGATAGCAGGGTTTCCCCAGGTTACGTCTAGGGGCTCATGGCCACAAGGCCCATGGCAACATGGCCACATGACACTGATGTGCTGTGATCGACTACAGCTCCGGCGTGCCGCTGAATCGGCAGGTAGCCAACGCGATTCGGGCCGATATCACAGCCGGCCGCTACCGCCCCGGAGTTTGGTTGCCCTCGGAGACGCAGCTAGCTCAGATGTACGACGTGGGCAGGGACACCGTCCGGGATGCTCTGGCACTGCTGCGCGCGGAGGGGCGTATCACGACGGTCCGCAAGCGGGGCTCACTCGTGGTCGGTGAGCCGGATCGAGAGTCCTACCAGGTCCCTCCGGGGGCACGGGTGATAACACGCATGCCTACGCCTGATGAACGCCGTGACCTGGCGACGTCTGAGGAGCTGAGAGAGTTCGGCGGCATCCCGGAGGGCGTGCCGGTCTTCGAGGTCACGCCAGGCCCTCGCAAGCACAAAAGGGTTCTTCGCGGGGATCGCGTCGAACTGGCCTTCAAGGAGGCAGAGCCCGCCGACTGACGCAACGCCGCCCGGCGACCAGATCCCGATCGCGTACTCGGGCCTGTGCAAGCAGCCGGTCAGGGACGTGGCGGCGTGGAGATGCTGGCCGACATATCAGAATGGGCACGGTTGGTGACCCGCATGCGTGCCACAGAGATGACCCAAGGACAACTCAGGACGATTGCGTCATGAGCATCCCCACCTGGCTCGAATACGCGAACGCCTTCGGCACCCTGGCCGCAGCAGGTTTCGCTGCTTGGACGATCAGGCAGTCCACCCAAAGTACGGACGAGAATCAGAGGGCCCTCGTTCGTGAGCGGCGGGTCGAGTTCGAGCTTGACGTGCTCGCCGATCTCGTAGAGCTGAACTCCCAATCATCCAGCGTCGTAACGCGTGATGAGCGCATGCGAGCACGGGCCGCAGTACTCGGCATCGATGTAATCCCCTTCACCCGCGCTGCGCTCAGCCTCGAAAGCACGCCGGAGGCCATCGGACGTGTAGCCAAGCGCGATCCCGAACGTCGAGACAGCCGACAGAGCAGTATCGAGTTTTGGGGGCTGGACATCATGGAGGAGCTCTTGAGCGCGATCCATGCGCGACTGGAAGAGCGACCTTCAAGGCCCTGAGCTGCACCTAAACGGCACTATCGCTTGCGAGGCAAGAGGCATTCGCCATCCGGCGCCCTATGGTGCTTGTACCACCCCTACACAAGGAGGATGGATGCTCCCTGGATGCGGCAACTGTGACTGCTTCATGGTCGAAGTGGGATCCATGGTGGTCGGGCACGGAGACAACTACTAGGACCCGATGAACGCGGCGGTGCGGTTCAACGCGCCGCCGCGTTCTGCTGTAGGTGTGCTGGTAGAGGTCATGCCGAGCCTGTGCCCTTGCGCACGCCCCCCCTTCCAGACCCACAAGACCATCCGATCCTCGGAGCGCTGATAGGGCGTCAACTGCACCCGCTCCACGTCTGGCCACGCCGAGATGCGCGCGGCCATCCGCGACACTTTGCGCCACCTGCCGACGATGTGACTGGTCGTGAGCCTTTCACCGGTCCGCGAGAAGACCTGAACGGCGTAGACCCGTGGATCCGGCACAGGGCCGTGCCCCAGTCTCCGAATAATCATGATGGCGACACAGACCGCGACCAGGCCCACGAGAGACGCCACGACAAGCAGCACGAACAGGTCATGCGGAGTCATGTCGGCAGGCTAGTGGCCGAGGAGTGCCGTGTACCCAGCTAGAACCGGCCGCTATTCCTCATCAAGCCGTGGCAGGCGATCGCCGCAGCGGCAACCACGTTGAGCGAGTCCACCCCCGCCTCCATCGCCCGGGAGCTCATCGGGATGCACACCGCCTCGTCCGCCTCCTCCAGCCACCGCGACGACAACCCGTCACCCTCCGACCCGAGCAGCAACGCCACCCGCTCCGTCATCTTCACCTCGTCAAGCGAGGTGACCGACTGCTCAGGGGTCAGGGCGAGCGTCTGGTAACCCGCCTTCCGAATCTCCTCCAGCCCCGTGAACCAGTCGTCCATCCGCGCGTACGGGATCGAGAACACCGCCCCCATCGACACCTTCACCGCACGCCGATACAACGGATCAGCGCATCGCGGAGACAGGATGACCCCGTCCACCCCCAACGCCGCAGCACATCTAAATATGGCGCCGATGTTGCTGTGATCAACAAGATCCTCAAGAACCAGAATCCGCCGAGGGTGTTGTTTCGCGACCTCCACATTCATGCAGGCGTCTTTCCTGCGATCCCTGTACTCCCGACTACATCCGAGTACGTTCCGACCAGTAGAGGAGGTCGTGTCGGTTGGCCAAGCTGGACGAATGCTCGACGCCTAGAACGCGCTCCCGAACGGGAAGCAGGGCGGCAAACTGGTCTCGAGCAGCCGCCGCATCCCCCGCCTCCCCCGTCCAACGCGCGAGTTGGTGCCGGGTAGCTAGGGTATGGCGGTGCTCGGCGCCTAAGATGCGTTCGTACGGGAAAAGCAGCGCGGCGAACTGATCACGAGCACTAGCCGCATCCCCCGCCTCCCCTGTCCAGTAAGCGAGATTGTGCCGAGTGACGAGCGTGGACGGATGCTCAGCGCCCAGGACGCGCTCGCGTATGGGGAGCAGCTCAGTCAGCTGGTCGCGCGCCGCGGTTGCGTCACCCGCCTGTCCCGTCCAGCGGGCGAGGTTGTGCCGGGTGGCCAGGGTGGACGGGTGCTCTGCGCCTAGGACGCGCTCACGTATAGGGAGAAGGGCGGCGAACTGATCTCGCGCCGCGGTTGCGTCGCCTGCCTGCCCCGTCCAGCGGGCGAGTTGGCTTCTAGTGATCAACGTTTCGGGGTGCTCCACTCCTAACAGGCGCTCACGTACGGGGAGCAGGGCGATGAACTGGTCGCGAGCGGCGATTGAATTCCCGGCTTGTCCAGTCCAGTGGGCGAGCTGGCTTCGAGTGGCCAGGGTGTTGGGCTGTTCTGTTCCTAGAACCCGCTCGCGTACAGGGAGAAGGGCGGCGTACTGGTCACGAGCGCCGGCAGTGTCCCCGGCCTCGCCCGTCCAATGAGCGAGGTCATGCCGGGCGGTCAAGGTTTCCGTGTGCTCGGTGCCCAGGACACGTTCGGCTACAGGAAGCAGGGCGGTGAGTTGGTCACGGGCGGCGACGGGGTTCCCCGCCTGCCCCGTCCAGCGAGCGAGAGCGCATCGGACAGACAGAATGTGTGGGTGTTCTAAGCCAAGGCTTGTGACCTCGCTGTCATGTATCTGCTGGCACAGAGCCTTCGCGGTGCGGTAGTCCCCGCTGAAGCCGAGGAACTGCGTAATGGCAGAGAGGGCCGGTGAGCTGAGGGGCAGGACGGCACTAGCGTGCGGCAGAAGTTGGGCGAACCGTAGCCATGTGCCCGGCTCGTCCGGCCTTTCGGGCAAGGCGCCTGCGAGAATAGCGGCTGCGGCGCGCCGCCAGATGTCGCGCCGGCCCGGGGTGAGTTGATCAAGAGTGACAGCCTGGACCAGGCGGTGCACCGACACTGTTCCGCCAACCGGTCGGCTGATGAGGCAGTAGCGGCGCAGTGCAGTGACCGCGGCGTTTATCGCCAGGTCGCCGTATGGCAATGCGAGCGGCTCGCCAATGCCATCGCTACCGCTGGCGAGCAGGCCTTGGAGGGACTGGCCGATCGGCGCGAGCAACAGCCGGTAGGGGATAGCCTCCGGCGCGTAGCAGGCCAGCAACCGCAGTAGCGCGATCGCCTGCGGGCTGGCCTCGGCCAAGCGGTCAAAGGCCAGCTTCCAGGTAGAGGCGACCCGCTGCTCATAACCCCATGCTTGTCCCTGGTCGAGCAGATCGGCGCGCCTGTCACGCAGCAAGCCCAAGTAATCGGCCAGCGTGGTGCCCGAGTCGGAGATGTAGGCACCAGCCTGTTCAAGTGCCAGTGGTAGCGCACCCAACTCATCGACCACGGCCGCAGCAGCAACCTCGTCATGCTGGCCACTGCGATCGAGTAGGAAAGCCGCGGCCGGCGCTGCCTCCAACATCGACAGTTCCATGCCGTGTCTCGGAGGCCAACGGCCGGAACGGCTGGTGATCAGGACGTGTCCGTTGCCGGCGGGTGGGAGGAAGGCTCGCAGAGCTTCGGCGTCGGGGGCATTGTCGAAGATGAGCAGCCACCAGCCGGGACGAGCGGCCAGCGCGGCATGGACCTGGCGCACCGGATCGGCCGTCTCGCCAGGCGGGCGCAGCCCGAGTAGCGCGGCCAGATCGGCGAACGCAGCCGACAACACTGCCTCATCCTCCGCGGCCACCTGCCATACCAGCTCATAGGCGCACTGGTAGCGGTGGCCGTACTCGACGACCAGGCTGGTCTTGCCGACCCCGCCCAACCCGTGTACAGCGACCAGACACGGTAGAGCCTCGGCAGCCGACAACTGCTCGTAGAGCTCAGCTAGGACCTCTTCACGACCGGCTAACTGCGGTGGGCGCGGAGCCAGCCGGACCGGGCGGGTATCCACCGGCTTCCGCGGTGGCAAATGCACGTCTCCTACCGCGCCTACGAAGCCGCCGGTAATCGCAATGGCTTTGTCGCCGGTCATCGGCGGAACTGTCACCGAGCCGACAACGGCGATGGACTGAGCGCCTTCGGCATGCACACTGCCGGAACCACTGACCCGAGCCGACACGCCTACTTGGCCTATGATCTTGCCACCAGGCGAATGGCCGCCGACCGCTGGCGAGCCTGCCTCTGAGGGTGATACCGACGGCGGGGCATCTGGAGAAGGCCCAGAAGCGCGTAACTGCATCCACAACGCTGCGCCGCCTAGCAACGCACCGACCGCCATGCTGACCACACTGGCCCGCTTGTCCAGCACGTCCAGCACCTCAGGCGGAAGGTGCAGGGGGTCGGCGAAGAAGAACCCGACTAACCCGGCCCCCACTGAGCCCAGGGATAGCGCCGCCCCAGCCCGCGCTAACGTATGCCGCCAGCTGCGCCGTACCGGCGCGCCCTCAGGAGTCCTTTCCGGGAAAGAAGCCGTCACCATTCCAGCGTGCCGCCGAAGCTAGCCGTTGCCCAGGACCTATCGCGAAGCCGCTATTCGTGCCGCAGTCCGCGCCATGGACTCATGAGCGCGTATTACCCACCCAGTCCGTCCTCACCAACACATCCGCACGGCTTTCAGAGTCATATATGAGCGTCCATAATCGGCTCCAGAGCGTCACTTCGCTGCACCCCAAAACAAGAGCCGCTTCCACGAGAAAAGGCCTCAGTACCCCTAGACCCATCTCGCCGTCGGATAGATCATGGTCATCAAACGATCTTCTTAGGAACCAAGGAGGACCATGATGCCGAAGATCAGGTCGACGGGACGGGCAGTGGCCCTGGTGACAGCGAGCATGCTAGCCGGGGGCATGTTCACGGCTGGCGGAGCGGCCCTGGCAACCGCCATGAACGAGGCCCCGATCAACGCCTGCGTCACCACTTCGACCGGCGCCCTGCGCATCGTCCGTCCTGGAACAGCGTGCAGTGAGGGCGAAACCGCGCTGGATTGGAACCGGCAGGGTCCGCCTGGACAGCTCGGCGTATTCACGATCAAAGGTCCGGGGACCAGGATAGCTCCCGGAGAAACAGCTCACCTGCGGGCTGACTGCGGCGACGGGAACTACGCGATCTCTGGCGGGTACTTAGGCGAGCGGCCTACGGCTTCAATAAGCGTGTTCGCCAACACAATTGACAACAAGGACACCAGCGCATGGCGAGTCAGCATCATGAATCACAGCGAGACGACGACCTACCCCTTCGTGACGTACGCATCTTGCGTGCCACTCCCAACTGCTGGATGAGGATGTCTGCTCTTCGCCCATGAGCCGGCCCACTGACATGCTCACAAGGCGAGCACGGCGGTAGGCGCCGTGGATGCACGGTCGATCAAGTGCATCAGCGCCCGTCGTACGTTGAGTCATCGACCGTCCGGTACGGCCGGGCGGTCGAGATGCCAAGCTACGTCGTACGAACCGCGCCCAGGCGTGTCCGTGATCAGCTGTCAACCGATCATTAGCAAGTACAACTCGTCAAGGCTGCTTACTCCACATCTGGCCGCACGCTGCTCAGGCGCTCACCCCCCAACGAGCCGAGCTACTACTGGGCGCCGCTTCGCATGAGCCCATGGCAGGCGATGGCAGCCGCAGCCACCACGTTGAGCGAGTCCACCCCGGCGGCCATCGCGGCCGGGCTCATCGGGATGCAGACCGCCTCGTCGGCCTCCTCCAACCACCGCGACGACAACCCGTCACCCTCCGATCCCAGCAGCAGCGCCACCCGATCCGTCATCTTCACCTCATCAAGCGAGGTGACCGACGGGTCAGGGGTCAGGGCCAGCGTCTGGAAACCGGCCTCACGAATCTGATCCAGCCCGGTGAACCAGTTCTCCATCCGCGCGTACGGGATCGAGAACACCGCCCCCATCGACACCTTCACCGCCCGCCGATACAACGGGTCAGCACACCGAGGCGACAGGATGATCCCATCCACCCCCAACGCCGCAGCACACCTAAATATGGCGCCGACGTTGCTGTGATCAACGAGATCCTCCAGCACCAGAATCCGCCGAGGGTGTTGTTCTGCGACCTCCACATTGCCGTGGTCGACCAGATCCTCCAGGACCAGGAGCCGCCGAGGCCGTGGTTCGGCGGGCGCCGCGTCCGCGTCGTCGGCCAGGTCGTCGAGGTCGACGCGCCGGGGGTCCGGAGGGGGCGCCAGGACGGCCTCGACCGGCGGCAGCGGGAGGCGGGCCATCGACGCCAGGGCGCCCCGGTGCACCGGGAAGCCGGCGATGCCCGCCATGACCTCGTCGTCCACCACGTACACGAGCGCGTCGTTGAGCACGTCCGCGAGAGGGTCCAGCCAGCGGCGGGTGGTCAGCACCGAGCGGACGGGGAAACCGGCGCCGAAGGCGCGCCTGATCACCTTCTCGCCCTCCGCCAGGAACAGCCCCCGCTCGGCCTCCAGGCTCTTGCGCAGCTCCATGTCACGGAGCCGGGTGTAGTCGGCCAGGCGCGGGTCGGCGGGGTCGGTCACGTACTCGAGCACGCTTCGATCCTGCCACGCCCCTCGGGCCCGCTCCGCCGCCGCACGCCACCGGGCACGAGCGGCTCGGGCCGCCGCCACGCGCCGCCGGGCACGAGCGGCTCGGGCCGCCGCCACGCGCCGCCGGGCACGAGCGGCTCGGGCCGCCGCGCGTCGCTCAGGCGCTCTCCTCGGGCGCGGTCTCCAGGCGCGTCCGGGCGGAGCGTTCGGGCGGAACCGCGACGAGCCGCCAGGCGTGCCAGGCGAGCGCGTAGCAGGCGATGACCACGCACAGGCCGACCACGGTGCCCGCGCCCACCTTGGTGATGACGCTCGGCAGGCCGAGCCGCGGGGAGGGCGGGTCGTAACGCGGCCACAGGAACGCCCCCGCGACCGTGCCCGCCACGGCGGCGACGAGCACGGCCACCCGGACGAACGGAGCGGTGCGCAGGTGGCCGGGCACCGGCATGGGCGCCATCGCCGACAGGCGGCTCCAGACCCATGCCAGCACGACGGCCAGCCCCACGATCGACGAGACGTACTGCAGCAGCCGGAACAGGCTGATCACACCGAGGACGCGGTAACCCAGCCAGGCGCCCCACTCCTCGGGCCCGGTCGAGTGCGTGAACGAGTCCCACAGCACGTGGCTGCCCGCGCCGATCACCGCGCCGGCGACGATCGGCAGGAGCCGGACGTACCGCCAGGACGGGGCGAGCGTCGCGGCCCGCCCGGCGAGCGCGGGAGGCAGCAGCGAGATCAGCGGGTCACGGAACACCTGGTGGAACAGCCCCAGCAGCACCACGACCGCCGCCAGGTCCAGGGTGACCACACCGCTCCAGGAGTGCCAGTCGGTGTAGTCGGGCAGCAGGAAGTCGACGTGTGGCAGGAAGATCGGCAGGTCGGGCACCATGGCGCCGATCGCCAGCGCCCACGGGTCCACGAACCTGCGCACCCGGGCCGACGACACCAGCGGGAGCACCGCGGCGATATGACTGGGCGTGAACGGCACAGTCTTTGTCCTCCCCCGTTGACGATCATTGAAGATTATCGGCCGCCCTTTGCTCCCTACCACTAAAGTGACGATACGTAACAGGTACGCTACCTACCGCTGCCATCGACGGTGCGTCGGGATTCGGGAGGTCAAGGTGCCTGATCAGCGGGTTCGGGTGCATCCGGTGGCGTCAGCCGACTGGTTGCGTGCCGCCCGGGCGGCGCGCTCCCTGTCGGTGGTCACGCTGGTGTGGCTGGGGGTGGAGAGCTCGCTGGGCCTCGTCGCCGGCGTGGCGGCGCACTCGGTCGCGCTGCTCGGCTGGGGGCTGTCGGCTCTGGTCGAGGCGGCGGCGAGCCTGATCGTGGTCTGGCGGTTCACTGGGTCGCGGACGCTGTCAGCCGGTGCGGAGCTGCGGGCGCGACGGGCGGTCGCCGTGAGCTTCTGGGTGCTGGCCCCCTACCTGGTGCTCCATGTCGCCTACGACATGGGGGCCGGTCACCGGGCCGAGCCGAGCGTGCTCGGAATCGTGGTCACCGCCGTGAGCATGGTGAGCATGCCGGCGCTGGGCCTGGCCAAGCGGCGGCTGGGCGCGCGGCTCGCGTCGCCCTCGACCTCAGGGGAGGGCACGCAGAACGTCATCTGCGCGGTGATGGCGGGCGGCGTGCTGGCGGGGCTGTGGCTCAACACGCTGGGTTGGTGGTGGATGGACCCGGCGATGGCGGTCACGCTGGCGGTGGTCGCGGCGCGCGAAGGGTGGCGCGCCTGGCACGGTCACGCATGCTGCCACTGACGATCACCTTCCGTGATACCTGCACCAAAAGGGGTGTTTTGCCACGGCTTGAGCATTGAGTATCGTTCCGGAGGTATTGCGGAGCTAATCCCGCCAGGGTCTCCGGAAGGTTACGACTACCTAAGAGGACATCGTGGGGCGACACCGCACAGACGAGTTCGACGGCGGCTACCGAGCCCAGGAGCCCTCGCCCGCCCCGCGCAGGCGCGCCGCCCGCGGCGGCCGAGGCAGGGTGCTGGTCCCACTCGCCGGTGCCGTCGCGCTCGCCGTGCTGCTCGGCGTCGCCGCGTTCGTCATCTTCAACCGTGAGCACGACTGCTCGGGCGGCAAGCTGCCGCTCCGCGTCGTCGCCACCCCCGACATCCAGCCCGCGCTGAACAAGATCGCCGGCACCTACAACAAGGCCCTGCACTCCATCGACAGCCGCTGCGTCGAGGTCACGGTGGCCAAGGAGGCGGCCTCCCGCACGGCGAACACGCTGGCCGCGGGCAAGGCGAACGCCGACCTGTGGGTGGCCGACTCCAGCCTCGCGGTGTCCAACCTGCGCAGCGACCCGGCCACGGCGGTGCCCGAGCCGTCCGGTTCCGTGGCCACCTCCCCCGTCGTGCTGGTGACCGCCAAGTCCTCGGCCGCCAAGCTCGCCGGCAGCCTCCAGCCGAGCTGGTCGGGCCTGATCGCCGCCGCCAACGTGGCCAACCCGGACGGCCCCGGCAAGAAGGTCCGCGTGCTGGCCCTCGACCCGCAGAAGAACTCCGCCGGCATGGCCGCGCTGCTCGCCGCCGCCGGCTCGGCCAAGGAGGCGGGCCAGGACAAGGCCCTGGTGGGCGCGCTCAAGGAGCTGTCGGGCCAGCTCGTCTCCGACCCGACCGCGCTGCTCGCCAGCCTCACCGTGAAGTCCGGCAGCAAGGTGCCGGTGGGCGTCGCCTCGGAGCAGAGCGTCCACGTGCACAACTCCAAGAAGCCTGACGCGCAGGTGGTGCCGCTCTACCCGGCCGAGGGCACGCTGAGCCTCGACTATCCCCTCGTGGTCGTCACCAAGGACGCGGCCGCGCAGAAGGCGGCGGCCGACTTCAAGCGGGAGCTGACCACCGAGTCGGCCGTGAGGGTGCTGCAGGGCCAGGGCTTCCGCGGCCCGGACGGCAAGGGGGGCGACACCCTCAGCAAGTCCAAGGGGTTCAACCCGACGCCGCCGGAGGCGCTGCCCGCACCCGACGTCAAGACCGTGGCGAGCATGACGCAGACCTGGTCGCGCCTGAACCTCGGCAGCCGCATGCTCACCCTGCTCGACGTCTCGGGCACCATGGCGCTGCCCGTGCCGAGCACGAACATGACCCGCATGCAGGCCATCGCCAAGATCGCCACGGAGGGGCTGGGCCTGTTCGCCGCCGACTCCGAGATCGGCATCTGGGCGTTCTCCACGCACCTCGACGGCCAGGGCAAGGACTGGCGCGAGATGGTCTCCGTCGGCCCGCTGACCGAGACCATCGACGGCACGCTGCGCAAGGACATGCTGATCAAGGAACTGGCGACCGTCCAGGCCAAGGCCACCGGCGACACCGGGCTGAACGACACGCTCAAGGCCGCCTACACCGAGATGACGAAGTCGTACCAGCAGGACAAGATCAACACGCTTCTGATCCTCACGGACGGCGCCGGCAACGACGACCCGCAGGGCGGCCTCGGCAACGAGCAGATGCTGGAGTTCCTGAAGAAGACCTACAACCCGAAGCGGCCGGTCAGCATCCTGATCATCGCGTTCGGGCCGGACGCGCCCAAGGGCAAGACGCAGATGGACGCGCTCGCCAAGGCGACCGGCGGCGAGGCGTACATCGCCAAGGACGTGCTCCAGGTCCGCGACTTCTTCCTCCAGGGCATGGAGCGGCGCCTCTGCGCGCCCAAGTGCGACGGCTGAGCTTCTCGCGGCTGCTTTCCCGCTGGTTGCCACATCGGTCACCCTCGCCCCTTTCCTCCCAAGTCATGCCTGTTGGGCATGGTGCCGCCAACCCCCGGGAGCGGGTCGGCGTCCTAGGCGCGTGGGGGTTCGTGAGCGAGTTGCGGGGAGGGACGTCGTGCCCGGATGGCCGACCGCCGATCGCGCCGGCGACCAGCGCCTGGTGGACGCGCTGCGGCGCGGCGACGGTCCCGCCGCGCTCTACGACGCCTATGGCGAGCGCCTGCACGACTACGCGTTCTCGCTGATCGGCGAGGGGGGCGGCGCGGCCGACGCGGTCCACGACGCCCTGGTCACCGCGCACGGGCGCGTGGTGCGCCTCAGGGACGGGGCCCGGCTGCGCGCCTGGCTCTACGCGCTGACCAGGGCCCAGGCCGTCGCCCGCCTGGCCCACCGCCCCGGTGCTCCCCGCCGGGGCGCCTCCGGTCGCGGCCCCGTCACCCCCGCCGACCCTGTCGGGCCCGAGACGGGGTTCGCGGGGGATGCGGAGCTGGGCGCGCTGGTGCGTGAGGCGCTCGGCGAGGTGGGCCGGATCGGGCGTGAGGTGCTGGAACTGTCGTTGCGGCACGGCCTGCGCCCGGCGGAGGCCGGCGCGGTGCTGGGGCTGACCTCGCGCCGCGCGGCGACCCGGCTGGCCCGGGCCCGGGACCACCTGGAGAACGCCGCGGCGGCCGTCGTCCTCGCCCGCGTCGGGCGCGCCCACTGCCCCGACCTGTCGGCGATGCTCGACTCGTGGGAGGGGCCGCTCACCCCGCTGCTGCGCCGCCGGGTGGCCGGGCACATCGCCGGGTGCGAGGTGTGCACGGACAGGCGACACCACGAGGTGTCGGCGGCCCGGCTGCTCGGCACGGCGCCGGTGGCGTACCCGCCACTGTCGCTGCGGCGCCGGGTGGTCGACACGTGCCTGAACCCGGAGCGGGACGACGCCCGCGCCCTGATCCTGGAGCGGAGCGACGGCTTCGACCGGACGGGCTTCCCGGTGACGACCGGGCGCCGCTCGCACCGGCCCCGCCCGCTCGGGCTGGTGCCGGCGCTCGTGGCCGCCGCGTGCCTGCTCGCCACGACCGGCGCGGTGCTGGTGGCGGCGGGCGACGGCGGCCCCGCCGCGCTGCCCGCGGCCCCCTCCCCCGGCGTGTCCATGCCGGCGGAGCAGCAGCCGATCGGCTCTCCTGAGCCGGACCCCGAACCGGACCCCGGACTCACCCCCGAGCCGTCGCCCGACGACTCCACCCCGGAGCCGACGGCCACCCGGCCGACCGCCACGCCCCGCACGACCAGGCCCGTCACGACGAAACCGGTCACAGGGCCGAGCGCGACCCGGCGCGCCGCGCCCCGCGCCAGACTCGGGGTCACCTGCCCCGGCGGCATGGACGGCGCGGCGAGGGTCGTGCTGCGCGCCCGGCACGCCTCCGTCACCTGGAGCGCGGGCGCGTCGCAGGGCCTTGAGGTGTTCCCGGCGAGCGGCTCGATCCGGGCGGGCAGGTCGGCGACCGTCGTGGTCACGGTGGCCGACCCGGACACGGCCGGCGACGGCACGGTCTCGCTGTCCAGCAACGGGGGCGGCACGTCGTGCCCGCTGTCCTGGCCGGGCCGGTCACGTCCCTCGGACCCGCCTGCCGGCGATCCCACGACCGAACCCGGCACCCCGGAGCCGTCCGGAGACCTCACGCGGACGGACCCGCCCGCGCGGGCGTCGGCCGACGCGACCGCTGAGCCTGCGCACGACTCGTGAGTCACGGGGAGAGCATGACGCGGTAGATCGACGTTGAACTACATATGGTGCGAATTCCGCCCCCAAGGCCCTGCCACTGGCCTTCGTAGGGCATCCTGGTGTGCTTGGGGACCGCGTCGGCAGCCGCAGACCTTACCCATGGGTGTGCCATGCATCACCTGGGGCAGATATTCCTTCCTGCTGGTAAACCGAGGCGTGTCGTCAAGCGTCGGCATTGACGTGTTCACGAAACGATTGGTCCCATGACATGGGATGCGATCAGTCGTGCCCTTTCACGAGCCAGGACCGGGGAGAACGGTAATGATCAAGCACTGCCGGGCGGTCACCGTCACCACGGTGGGGGTCGCCGGACCGTTGCGTGATCGTGACCTGCCCATCGTTCCATTAGGAGGAGCCCCTGGGAGCCTCGTGGTGAAGGTGCTTTCCGAGGCGCGTCAGGGAAAGGGCATCCGGACCGGACAGGGGGCCAGGGAAAGGTGAAGATCTCGATCGCTCGCCCGAGAGATCTCGCGGACTCCGAACGCGCGCGCTGGCGGGAGCTGCAAAAGGCGGATCGGGCCCTGGACAACCCGTTCCTGTCGGTCGAATTCGCCGTGGCGATGGACCGCCTGCGCGACTATGTGCGGGTGGCGGTCGTCGAGGACGCCGGCAAGATCGTGGGTTTCTTTCCCTACGAGCGTCACGGCTTCGGCGTGGGCAAGCCGCTCGGCGGCTTCCTCACCACCTGTCACGGCCTGATCGCCGAGCAGGGCGTCCAGCTCGACGCCAAGGCCCTGCTGCGCGCCTGCAAGCTCAACGTCTACGACTTCGACCACATGGTCGCCGGGCAGCCGACGTTCGCCCCGTACGAGAGCGACGTGCGCCCGGCCCCGGTGATGGACTTCACCGCCGGCTTCGAGGCGTGGCTGGAGCAGGTGAAGGCCAACTCCCCCAAGAACCTCAAGACGGTCCGCTACAAGGAGCGCAAGCTCGGCAGGGAGCAGGGCGAACTCCGCCTCGAGTGGGCCTCGGCCGACCCCGAGGTGCTGCGCACGCTGCTCGCCTGGAAGTCGGACCAGTACCGCAGGACCGGCCGTGTCGACAGGTTCGCGCAGCCGTGGATCGTCGAGCTGACGGAGCAGATGCACGCGGAACGGTCCACGGACTTCGCCGGCGTGCTGACGATGCTCTACTCCGGCGACGTCCCGGTGGCGGGCCACTTCGGCCTGCGCACGGCCACCACCCTCGTCGGCTGGTTCCCGGCCTACGACACCGAATTCGCCAGATACTCGCCGGGAATCGTCCACCATCTCCAGATGGCGGAGGCGGCCGCCGCGGCCGGACTGCTCATGGTCGACATGGGCAAGGGCGGCAAGGAGTACAAGGACTGGCTGAAGAGCGGCACGCTGCACGTCTCGGAAGGGCGCATCTCGCGACCGTCCCCGGCGGCGGCCGTGCACTGGATGGGCCGTGTCCCCCTCAACAAGGTCCGAACAATCGTCCTTGATCGGCCGTCTCTCTATAAGGCAGCCGATCGCGTGCTCAAGGGCTACGGGCGGATGCGTTCCGCCCTGCAGCACGAGCCGGCCGTCAAGGAAACCACGGGGGCGCGCTGAGGCGCGTTTCCGGCTCCCCCTCGCAACCAGCACCAACCCCAGCACACCCAGCACACCCTCACTCCCACAGGACCGTCAATGCACCGTTCGCCGCTTTCGGCATTTCCTCAGCACCCGGGAGATGCCCTGCCGCGGCTCGCAGCGAGTGGTCCCGAAAGGATTGTCCGCCCCATGAGTCCCGAGATGATCAGGCACAACGGCAAGGTGCACGTCGCGCCGCTGCGCTCCATGCCGCCCATCGAGCGTTTCACCCCCATCACGCCGCACCTCGCGATCTCGCCCACGGTGAGCGTGGTGGTGCCCGCGATGAACGAGGCGGAGAACCTTCCGCACCTGTTCGCGACACTGCCCCAGTGGATCGACGAGATCGTCCTCGTCGACGGCAACTCCGTGGACGACACCGTCGCAGTGGCCCGCCGCCTGCGCCCCACCATGAAGATCGTCACGCAGACCGGCAAGGGCAAGGGCGACGCGCTGGCGGCGGGCTTCGCCGCGTGCACGGGCGACATCATCGTGATGATCGACGCTGACGGCTCGATGGACGGGCGTGAGATCATCTCCTACGTCGGGGCCCTCGTGACCGGCGCCGACTTCGTCAAGGGCTCGCGCTACGCGCCGGGCGGCGGCAGCGACGACCTGACGCTCAGCCGCAGCCTCGGCAACAAGGCCCTCACCCTGCTGGTCAACATCATGTACGGGACGAAGTACTCCGACCTGTGCTACGGCTACAACGCCTTCTGGGCGCGCCACCTCGACGTGCTCGACCTCGACTGCGACGGCTTCGAGGTGGAGACACTGATGAACGTGCGCGCCGCCAAGGCCGGGCTCAAGATCCACGAGGTGCCGAGCCACGAGCGCAGCCGCATCCACGGCGAGAGCAACCTGCGGGCCGTCCGCGACGGTTTCCGGGTGCTCAAGACCATCCTGCGGGAGTGGCGCCGCCAGCCGGCCACCCCGATCCCCGAACCCACCGCACGGCCCGCCGCCGACCGGGGCGTGGCCTGACCGTCGCCCGAAATAAGGTCCACCCGTGCTTACATCCGTCGTCATCTGCGTCTACACCGAGGACCGCTGGGAGGACATCAGGCAGGCCGTCGAGTCGGTCGAGCGCCAGCGGCGCCCCGCGCACGAGCTGATCCTCGTCGTCGACCACAACCCCGACCTGCTCCTGCGGCTCAAGGGCCGGTACCCGCGGGCCGTCGTCGTGGCCAACAGCCACGAACGCGGCCTGTCCGGCGGCAAGAACACCGGGGCGGACGTCGCCACCGGTGACATCGTCGCCTACCTCGACGACGACGCGGTGGCCGACCCCGGCTGGCTGGAGGCTTTGGAGGAGGGCTTCCAGGACACCGGTGCCGACGGCACGGTGGTGGGCGTGGGCGGGCGGACGGAGCCGCTGTGGGCGTCGAAGCGG
Organism: Nonomuraea muscovyensis; assembly: GCF_014207745.1. Lineage (NCBI taxonomy): Bacteria > Bacillati > Actinomycetota > Actinomycetes > Streptosporangiales > Streptosporangiaceae > Nonomuraea > Nonomuraea muscovyensis. The sequence continues at coordinate 110,388 of NZ_JACHJB010000004.1, forward strand.
CGCCCACGCTGGTTCCCGTACGAGTTCGACTGGACCGTGGGCTGCACCTACCGGGGCATGCCCGCGGTCCGGGCGCCGATCCGCAACGTCATGGGCGGCAACGCCGCGTTCCTGCGTGAGGTGATCGGCGAGGTGGGCGGCTTCCACAGCGGCATCGGCCGCAGCGTGCAGGGCCGCAAGAGCCGCCCGCTGGGCTGTGAGGAGACTGAGTTCTGCATCCGGCTGAGCCAGCGCAGGCCCGGCTCCGTCATGCTGTTCGAGCCGCGCGCCCTGATCGGGCACAAGGTGCCCCGCCAGCGCGAGACGTTCGCCTATTTCCGCTCCAGGTGCTACGCCGAGGGGCTGTCCAAGGCGCTGGTCACCCGCGAGGTCGGCACCCAGGACGGGCTGTCCAGCGAGCGGGCGCACGCGCTCAAGACGTTGCCGCTCGGCGCGCTGCGCAGCCTCCGAGAGGCGCTGCGCGGCGATCCCGGCGGGCTCGGCCGGGCCGTCGCCATCGTGGTCGGGCTGGCCTGGACCGCCTGGGGCTACCTGGTGGGGTCCGTGCGGCTGCGGGGTGCTGGACGGTGATCCGCGTGCCGATCCTCATGTACCACTCGGTCACCGACCAGCCGAAGGACGAGACACGCGCGCTGTCGGTACGCCCGTCCGACTTCGCCGAGCAGCTCGCCTACCTGGCCGAGAGCGGGTTCACCCCGCTGACGTTCGGCGCCCTCGCCGCCGCGCTGCACCACGACCGCAGCGGGGCGCTGCCCGACAAGCCGGTCGTGGTGACGTTCGACGACGGCTACGCCGACTTCCACGCGCAGGCACTGCCGATCCTGGAGCGGCGCCGCTTCCCCGCCACGGTCTTCGTGACCAGCGGGTGGCTGGCCGACGCCGGTGCCGACGCGGCCGGCCGTCCGCTGGACGACATGCTGAACTGGGGCCAGGTCCGCGAGGCCGCCCAGGCCGGCATCGAGATCGGCGGCCACAGCCACAGCCATCCCCAGCTCGACCAGCTCCGCGACGCCGAACTCCGCGACGAGCTGCGCCGCAACAAGGGCCTGCTGGAGGAAAGGGCCGGCGCCCCGGTGGCGACCATGGCCTACCCCTTCGGCTACTCCAGCGCGCGGGTGCGCCGCGAGGTGCGCGCGGCCGGCTACACCGCCGCGTGCGCCGTGGCCAACGCCGTCGCCGCCGACCGGCACGACGTGCTGGCCGTGCCGCGGCTGACCGTGGCCAGGAGCACCGGCATGGACAAGTTCCGCCGCGCGGTCGAGGACCGCGGCGTCCCGCTGCTCTACCTGAAGGAGCGGGCGCTGACCAAGGGCTACGCGGTCGTCCGGCGGGCCAGGTACGCGGTGCGACAGGTCGTCCCCCAGTGAGCGGCGACGTGCGGCCCGCCGAACGGCCGGCGGGCCTGCGGCGCTGGCTGCCGTCCGACCTCAACGACCCGCTGCTGCGCAACGCGTACGCCCTGATGCTGAACGCCGGAGCCGGCGCGGCCATCGGGCTCGGCTACTGGACCGTCACGGCCCGCGTCTTCGACGAGAAGGACGTGGGCGTCGGGATGGCGATCCTGGCGGCCATGCGGTTCCTCGCCGCGATCACCTCGTTCGGCTTCGTCGGCACGGTGGCCCGGTTCGTCCCCCAGAGCGGCCGGCAGACCGGGCGGTTCGTCGGCACCGTGTACCTGGCCGGGGCCGGGCTGGCGGTCGTCGCGTGCCTGGTTTTCCTGCTGACGCTGCCGAGCTGGGGGGAGACCTACAGCCTGCTGTCGGGCTGGACGGCGGGGGTGATCTTCACGGCCATGGTGATCGTGTGGGGCATCTGCACGCTGCAGGACGTGGTGCTCACGGCCCTGCGCAAGGCGCCGTGGGTGCCCGTGGCCAACCTGATCTTCTGGGTCATCCGGTTCGGGGTGCTGGCGGCGTGCGCGTTCGCGCTGGCCTCGTCGTCGGGCGTCGCCGTGTCCTGGGTGGTCTTCCTGGCCTGGATCGGGCCGGGGCTGCTGGTGGCGCTGTGCCTGAACACGATCGTCTTCCGGCGGCTGATCCCCCAGCACGCCAGGGTGACCGCCGCCGACAGGCTGCCGCCGACCCGGCAGATCGGCAGGTTCCTGGCCGGCGACTACGCGGGCTCCATCTTCACCCTGCTGTTCAACTACGGCGTGCCCGTCCTGGTGGCCGCGCAGGTCACCGAGGAGATGAACGCCTACTACGGGCTGACCATCACGCTCGGCGCCATGCTGGAGATGCTCAGCTACACGATGGCCTCCTCGCTGACCGTGGAGGGGGCGTTCGACTCGGCCCGGCTGGCGGAGAACTGCCGTCGGGCGCTGCGCCGGACGTTCCTGATCCTCACGCCGCTGGTGGTCGCCGCGGCGGCGCTGGCGCCCGTCGGGCTGCTGCTGTTCGGTGAGGGGTACGCCGAGAACGCCACCGACCTGATGCGGCTCATCGCTCTCGCGGCGCTGCCCCGGGCGGTGGTCGAGTTGTACCTGGGCGCGCTGCGGGCGCTGCGCCGCGCCGGGATGATCGTGTTCGTGCAGTTCGCCATGGCCACGCTGGCCATCGGCGGGGCACAGCTCCTGTTGCCGGTCTACGGCATCACCGGGGTGGGCATGGCGATCTTCGGCAGCCAGACCATCATGGCGCTGGCCGTGCTGCCCGGGCTGCGGCGGATCGCCGCGGGCCGGTCAGGGAGCCCCGAACCCGCGCGCCTCCATCCGCCGGACCACCCAGACGGGGTTGAGTCGTAGCAGGGCGATCACGGCGACGCCGTAGGACCTGATCTCCCGCGGGTCGGTGGCGAAGGCCCGCGCCGCCCAGCGCAGCGCCTCGGCGCGGCGCCCCACGGCGACGCGGGTGAACGCCACCTGGCCGGCCAGCCGGGAGTAGCCCTTGCGGGAGGTGCGGATCTCGGGATAGCGCTCCAGCAGCCACTGCAGGGCCTCGGCGATGGTGTCCCAGCGCCCGGCGAAGTGGGACTGGCCGTGCATGGCCACGTGCAGGTGCTCGCCGGGCACGTGCACGATCGGCGCGTACTTGGCGGCCCGCAGCAGCATCTCGTAGTCCTCGCCGTAGCCGCTCGGGATCGTCTCGGAGAACAGCCCCACCTCGTCGCCCACGAGCGCCGCCCGCCGGGCGAGGAAGCCGGAGGGGTGCATCGCCGGCTGGCGGCCGTCGAGCAGGTCGGTGAACGGCACGCGCTCCTTGTCGAGCGGGATGTGGCGGGTCCACTCGGGGTGCACGATCAGCGAGCCGCAGGTGGCGAAGACCGCGTCGGGGTGGCGGCGCAGGGCCTCGATCTGCACCCGGACCCGGGTCGGCAACCAGGTGTCGTCGTCGTCGCAGAAGGCCACCCACTCGACCTCGTCGCCGTGGGTGAGGATGCCGCAGTTGCGGGCGGCCGGCAACCCGCGCTGCCGGCTGTTGCGGACCACCTTGACCGGCCGGGCCGGGTCGTCGGAGACCAGGTCGGGATCGGGGTCGTTGCCGTCGAAGACGACCACGGTGGCGACCCTGCCGGGGTAGTCCTGGGCCTCGATCCCCTTGAGCGCCTCTCGCAGCATCTCTGGCCGGTCGCCGCGCGTGCAGACCACGACGCCGACTTCCGGCCAGGAGGAAGAAACGCCTGATTCCGCCATGGAGATAACCACCCTGGAGACATGAGCGCGATCTGCGCTGGCTGAGGCTTACAGCGTATCGTTCATGGGATGCCGGACACCCAGCGAGAAGGACATTCGATGCGGCTTCGTGAGGTGGGCGAGGACGCCCTGACCTGGCCGCTGACGCGGCGGACCGGCCGGCCCGGCCTCTATGTCCCCTCTGCCCGGCTCGGCCTCTACCTCGCCCTGCGCGGGCTGGTGCCGCGGGGGAGCCGGATCCTCATGTCGCCGGTCAACTGCGAGACCGTGTTGTTCGCCGCGGTCGCCGCCGGTCTGCGTCCCGTCATGGCGCCGGTCTCCCCCGACGACGCCACCATCGACGTCGACCTGGTCGACTGGCGCGGCATCGGCGCCGTGGTCGCCACCCACATGTACGGGCTGCCCGGTCAGATCGAGCGGCTGGCGGCCGAGTGCGACAGGCGCGGCGTCGTGCTCGTCGAGGACTGCGCCCACGCCTACCTGACGGAGGTGGACGGGCGGCACGTCGGCACGTTCGGCGCGGCCGGCGCGTTCAGCCTGTCCAAGCACCCGAGGGCCGGGGCGGGTGGCGTGCTGACCGTCGCCGACGCCGCAACCCGCGACCGGCTGGCCGCGCTGCGCGACGGGCTGCTCACCGCGCCGTCCACGGGCGGCGAGGCGCGCTCGATGCTGGGGCCGCTGCTGCGCGACGCCGTCTACGCGCTGCGGCTGAGCACGCCGGCCTGGCGGGCGGCCCGCGCGCTGGGCATCGAGGCCACCCACACCAGCGACGACACCCGCGCCCGCGACCTGGCGGCGACGGCGGCCGAGCACGAGGAGCTGCCGGCGTTCGACCGCTGGATGTCGGTGGGGTCCGGCGGCTACCGCACCGCCCACGGCCCGCTGCTGCGCCGCTTCGCGGTCAGGCGGCAGCGCACGGCCGAGCGCGAGCGCGAGCGGCGCGTGCGGGGCGTGCGGCTGCTGGCCGAGCTGCCGGTGGTGGCGCCCTCGGTGCGGCGCTTCGCCGACCAGCCGCTGTTCAGGGTGCCGTTGATCGTCGAGGACCGCGACGCGGCCAAGGCGGCGCTGGAACGGCGCGGCGTCATCACCACGGCCCTCTACACGCCGCCGCTCGACGACGACTTCGGCCCGGCGCTCGCCGAGCCGGGACCCACGCCCGAGACGGCTCTGTGGTGGACCCGGCACGTCCTGCCGGTGGACCCGCTCCAGGCCGCCCGCGCGCTGCCGGTGCTGCGCACGCTCGGCGCGCCGGTGCGCCCGGCGATCCGCTGACGCGAGATACATCAACTTTATAGTTGCCCGCATACACTCTAGTCGCCGAGCGTGACCGACGGCGGGCGAAGATCACGGAGAGCCACATGCCGCAGGAGACCGGGGGCAAGCACGCCGTCCCTCGCAAAAGCCGTCGCAAGCTGTGGGCCGTGCTGGCCGGGTTCTCGGTGCTGGTGGCCGGAGGGGCCGTGGTCTACGTCGCCGCCAGGCCCGACAGGGAGGCGGTCGCGCAGGGGGCGGCGGTTCCGCGGCGGCCCTGCTCGGCGCCGGCCACACTGAGGCTGGGGCCCGCGTGCGGCGCCTGGTGGGGGATCTACACCCCGCCCGTGCAGGGCAGCATGCTCACCTCGGTGTCCGGCCTGGAGCGGCAGGTCGGACGGACGTTCGACATCGTGTTCACCTACCACGACATGTCCGAGTCGCGTAACGGCATGATGCTCCGCGACGACGAGCCCGAACTGGGCCGCGACCGGCTGCTGCTGCTCGGCTGGGAGTCCGAGCGCTGGGAGAGCGGCGACAGCATCCCGTGGCAGGCCATCGCCCGCGGCGAGGCCGACGCGAGCGTCATCGACCCGCAGGCGCAGCGGATCAAGGCGTACGGCAAGCCGGTGCTCGTCGGCTTCGACGGCGAGATGGAGCTGCGGCCCGACAGCGGCACCCCGGCCGAGTACATCGCGGCCTACCGGCACATCGTCCACAGGTTCAGGGAGCTCGGGGTCACCAACGTGGCGTGGGTGTGGGGCGTCACCGGCTACTACCCCTACCGCAACCGGTGGAAGGCGTTCTACCCGGGCGACGCCTACGTCGACTGGGTCAGCTACGACCCCTACAACTTCGCCCGCTGCCGCAACGCCGCCTGGCAGAGCTTCGAGGACACCATCGAGCCCACCTACGACTGGCTCATGAGCAACGGGTTCGGCCGCAAGCCGTTCATCCTGAGCGAGTACGGCACCGAGACCGACCCGAAGGACCCCGACGCGCGCGGCCGGTGGTACGAGGACGTCCCCGGGGTGCTGGAGGACCTGCCGAACATCAAGGCCGTCGTCCAGTGGAACGCTGTAGACGACAACAAGTGCGACTTCACGCTCACCGGCCCCGGCACCCTGGCCACCTTCGCCGAGGCGGGCAGGGCGCCGTACGTTCGCAGGGACCTGCCGAAGACGCCGGCCTGAGGCGACATCCGCCGCGCCAGATATGACGAAGTATTTGGGGATTCGCACCGTTAAGCCTGATCATGAGGCATGCGTTGGGACCTTCGATACCGAGTAAAGTCACAGGCAGTCAGCACGCAGGGCCACGCCAGCGAAAGGTAAACCGGTGGAGGGCAGGAACACCGACGAGGTGACCGACGACTCGGCCACCAGGGCCATCCGGCTACCGCGCGGCCCCCTCTCCCCTCCCGACGAGCCACCGGACGCCGAGGATGGCGACGGGTCGGAGACGATCCAGGTGCTCCGCGTGCCCGCCCGATCCGATCGCGACGACGCCGGGCCCGCGGCTGCCGACGACGCCTCTTCGGACGAGGGCGACGCGGCCGACATCGATGCCGACCGCACGCTGCCCGCGCGTCCCCTGCCCGTCCGGACCGTCCCCGCCGGCGATGGCGCCGGATCCCGGGCCGATGACCACGACGCGGACGACACGACCCAGGAGGCCGCCGGCACGGACACCGCCGAGAGCGGTGATGCCGTGGACGGTGCGGAGGCGTCCCCGAGCGAGGACGTGACGGCGACCCAGGTGTGGGCCTTAGCGGACGTCCGGCGACTCCTGGACAAGGCCGCGAAGACGACACCGGACACCACACCGCCCAGCGCTTCCGGCAGCACGACGGCCACGACGGCGGACGCGGACACCTCGGACAGCACCGCAGGCAGCGCATCGGGCAGCGGGGCGGACACGACGGCCAGCGCAGAGCCGGACACTGCGGCGGACGTCGCCGTGCCGGGAGGCGTGGCGGAGGTCGCCGCTCCCGAGGGCGTGGCGGAGGCCGAGGACGACGCCACCTACACCCGTCCGATCCCCAAGATCACCCTCAGGAAGGAGGAGCCCGCCCCGGAGGCCGCCGGCGCCGAGCCCGCCGTCCCCGACGAGCTCCCCTCTGCCCTGCGGGAGACTCCCACGCTCTCGGTGGTCATCGTGACCGGCGAGGTGGCCGCGTGGCACAACCTGCGGGTCACGCTCGCCTCGATGCGCGCCCAGCAGGCACCCCCCGAGCAGATCATCGTCGTCGTCGACCACTGTCCCGAGCTGGCCGAACTGGCCCGGTCCGCGCTCGACGGCGTCGTCGTGCTGCACAACGAGGGCCACCGGGGCGTGGCCGCGGCCCGCAACCTCGGCCTGTCGGCGGCCACCGGCGACGTGGTGGCCTTCCACGACGACGAGACCGCCGCCGAGCCCGACTGGTCGGCCTGCCTGCTGGAGGCGTTCGCCGACCGTCACGTGCTGGCCGTCCGGAGCAACCTGACCCTGCGCTGGGTGTCGGGGCGGCCCACGTGGTTCCCCGAGGAACTGACCTGGCTCATGGGCGACTCGTGCACGGGCTCGCCCGAGGAGGGCGAGCCGCTGTCCGACCTGTACGGCGCGGGCCTGGCGTTCCGGCGCGAGGCGCTGGAGGCGGCCGGCGGGTTCCCCGAGGACCTGGACCACCAGGCCGGCAACGTGCTGGCCGAGCCGCCCGGCGGCGTCAAGGCCGAGCTGTGGCACCGGCTGCGCGACCGGCATCCGAACGGCAAGGTCGTCTACGAGCCGGCGGCCAACGTCCGCTCCGGCATCTCCGCCCGGCGCGCCACCCGTGGCTACGTGCTGGCCCGCTGCGTCGCCGAGGGCAAGTCGCTGGCCGCCGTGCCGCAGCGCGACCGGGGCCGCAGGGAGCTGAGCAACCACCTGGCGCAGGTGAAGGCCTCGCTGCCGCGGACGGCGTTCCACGCGATCACGCTGACCGGTCCCAACAACGTCAAGCCGTGGCAGGCGCTGCTGACCCGGCTGATGGCGATGGTCGCCACGCTCTTCGGCTACCTGAGCGGCCGCCTCGACTCCACGCGCACCGACCACATCCCGCAGGCCAGCAACCTGACGTGGTTCATCGCGCGGACCGCGCTGCCGGTCTCCACCATCCTGTGGGGACTGTCGCTGCGCGCGGTCAACCTCGACGAGATGACCGACCTGGGGTTGCTGACGGTCCTGCCGGCCACCTTCTGGGTGGCGATAGGGCTCATGGTCATCGGGTTCGTCGCCCTGCTCGGCGACCGGCACGCGCTGGAGCTGTGGCACGCCGGCTACGTGCTGATCCTCATCGCCGTGCTGCACGCCACGCCCAGCCTGCTCTATCCCACGCTGCGCTACTCGTGGGCGTGGAAACACGTGTCGGTCATCGACTACCTGATACGACACGGGGCGACCGATCCCGGCAACGGGCCGCTGTCGGCCTACCACCAGTGGCCCGGCTTCTTCTCGTTCTTCGCGCTGATGACCGAGACCGCCGGGCTGGACAACGCGGTCGACATCGCCAAGTGGGGGCCGCTGGCGTTCAACGTGGCCACCCTGCTGCCGCTGCTGCTGCTGTTCCGCACGGTGACCCGGGACCGGCAGCTCATCTGGGGCGCGATCTGGGTCTACTTCTCCTGCTCGTGGGTCGGCCAGGACTACTTCTCGCCGCAGGCGACCACGCTGGCGCTCTACCTGATCGTGCTGGCGGTGGTGGTGCGGCGCTTCCGGCGGGGGCCGATCCGGGCCGGTGCCGACCCCGACGGGCTGGCCGCCGAGCCGCCGCCCATGACCTCGACCTTCGCCCGGCTGACGTGGACGCTGCTGCTCGTCGTCCCGATCGCCGCCATCGCCTCCTCGCACCAGCTCACCCCGCTCATGCTGGTCGCGACGCTGGCCTTCCTGTTCGTGCTGCGCAGGTACCGCAACCTCGGCATCCTGCTGCTGAGCGCCGCCCTGGCCGGCGGGTGGGCGGTCGGCATCGCGTGGAGCCTGCTGGAGAGCAAGCTCAACTACATCATCGAGTCGCTGGGCGACGCCCAGTCCAACCTCAACGCGGGGCTCGTCGCACTCGGCGACGTCGCGCCGGGCCAGGTGATCGTGGCCTACGCCGACCGGGCCCTGTCGGGCGGGCTGTGGCTGCTGGCCATCGCCGGCGCCGTCCTGCGCAGGCGATGGCTGCGCAGGCCCGGCCTGCCGCTGCTGATGATCGGGCTGAGCCCGCTGGTGTTCCTGGCGGCCGGCAGCTACGGCGGCGAGATCATCTTCCGCGTCTACCTGTTCACGCTGCCTCTCACGGCGTTCCTGGCGGCGTCGGTGTTCCTGCCCAACCGCCGCGCGTGGGTGAGGGTGACGGTCCTGCCGGTCGTGCTGCTGCTCATGGTCGGGGGCTTCTTCTTCGGCAACTACGGCAAGGAGCAGAGCAACTACTTCACGCTGGACGAGGTGCGGCTGGTCAAGCAGCTCCACCGGATCGCGCCGGAGAACTCCCTGATCGTGGCGCCCACGTTCTACCTGCCGGGCGCGTACGACGACTACGAAAGGTTCGACCAGCTCTGGCTGGACGAGCTGCCCCCCTCGCGCACGGCGGTGCCCAACCTGCCCGCGTACGTGCCGACCCTGGCGGAGTTCGTGCGGAAGCCGACGCCCTCGCTCGTCAGCCTCATGTCGAAGATCCCGCCGGGGGCCAAGGGCTACCTGGTGCTCAACCGGGCGCAACGGCCGGCGACGGAGACGGCGGGCATCCTGCCGAAGGGCACCATCGACCGGCTCAAGCGCGAGGTGGAGACCAGCGGCCGCTTCAAGCTCGTGCTGAGCAGTGCCGGCGGGGTCGTCTACGAGCTGCTTCCTGCGAGGAAAAAATGATGTTCTCACGGGTGTCGCTGCTGCTCCTGGCCACCTCGGGCTGGCTCGCGGTCCTGGTGACCGAGGCCGCGCCCGGGTCCGCCCTGCGGGTGGTCACGACGATCGTGTTCCTGCTGGTGTGCCCGGGGGCGGCCGTGATCGGGCTGGTGCGGCCGCTGCTCGGGCGGCGGGACCACACCGGTGACGCCATGGAGAGCGGAGCGCTGGCGCTGGCCATCAGCATCGGGCTCGGGATGATCGTCAGCGAGATCTACTTCCTGACGGCGACGTTCACCATGTCCCGCACGCTGATCACGCTCGCCGCCCTCACCTCGGCGGCGGCGCTCGGCGCGCTGGTGACGAGCCGGCGCGCGCACCGCGCGCCGGCGCCCCGCCGCAGCGTCAGCCGCCGCCGCGAGCCCCAGGACTGGTAGCCGCCGGGGTCAGCCGCTCGTGGTGCCGTGCACCTCTTCGGGGGGCCGCTGGCCGCCGGCCGGGCCCGGGACGCCCGCGAACCGGTACGGCACGGGCAACCTGCCCGGCTGCACCACGAGGACGGCACCCGGCTCCTCGGCGTAGAAGGCCGACTCCACGGCGGCGGCCACGTCCTCGGCCGTCAGCAGCGGGAACCCCGCGCCGCGGAACGTCTCACGCATCTCCGACACCAGTGGCGTGTCGGTGAAGCCAGGGCAGACCGCGCCGATGCGGATGCCGTCGGCGGCGAGCGGCTGGGCCAGCGCGCGCACCAGTCCCACCACGGCGTGCTTGGTCATCGTGTAGACCGGGTCGCCGTCGTAGCCGACCAGCCCGGCGAGTGACGCCGTCACCACGATCGCGCCGCCGCCCGACCGGCGCAGCGCGGGCAGCGCCGCCGCGACGCCGAACACGACGCCGTCCATGTTCACGCCGACCGCCCGGCGGTAGCGCTCCGGGTCGAAGGCGGACAGGTCGACGCCGCTGACGATCCCGGCGTTCAGGTGGACCAGGTCGAGCCGCCCGTAGGTCTCCAGGGCGAGGGCGACGGCCCGCTCCGACGTCTCGCGCTCGGTGACGTCGCCCGTCAGCGCCGTGCCGCCGAGCTCCTTGGCCAGCCGCTCGACGGCGTCGTGGTCGAGGTCGACCAGGACGCACCGTGCCCCGCCGTCGGCCAGCCGGTGGGCCGTGGCGGCCCCGATCCCGCTGGCCGCGCCGGTGATCAACGCCACTGAGCTCATGGGGCCTCCTGGTCGAGCATGCGGTGGGCACGGGCGATCAGAGTGGGCACGGCGGCGCCGATGCCGTCGAATCCCTCCCCCACGGTCTTACCCTGCCGGAAGCGGGCGTGGATACCCTCCACGATCACGGCGAGCTTGAAGTTGCCGAACGCCACGTAGAAGCCCAGGTCGGCGATGTCACGGCCGGACACCTTGGCGTAGTGGGCGGCGAACTCGGCGGCGTTGAGGAAGCCGGGCGCGAGCGTCACGTCGCCGGCGACGGGCAGGCCGGCGCGCTCGTCGTCGCCGGGATCCTGCCAGTAGGTGAGGGTGAGGCCCAGGTCGGCCAGGGGATCGCCGAGGGTGGACATCTCCCAGTCGACCACGGCCAGGATCTCCGGCGGCTCGGCGGTCAGGCGCACCAGCGTGTTGTCCAGCCGGTAGTCGCCGTGGACGAGGGTGCTCGCGGACGTGGCGGGCATGCGTCGGCGCAGCCGGGCGACCAGGCGGTCGTACTCGGGCAGGTCGGCGGTCTTCGACCGTTCCCACTGCTGTTCCCAGCGCTGGAGCTGGCGGGCGAGGTAGCCCTCGGGGCGGCCGAAGTCGGCCAGGCCCGCCTGCCGGTAGTCGACGTCGTGGATGGCGGCGAGGACCTCGGCGAGCCGTTCGGCCAGCCGCCGCGCCCGCTCGGGCGGCAGGTCGCCGAGCTGCTCCTTCGCGAGAACGGCCGTCCCGGCCACGTGGCCCATGACGTAGAACGGCGCGCCGACGACGTCCTCGTCGGCGCAGAAGGCCAGGGCGGGCGGGACCGGCACGGGCGTGCCGGCCAGGGCGGAGATGACCCGCCACTCGCGCCGCATGTCATGCGCCGTCGGCAGCACGTGACCGAGCGGCGGGCGGCGCAGCACGACGGGCTGCTCGCTCGCCTCCACGAGGTAGGTGAGGTTCGACTTCCCGCCGGAGATCAGCGACACCCCCAGGGGCTCGCCCGCGCTCGGGACGTGCGCGGCCAGCCACGCGGCCAGCCGGGGCCAGTCAATGCCGGGTACGGTCATGGGACCACATTAGAACGCCGCTCGGGTTCGCGGCGCAATGAGGCGGGCCAGGATGGCGCAGCCGCGGCGCACCTCCGGCAGCGAGGCCGAGCCGTATCCGATGACGAGGCCGTGCACCCTCGGCGGCCCGTGGTGGTGACGGTCGGTGGAGTCGAGCAGGACGCCCTCCTCCCGGGCCGCGGCGACGAGCGGCGCGACCGCGCCCGCCGGGAGCTCGGCGAGGACGTGCAGCCCCGCCGTGTCGCCGCGCAGGCGGCACACCCCGCCGAGCGCCTCGACGACGACCGCGCGGCGCCGGGCGTACTCCAGCCGCATGCGGCGCAGGTGGCGGTCGAGGTCGCCGCGTTCGAGCAGGGTGGCGACGGCCTGCTGGACAGGCCCGCTTGTCCGATCGCCCAGGTCGTCGCGCAGGGCCGCGATCCGGTGCACGAGTTCCTCGGTGCCGACCAGCCAGCCGAGGCCGACGTCGGGGGCGAGCGACTTGGACAGGGTGCCGAGCAGCACGACGCGTGACGGGTCGAGGCCGAACAGGGCGGGCAGCGGGGCCACGTCGTAGCGGAACTCCGCGTCGTAGTCGTCCTCCACCACCATCGCGCCGGTGGCGCGGGCCCAGGTGAGCAGGCGTTCGCGGCGCGGGATCGGCAGGCGCCCGCCGAGCGGGTACTGGTGGGCGGGCGTGGTGTAAAGCAGGCCGAGATCGCCGGGGAGGTCGTCGACGACGACGCCGTCCTCGTCCACCGGGCAGGGCACGATCTCGGCTCCCCTGGCCGCGAACACCGCGCGGGCCACCCGGTAGCCCGGCTCCTCGACGCCCGCCCGGCCGCCGCCGGCGAGCAGGGCCAGCGCGCACAGGTCGAGGCCGTTGCCGGTGCCGCGGGTGACGAGGATGTTCTCGGGGCCCACGGCCACGGCCCTGGTGCGCCGCAGGTGGCCGGCCAGCAGCTCCCTGAGGTGGGGCAGGCCGTACGGGTCGGGGTCGCCGCCGGGCGGCAGGTCGGCGGCCCGGCGCCAGGCCCGCTTCCAGGCGGGCTCGTCGTAGTCGCGCACCCAGGGATGACCGGGCCTGAGGTCCACCGGCCGCCCCCCACCCGCCACGCCGCCGCCCCCGGCCGCACCCGACACCCGGCCCGCCACGCCGCCGCCCGCCCCGATCACACCCGTCGCTCTGCCCGCCAAGCTCCCGCCCGGCCCGGTCACACCCGACGCCCAGCCCGCCACGCCGCCGCCCGGCCCGGTCACACCCGGCGCCCGGCCCGCCGCGTCGCCGTTTCGGCTCGTCGCGCCCGGGCCCCTGCCCGCCGCGCTGCCGCCCGGCTCCAGGAGGCCGGCGCCGCCGACCCCCGTCGCGCCGCCGACCCCCGCCGCGCGGCGGGGCGTCTCGGCGGGGGCGACGAACGTGCCCGAGCCGTGCCGCCCTTCCAGCCACCCCTCGGCGTACAGCTGCTGGAACGCCTCCGTGATCACCGTCCGGCTCACTCCGAGCTGCGCGGCGAGCCCGCGTGAGGACGGAAGCCGCTCCCCCGGCGCCAGCGTGCCCGCCAGCATGGCCCGCCGCAGCCAGTCGGCGAGCTGGGCCGAGAGCGGCGTGGCCGCGTCCCGGTCCAGGGATACGGGCAGGTCGGCGAGACTGCGCACGTAAGTGGTCTCCAAGAAGTGCTCGATAGTGGCCCTACAGGATAGGTCCACTTCGCGGCTATCGTCGAACGCATGCTCTCCACCACACCCCGCACCAGGCTCGGCCGCGAGAAGCACCGCGGCAGCACCGACAGGAACGACCTGTACGAGGTGCTCGACACCGGGTTGTTCTGCCACCTGGGCGTGGTGGCGGACGGCCACCCGATGGTGGTGCCCACCGGCTACGGGCGCGTCGGCGAGACCCTCTACCTGCACGGCTCCACCGGCGCCCGCTCGCTGCGCGCCGGCGAGGGCACGGAGGTCTGCGTCACGGTCACGCACGTGGACGGGATCGTGCTGGCCCGGTCGGTGTTCAACCACTCCGTGAACTACCGCTCGGCGATCATCTACGGCCGGGCCAGGATGGTGACGGACGAGGAGGAGCGGCTGGAGGGCCTGCGGGCGCTGACCGAGCAGCTCGCGCCCGGCCAGTGGGACTACGCCCGGCAGCCGTCGCGCAAGGAGCTGGCGGCCACGGCCGTGCTGGCCCTGTCGCTGGAGGAGGCGTCCGTCAAGATCAGGCGCGGCGCGCCGAACGACGAGGACGAGGACTACGCGCTGCCCGTCTGGGCGGGGGTGCTCCCCCTGGAGACCTCGTGGGGCGTTCCGGTGCCCGACCCGGTGCTCCCAGAAGGTATGGACGTACCTGTTCACATCAGCGGCCGGCGGTAGTTCCATGAAACAGGAACCATTCGGCAAACCTCGCCCCTAGATCACGCGTCTCATCAGGTGGGGCCGGCTCCTGATGGGAGGCAGGCAATGGAGTGGAGCGCTCCGGGTTACACGGAGGTCAGGCAGCTCGGCGCGGGTGCCAGCGGCCGGGTCGTGCTCGCGGTGCACGACGACACGGGCGTCAAGGTCGCGGTCAAGTACCTCTCGGAGCGCCTGCTGCGGGACCCGGAGGCGCTGGGCCGGTTCCAGGCGGAGGCCCGGCTGCTGATGACGCTGCGCGACCAGCACATCGCCACACTGTGGGAGTACGTGCAGGAGCCCGCGGGCGCGGCCATCGTCATGGAGCTGGTCAACGGCGTCTCGCTGCGCGCGCTGCTGCGCGAGAACGGCACGACGGGCCCGGAGGCGGCGCTGGTCGTGCTCAAGGGTTCGCTGCTCGGCCTCGCCAGGGCGCACGCGACGGGCCTGGTGCACCGCGACTACAAGCCCGAGAACGTCATCGTCCGCCCCGACGGCGTCAGCAAGCTCGTCGACTTCGGCATCGCCGTGCGCGAGGGCACGGTCTCGACCCCGGCGGGCACGCCGCCGTACATGGCGCCGGAGCTGTGGGCGGGCGCGCCGGCCTCGCCCGCGACCGACGTGTACGCGGCCACGGCGGTCTTCTTCGAGTGCCTGACCGGTCACCGGCCCTACCGGTCGACCGAGCCGAGCGTGCTCGGCTACCAGCACGTGTACGCGCCCATCCCGGTGCACGACGCCCCCGAGCCGGTACGCGAGCTGCTCATGCGCGGCCTGGCCAAGGACCCGGCCGAGCGGCCCGCCCGCGCCGAGGCGTTCGTGGCCGCGCTGGAGGAGGCGGCCAGGGCCGCCTACGGCGAGGACTGGGAGGAACGCGGCAGGCGGCGGCTGGCCGCGCTGGTGGCGCTGCTCGCCCTGCTGCTGCCGACGCCGGAGCCGGCGCCCGCCGAGGTCTCCACCTCGCTGGCACGGACCGTGTTTCGCGGGGCGGCGCGCGGCGCGCGCGACAACGCGGTACGGCTCGGCATGGGTGCCGGGCTGGCCGCCGTGGTGGCCGTCGCCGCCGTGGCCGTGCTGTCCGGGCGGACGCAGGCACCGAAGACCTTCGACGTGGCGGCCGCGCCGTCGCAGTCGGCGCCCCCGGGCCAGCTCGGTTCCCCGGAGCCCGAACCCGAGCCGGGTGGCGGCGGCTCGCCGGAGCCCGCCACACCCGGGAGCGTGACCGGCGACCCGTCACCCGCCGTCCTGCCGTCCGTGCCCCAGACCGGCGGCCCCCGGACCGGCCCTCCGGAGACCGGCGGCACGGAGACCGGCTCCCCGCGCACGACGCCGCCGCGGACGCCCGACCCTCGGACGAGCACCCCCCGGCCGAGCACTCCCCGGACCACCACCCCGCAGACGATCAGCCCGACCACGGCCACCCCCACACGGACACCCACCCCCACCCCCACGCCAACCCCCACACCGACGCCCACACCGACCCCGACCCCCACGCCAACCCCGACTCCCACCCCCACGCCGACCCCGACCCCGACCCCCACGCCGGTCACGTCGGTGGCCGCCATCGGTGTCGGCGGGCTCACGGTGAACGCCGACGCCGTCGCCGCCACGACGGTCACGATCCGGGCCACCGGCACCGCTCCCGTCACCGCCACCGCCACCTGGGCCGTCGGTGGCGCCGTCGTCCACACCCAGCGGTTACGCCTGAGCGGCGACACCTCCTACACCCGTACGCTCCGCCACGACCTCGGGGAGCGTCCCTGCGGCAGGACGGTCACCCTGACCGTCGCCACCGACCCCGCCGCGCCCGGCGGCGCCAGGACGGCCACGCTGGCCGTGCCGCGCTGCCCCACCACGGTCACCGACCTGCGGGTGGCCCTGTCCATGGCCGCCTCGCCCGGCCGGGCGGCGTCCGCGCGGATCCGGGTGCTGACCAGTGGCACGGCGACGGTGCCGGTGCGGGCCAGGTTCGCGGTGAACGGCGACACGGTCGCCACCAAGGAGGCGGCGCTGTCCGGCGGCACCGCCTACTCCCGGTCGCTCGGCCACGCCTTCCGCAGCCGCCCGTGCGGCGCCACGGTCTCGGTGCTGGTGACGGCCGGGGACCGGCAGGCCACGGCCCGCGCCCGGGTGAACTGTCCCCCGGCCGTCCGGCGGGTGTCGATCGTGCGCGCGGTGATGACCGAGCGCGGCACCGCCACGGCGGTCGTCGCGGTGAACACGGTCGACGAGCAGCCCGTCCGGCTGACCGTCTCGTTCACCGTGGGCGGGCTGGCGCGTACCGAGCAGCTCACGCTGTCCGGCGGCACCTCCTACACCAGGACCGTCGGCCACCCGTTCGGCGAGGTGCCGTGCGGCGCGACGTGGCAGGTCCGGGCTGCCACCGGCCCGGCGGCCGGCAACGGCACCGCCCGCGCGTCGGGACGCACCGCCGCCTGCCCGCCCTCGGAGCCGCCGCAGGAGGAGCCACAGGAGGACGGCCCGGCACGGGAGCCGGGCACCGGGGACGGCCGGACGCAGGAGTCACCGGCCACCGGCGCGAGGCCGCCGGGTCCGGCCCACTGACCTGTGATTTCAACCTCATTCGTGCACTCATGGGCGGAAAGCTGTCCCTTGTGGTTAAGCTACGGTGCGTTTGTTTTGGGTGGGGGCCCAGAAGACTCCAGAGGAGACCGTTATGCACGGTGATGAACAGTGGGGGGTCCCTGGGTACAGCGCCGTCCGCGAGCTGGGGAGCGGTTCCGCCGGCCGGGTGGTCCTGGCGAGGCGTGACCACGACGGCGCCGAGGTCGCCGTCAAGTACCTGTCCGACCAGCTCAGGTACGACGTGGGCTTCGTCGCCCGCTTCCGGCACGAGGCCCGGCTGCTCGCCACCCTGCGCAGCCCGTACAACGCCCGGCTGATCGACTACGTCGAGACCGGCTCCGGCGCGGCGATCGTCATGGAGCTCGTCAACGGGGTGTCGCTGCGCCAGCTCCTGCGGTCGGAGGGGCCCACGGGGCCGGAGGCCGCGCTGACCGTGCTCAAGGGCTCGTTGAAAGGCCTGGCGGCAGCCCACGCGATCGGCGTGGTGCACCGCGACTTCAAGCCCGAGAACGTCGTCGTCCAGGGCGACGGCGTCAGCAAGCTCGTCGACTTCGGCATCGCCGTGCGGGCCGGCGAAGGCGGCAGCGCCGCCGGCACCCCGCCGTACATGGCCCCGGAGCAGTGGTCGGGAGCGCCCGCCGCGCCCGCCACCGACGTCTACGCCGCCACGGTGGTGTTCTTCGAGTGCCTCACCGGCGCCCGGCCCTTCCGCGCGTCCAACGTGGCCGCGCTCGCGCGGCAGCACCAGAGCGTGCAGCCACCGGTCGAGGAGGTGCCCGCGGCGCTGCGCGGCCTGGTCGAGCGCGGCATGGCCAAGAACGCCGCCGAGCGCCCGCCGTCCGCCGAGGCGTTCCTCACCGAGCTGGAGGCCGTCGCGGCCGAGGCGTACGGGCCGGACTGGGAGGAGCGCGGACGCCGTCGCCTCGCGCGGCTCGCGGGCCTGCTCGCCCTGCTCTTCCCCAGCACGCCGGAGGCGCCGGCGGAGACCCAGACCTCGCTCGCCGAGACCACGTTCGACGAGCCGTCCAGCCTGCTCGCCAAGCTCTCCTCGAAGATCCTCATCGGTGCCGTCTGCGTGGGCCTGCTGGTGGGCGTGACGATGGTCGCGGTGAACGCCTTCGACGACACGGCGCTGCGGGCGCAGAGCTCGGAGGTGACGCCCACCACGGCGGCGCCCGCGACCCTCGAACCCGCGGACGACACCACCGACGACACCACCGACGGGCCGACCGACGAGCCGACCGACGATGTCCCGGAGGAGACCGACGAGCCCACCGCGTCGCCCACCGGTCCGCCGTCCGACGATCCCGCGCCGCAGCCGACGACGTCGGCGAGCGTCGCCGTCCCGGTCGCCACCACGAAGAGCCCCACGCCCAAGCCGTCGAAGTCCCCGTCGCGCCGGCCCACGCCCACCCCGGCCAGGACGACCGAAGAGCCGGCCCCGAGCGAGTCGCCCGCCCCGGACATCACCGGCACGGTCGACGACCCGCCCACCACGCAGGTGACGTCGCGGGCGCCCAGCCCGTCCCCCTCGCGCTCCACCGCCTCCCCCCGCCCCGACCCCAGTCCCTCGACGACCACGCCCACCGGTACGCCGACTCCGACCATCGACGACAACGGGCCGGGCACCCCCAGGGCGGCCCAACCCGACGGAGGCACGCCCGCCCCCGAGACCGGCGAGACGGCCGTCGCGCTGCTCGCGGCCGGGCTGGTGACGTCGGGGACGGTTCCGGTCACACTTGCGGTGAAGCGCCGCATGGCGGGGCGGCACCGGAGGAAGCGCTAGCGGCACCGGGGAGCGACGGCGATGGAGAACACGAGAGACGGAATCGCCGGCTTCCGGCTCACCCAGCACACCTGGCTCACCGAGCTGGGCAACTGGATCGACGCGATCTCGCCCGACGGCCGCAGGGCCGGGGCGCTGCTGTTCGATCCGAGGGTGATCGGGCTGCCCGGCGTGCGCGAACGGGTCGTGGCGGCCGTGCTGACCGACCAGCGGCTGGTGACGAGCGGGATCGGCGGCCTGATCCCGGTGGCCGACATGGTCGCGGCCGGCGAGCAGGTCTGGCTGCTCACCGCCCAGGCGGTCAGCCCCACGCTGACCGACCTGGCGGCCTCGGGCCAGGTCGACCCGGGCGGCGCGGCGGCGGTGCTGGTGGACACGGCGCAGACGCTGCTCGCCCTGCACGCGGCCGGGGTCACGCACGGCTCGCTGCACCCGAGGACCGTGGTCATCGGGGCCGACGGGGTGGCACTGCTGTCGGAGCGCGGACTGGCCGACGCCATCCGCGGCCAGATCTCGCCGCCCGAGCGGGACCTGGCGTCATGGGCCTCGCTGGCCCGCGACCTGGCCTCGTCCATGCGCGGCGGAGGGGGCGTCACCGCCCGCGGCGCGGCCGGCACGCCCGGCATGGCGAGCGACCCGTACGGCGCGGCCGGTGGCGCCCTCGGCGGGGCGGCGGCCGTGGAACTGTTCGAGCGGGCGGCGGCGACGGCGACCACGTACGGCCTGGCCGCCGCCAGGGACCTGCTGCTCGGCGGGCGCGAGGCGCTGCCGGGCGGCGTGATCAGCCGTGAAGGGCTCATCCTGGCGGCACGCGGCCGGTCGGCGTTCGCCCGGCAGCCCGCGTACGAGCAGCCTCCCGCCCACGGCGCGGGCCCCCGCGACGAGGGCGACATCGTGACGCTCCTGCACGTGCCGGGCGGCGGTCAGGCGGGCGGGCCCGGCGGCGGGTACGGCGGCGCGTCGGGCGACGCGTACGGCGCCGCGTCGGGCGGCTCGTACGGCGGCGGGACGGGTGACGGCGGTTCCTCGGGACCGATGCGGTTCGGGCCGGGCGTCGAGACGCGGCAGGAAGCGCAGGAGACCACCGCGGAGCGGATCTGGCGGGAGGGGAAGGCCGAGGCGGAGACCCTGCAGCGGGCCGGCAGGGTCCACGGCCGGGCCGCCCGCGCGCGGCGCCGCCGGACGGTCGTGTCGGCGGCGGTGTTCGCGGTCATCATGGCCGGGGCGATCCTGGCCTGGCTGAAGCTCGGCGACACCCCGGCGCTGGCGGTCGCCTCGATCGAGGTCGAGGGGCCGAGGAAGACGCAGGGCTGCGACAGCGCCGTGGTCGTCAGGGGCACCATCGTCACCAACGGCGCCCCGGGAGAGGTCAGCTACGAGTGGCGCAAGAGCACCGACGACGAGGTGGTCAAGCAGACGCTGCGCACCACCTCCGACCGGACCTCCTACGAGGTGCCGCTGCGGTGGCGGCTCAAGGGCCGCAGCACCGTCAAGGCCACGGCCACGCTCGTCGTGGTGTCGCCCGGCCCGCGCATGACGGACAAGGCGTCGTTCACCTACAAGTGCTGAGCCGCCCCACCGAACAATGCGCATCAAAGCGGTTCTTACTAATCTGGCGGCATGACCACGCAGACCCCCGCGGGCTGGTACCCCGACCCCTACGGATCGCCCCAACTCCGCTGGTGGGACGGCAGCCAGTGGACCGACGCCACCCACCCGCTGGAGCCGGGCGCTCAGCCGCAGCAGCAGGCGGGGCCGCAGCAGCCATCAGGGCCGCAGACCGTTCCTGACGCGCCGGCCACGCCGGCCAATCCGACGCTCCGGTTCGGCGAACCGCTGCCGGGACAGTCCCCGTACGGGGAGAGCCCGCTCGCCGGGCAGCCGTCCGGGCCGGGCGAGGGTCAGCCGCCGTTCGACGCGCCCTCGGGACCGGGCGCGCCCGGCCAGGCGGGATACGGCGGGCCCGGCCACGGTCAGCCCCCGTCCGGGCCGGGCGGGTACGAGCAACCCCCGTCCGGGCCGGCGTCGCACGGGCAACCGGGCTACGGTCAGCAGGGTTACAGCCGGCCGGGTTACGGTCAGCCCGGTCCTGGGCCGGGCGGGTACGAGCAGTCGGCGTACGGGCAGGGCGGGTACGAACCCGCGTACGGGCCGGGGCACCAGCCGGGTCAGTGGGGCGGCGCGCAGCCGCCCGGTCCGGGCTTCGGCCGGCCGCCGAAGCGGAGCAACCCGCTGCCCTGGGTGCTCGGCGGCGTGGCCGCGCTGGTCGTGATCGGCGTGCTCGCCGCCGCGGCGATCTTCCTGGTCAACCGCGGCGACTCCACGGGCACCGCGTTGCCGACGCCGACGCCCACCGAGACCGATACCGAGCAGTTCCCCGACCCCGGCCAGTCCTCGGAGCCGCCGCCTCCGACGGCCGAACTGCCGCAGCCGCAGGACGGCCGCATCACCGACGCGCAGGCCGGCCTGTCCTACGCGCCGCCGAAGGGCTGGAGCGTGCCCGCCGCCGCCTCCATCAACGGCACCAGCCCGGCGCAGCAGCGCTGGTCGAGCGGTGTGCAGGCGGTCTCGCAGGAGAAGTACGACGGCACCGACGACTGGATCGGCAACATCTACACAGGCCTGCTCAACGAGCTCTACCCCTACTCGGGCAGCCAGAGCCTGGGCACCACGGCCAAGGCGGTCTTCGCCGACTTCGCCAGGTTCTACCAGCTCCCCCACGAGACCAAGATCGTCGCGGACAAGGCGACGAAGGTGGGCGACAAGGACGCGTGGGTGTTCCAGTTCGAGCTCGACTTCAGCAAGGTGTCGAAGGATCGGGACTACAAGTGGAAGAAGGAGAACGGCGCGATCGTCCTCGTGGATCGCGGTGCGGGCGAGCGTCCGGCCATCGTGTACGTGTCCGTTCCGGACAATCTCGGCACCGATGTGGTGGATCAGGTTCTCGGCTCGCTGAAGCCGGCCTGACACATGGCACTAGGCTGGACGTGTGAGCAAGCGGGCGGGCAGCTCCGAGCCGCTTGGGCGAGGAGTGCGAATGAGTGACTTGCTGGTCTGGATCGACTGCGAGATGACCGGGCTCGACCTCGGTCGCGATGCTCTCGTCGAGGTGGCGTGCGTCATCACCGACAGCGAGCTCAACCAGGTGGACGAGGGCGTCGATGTGGTCATCAAGCCGCCGCCCGAGTCGCTGGAGCAGATGTCGCAGGTGGTCCGCGAGATGCACACCGCCTCGGGCCTGCTGCCCGAGCTTCAGGGCGGGGTGACGCTCGCTGAGGCCGAGTCGCTCGTGCTCGACTACATCCGCCGCCACATCCCGGAGCCGAAGAAGGCGCCGCTCTGCGGCAACTCCATCGGCACCGACCGGACGTTCCTCGCGCGCGACATGCCCGCGGTCGACGCCCACCTGCACTACCGGATGATCGACGTCTCGTCGATCAAGGAGCTGGTGCGGCGCTGGTACCCCCGCGTCTACTTCGCCGCGCCGGAGAAGCAGGGCGGGCACCGGGCACTGGCCGACATCACCGAGAGCGTCAGGGAGTTGCGCTACTACCGGGCGGCGGTGTTCGTGGCGCAGCCGGGCCCCGACTCGAACACGGCGCGGACACTCGCCGAGCGTGTCACGGGCTAGTCAATGGCGTAAAGACTCCCGAACACCGCTACACTTTTCCTGTGCCGCCATCGCGCGGCGCATGGTGGGTGTAGCTCAGTTGGCAGAGCGCCAGGTTGTGGTCCTGGATGTCGAGGGTTCAAGTCCCTTCACTCACCCTGAGTCACGAAGGGCCCGGGCCGGGATCATCGGCCGGGCCCTTCGTCGTTCCACCCGGGCGGCAGACCGGGTGGTCCGCGGGTCCTGGGCTGACAAAAGTAGATCATGTAGGGTGAGCCCGGCATACCCCCCAACGGCCTGGAGCCCGCCGTGCCGAACATGTCCCGTCGCCAGGTTCTCTCCCTGCTCCCCGCCGCCGGTCTGCTCGCCGTAGCCGCCCCTTCGCGTGCCGCGGCGGGGATCGACCACGCGCGACTGCTCGCCAACACCGTGGCGATCTTCGCCGGGACCCCGGACGTCAACGCCCGCCCCGAGGTCGCCGGCAAGCTCGCGACGATCGCCGGCACCGCCGGGCAACGGCTGGCCGCCATGGACCGGGCGGGCGCCGGTGAGCTGTTCTCGGGCCTGCGGCTCGGCACCGACGACGCCAACCTGCGCCTGGCCTTCCAGTACCTGTACGAGATCGCGCTGGCCACCCGCACGCCGGGTGGCGGGCTCGTCGACGACGTCGCCGCCCAGCGGCGGGTCGCCGAAGGTCTCCAGTGGTTGCACGAGCGCCACTACGGCGACCAGTCCAAGGGCTACTACGGCAACTGGCACAACTGGGAGATCGGCATCTCCACCCACGTGAGCAGGACGCTGGTCCTGCTCGCCGAGAGGCTACGGGAGGAGCGGCCCGACCTGACGGCGACCTACCTCGCCTCGATGGACGCCTACCTGCGCAACGGCAAGGACGGCGACGTCGACCTCGACTCGCGTTTCCACACCGGGGCGAACCTGGCCGACATCACCGCCAACCGGATCCTCCAGGGCGCGCTCACCGGCGACGACGCCCGCGTCGGCAAGGCCATCTCCGATCAGGCCACGGTCTTCGCCACGATCGACCCCTACGACCTGCGGCACGGGGTCACCGACGGCTACTACCGCGACGGCTCCTTCATCCAGCACCACTCGGTCGCCTACACCGGCTCCTACGGGCGCATCCTGCTGACCCGCGTCGTGCAGACCCTCAAGATGCTCCAGGGCGCGACGAGCGGCGACGCCTCCGACCTGGCCGGCGTCGTGTACCGCTGGATCGCCGACGGCTTCGCCCCGCTGATCTTCGAGGGCTGGATGATGGAGATCGTCAAGGGGCGGGCGGCCTCGCGCACCACCACCGGCTACGCCGACGTCGGAGTGATCGTGGAGGCCATCGCCGACCTGGCCGACCACGTCGAGGACGCCGGCGCGCTCGCTCTGCGGAAGTACGTCAGGTTCCTGCCGCCCGCCGACACGGCCGCCTTCGTCTCCCCGGTCAGCATCGCCCGTTACGCGGCCATCCGCCTCGACTCCGCCGTCCCGGCCGCCGACCTGAACCCGCCCGAGCGCAGCGTGGCCTTCAACGCCATGGACAGGACCGTCCACCGGCGCCCCGGCTACGCCTTCGCCCTGGCGCGCAGCTCCGACCGGATCAGCAAGTACGAGTACATGAACGGCGAGAACCTGATGCCCTGGTTCCAGGGCGACGGCGCCTACTACCTCTACCTCGCGGGCGAGGACCAGCGCGAGGTCTTCGGCGTCGACTACTACACGACCGTCTCGCCGTACCGGCTGGCCGGGGTCACCGCGCCGGTGGAGGAGCGACGGACGGTGCCCGAGTCGTACGGCCGGTTCTGGTACGAGAACCCGGGTCATCCGCTGAACTTCACCTCCTCCTCGGAGTCCCAGAACACCTACGTGTACTTCCCCCGCGCCGGGAACACCTTCTCCGGCGGCGCGACGCTCGGCGCCTACGGGGCGGCCGGCATGGTGCAGTCCGACGACGCCGCGTACACCGCCAAGGAGGCCGGCATCCTGCCCGGCGACTTCGTCGCCTACCGGAACGCCCGCGCGACCAAGTCCTGGTTCATGCTCGACGACGAGATCGTCGTGCTGGCCGCGGGAGTCTCCGGCCAGGGCGGCCGCGATGCGGTGACCACCGTGGACAGCCGCATCGCCGCTCCCGGCGACGCGATCGAGCTCACCGGCGAGCGCTGGGACGGCAGGGCCTGGCAGGCGGGCGACACCAGGCCCCCACGCTGGCTGCGCTACGCCAACGGCACCCGCCGCACCGCGATCGGCTACGCCTTCCTCACCAGGCAGCCCGTCGCGGCGGGGGTGGAGACGGTGACCCGCAGCCGCAGAGTCGTCCGCACCGCCAACCCCGACACCAGCGTGACCAAGAACGTCTTCACCGCCTCGATCACCCACCCCGCCACCGGCGGCGTCCCCACCCTCGCCTACGCCCTGGTCCCCAACGCGACCGAGACCCATCTGCGCCGCTACGCGGACGGTCCGCTGACCGTCCTGGCCAACGACGGCCGCGTGCAGGCGATCAAGCATGAGACCCTCGGGATCGTCGCCGCCAACGTCTTCGCCGACGGCCCCCGCCACGCCGGGCGCCTGCTCGTCTACGGCCCCGCCTCGGTCATCGTGCGGTCCGGCGAGCACACGACCGTCGCCCTGTCCGACCCCACGATGAGACGCGACCGCGTCGCCGTCGTCCTGCACGGCCCGCCCCTCAGGCTCGACGCGGCCGACGAGGGGGTGACGGTACGGCGCGTGCCGGGCGGCACCCTGATCCAGGCGGCGACCCGCCACGCCCACGGCCGCACCTTCACCGCCACCCTGCGCTGATCCGGCCCTCGGTGATCGATCCGGCGGGCGGAAGGCTGTGCCGCCGGGTCAGTTGTCGCGCCGGGAGAGCCAGAGGCCGATGGCGGTGACGCGGGAGTCCACTCCCAGCTTCGCGTAGATGCGGTTGACGTGGTTCTTGACCGTCTTCTCGCTCAGGAAGAGCCGCCGCGCGATCTGGCCGTTGGACTGACCGGTCGCGATCAGGTCCATGACCTCGGCCTCACGCTTGCTCAACGACGTGAGCACGCTCTCGAACGCTGCGTCGTCGACTCTCATCCGGCCTCCGGGTTCGCGCAGACGGGCAGAATCGCCGAGGGCCCCCGCGCTTCCGGCGTTAGTGGTAGACAGCGAGCATAACTCGCATTGACACGATTTGGGGGACGTTAAGGAGAAAACGCCAATGTTCTGGCAGAGGCGGCGAAGGGGCCAGGTCAGCCGGTGCCGGCTCCCCCTCCGGGGCGGTCCGGCAAGATCACCAGATGCGAACCCTCCACGGAACCGCGCAGAGCGGGCCGAAGCGGGCCGAGCCCGACTCGGGGGCAGGACACGGGGGCTTGATCGACCGTCAACATATGGAGAATCAATCGCCCGCATTCGGTAAGGCGTGTGCGGCGCACGAAGCCCCCCATGAGGCGGCACATATAACGGGTTTCATAGCGAACATGTCGCTGGCATGCCGGGCGAAATGTTCCAGGGCCCGCACTACCGTCACGGGGAGTCCGAAATGGCAATAAAAATCAGGAAATCTATCCTGGCCGCGGTGGCCATAGGGAGTGGATTGGCGTTCGCCGGCACGGGGATGGCGACGGAGGCCAGTGCCGCCTCCCACCCGTCGCCCATGATGGCGGCGCTCCAGCCGTACCCGCCGCAGCCGATCGACTGCGACTCCGAGGGGAACGACGTCGTCGTCTGCGCCGACATCACGAACAACAACGTGAACGACAACGACAACCACGCGGACGCCGATGCCGTCGCCATCTCGCAGTCGGAGCAGGAGCAGTTCGACAACGCGCTGACCTCCGACGACCCGAACCTCGCGCCTCTCGGGGACTTCAGCGACATCCAGTCGTTCCCGAGCGCCAACGAGCTCGACAGCGCCACGGGCCCCGTCCAGCCCGGCCTCCTCGACCACGAAGGCGATGACGAGGACGGGGACGACGGCGAGGACGGTGAGGACGGCGACGACTCCGACGGCACGTCCGAGGACAGCAGCTCCAACCAGGACAAGCACTTCACCATCGACATCGGTGACAAGGACCACGACTTCGACAAGGACTTCGGCCACGGTTGGTGGGACGAGGACGAGTGCTTCGAAGGGTACTGCGAGAAGGTCGTCAAGAAGGAGCTGCCCATGACGGGCTCGTCCTCCGTTAGCACCCTGGCAGGGGCCGGCACCGGCCTGCTGCTCGCCGGCGCGGCCGGCACGCTCATCGCCATGAGGCGTCGTCGCTCCACCGATGCCAAGTAAGACACGCCTCAACCGGCGTCACGTCGTCGTATACGGGCTGCTGGGCCCCGTGGCCTGCCTCGCGCTGGCCGGGGGGTGGTCGGCGCGTCTCGGACTGAACGTGCGGGAGCAGCTCCAGGCGACCAAGGACGCCCTGGAGAACCTCCCCGTGGGCGACCCCGCTCGACTGGGCGGGGCGCTCGCGCTCGCGCAGCGGCACGCGGCCGAGGCGCGCCGGCTCACCAGCGGCCAGGACTGGTCGTTGCTCGCCCACTCACCCGTGGTGGGTGACGGGGCGACGACCGTTCGCGGGCTCGCCGAGTCGGCCGCCGACCTGACCAGCGTGCTGGCCGGCGTCCACCAGGCCGGCGCGGGGCTGATCCAGGCGGGCGGCTTCTCCATGGACGACATGGGCAAGCTGCTGGACGGACTGGACTCCGCCGCGCCGGCCCTGGCGGCCGCCACCACGAAGATCGCCGGCACGCGGGCCCGCCTGGCGGCCACCCCGGCGCAGACCGGCGTCGACCTGGTGGACGAGGCGCGGGCCACGGCGCTGCGCGAGATCGACCGGCTGCACGGCTGGCTCGACACCGCCTCCGACGCCGCCGCACTGCTTCCTCCGATGCTGGGCCGCGAAGGCCCACGCCGCTACTTCCTGGCGTTCCAGACCAACGCCGAGGCACGCGCGACCGGCGGGCTGGTCGGCGCGTTCGGCATCCTCAAGGCGAGCCGCGGCGGGCTCGCCATCGAGGGTCTCTCCTCCAACAGCGCCCTGGCGACCAGCCCGCGGCCGGTCGTCCACCACGGGCCCACCTACACCGCCCGCTACGGGCGCAACGCCCAGGCCAAGCTCAACATCTCCAACCTCTCCCCGCACTTCCCCTACGCCGCCGAGACCTGGACCGCCCTGTGGGAGCGCCAGCACGGCCGGCGGCTGGACGGCGCCATCGCCACCGACCCCGTCGGCCTGTCCCACCTGCTGCGGCTGATCGGGCCCGTCTCCCTGCCCGGCGGCGAGCAGGTGAGCGCCGACAACGTCGTGGACCTCACCGAACGGCAGGCCTACGCCCGCTACGACGACCAGCACGCCCGCAAGAGGTTCCTCATGCGGATCGCCGGCGCGGTCGCCGACGAGGTGACCCGCGCCCGGCCGGACCCGCGGCAGGTGCTGCCCGTCCTGTCGAAGATGGTGCGCGAGCGCCGGCTGCAGGTCTGGAGCCGCAGGAACGTCGAAGAGCGGCGCCTGGCGGCGACCCCGCTGGGCGGCACGCTGCCCGGACGGCCCGGACCGTACGCGAGCGTGGTGATCAACAACTCGGCGGGCAACAAGCTCGACTACTACCTGGGCCGGCAGGTGGAGTACTGGCTCGGCCCGTGCCGCGCCGACGGGTACCGCGTCTCGCGGGTGCGGGTCCGGTTGGTCAACGACGTGCCCCGGCGCAAGCTGCCCGACTACGTCGTCAGCCGGCTCGACGAGCCGGCCCGGCGCCACGCCCGCGGCTCCAACCTGCTGTGGGTGTCGCTCTACACCGCACCCGGCACCAGGATCGGCGGCGTGCGGATCGACGGCGAGAGCGCGTCGGTGCTGCAGGCGGTCGAGCGCTCCCACCCGGTCCTCACGACGATGATGGAGTTCGCGCCCCGGCAGGCGCGCACGCTGGAGTTCCACCTGCTGGAGCCCGCGTCGCAGGCCAGGCCGGTGGTGCCCGTCCAGCCGCTGGCCCGCCCGCAGCAGACGCGGGTCGTCTGGGACACCAGGGGCTGCACTCCCGACGGCTGAGCCCCGCACCACCCGACCCGGACGACCCGACCCGGACCACCCGGCCCAGACCACCCGGCCCGGCCGCCTCGGCACGCGCGGGGCGAGCCGGCCGGGCAGGGATGGGTAAAGGGCGGCGTGCCGCGGGCCCGTCCCGCGCCGGGGCCGCCTACGGTCGCGCTCATGCAGCGTACGCCGGAGCCGGGTTTCCGCATCCTGTTCGTGTGCACGGGGAACATCTGCCGATCCCCGCTGGCCGAGCGGCTGACCCGCTCCGCGCTCGGCCCGCCGTTCCAGGTGAGCAGCGCGGGCACCCGGGCCAGGCCCGGCATGGAGATGACCGAGCGCGCCCGGCGGGTGCTGCTCGGTCTCGGCGGAGATCCCGGCGGGTTCGCCTCGCGGCCGCTCACCGGCGAGCTGGTGGCGGCGGCGGATCTGGTGCTGACGGCCACGGTCGCGCACCGGGCCGAGGCGGTGGCGATGCACCTGCCGGCGGCCGGGCGGACGTTCACGATCGCCGAGTTCGGCGCCCTGAGCCAGGAGGTGCCCGCCGGGCCGCTGGTCGCCCAGCGCGACCCGGTGCGCCGGGCGCGGACGCTGGTCGAGCAGGTCCGGGAACTGCGCGGGCTGGTCCACGTGGACCAGCCCGACATCCCCGACCCGTTCGGCGGCTCCCGGTGGGCCTACCGGACGGCGGGGCGGCGCATCGCGCAGGCGCTGGCCGCCCCCCTGCGGCTGCTCACACAGCCGCCGGCGTCTTCTTGACCGCCGCGTCCTCCGGCCCCGAGTCGTAGCCGTAGCCGTAGCCGTAGCCGTCGTAGCGGCTGGCCTTGGCCGGCACGAAGTTCAGCACCGTGCCGACGATCCGGGCGTTGATCGACTCCAGCAGCTCGGTGCCCCGCTGGATGTGCTCCTGGCGCGTCCTGCCGTAGCGGGCGACCAGCATCGTCCCGTCGCAGACCGCCGAGAGCGTGGCCGCGTCGGTGACCGGCAGCAGCGGCGGCGCGTCGATGATCACCATGTCGAAATCGGTGGTGAGCTGGTCGAGCACCTGCCGCATGCCCTGCGAGGCGAGCAGCTCGCTCGGGTTCGGCGGGATCTGGCCGCTCGGCAGCACGTGCAGCCGCGGCTCGCCCCAGACCTGGACCACCTCGTTCAGGCGGGCCCGGCCGATCAGCACGTCGGTCAGGCCGACGCCGCCCTCGATGCCCAGGTACTCGGGGATGCGCGGGCGGCGCAGGTCGCCGTCCACCAGGATGACCCGCCAGCCCGCCTGGGCGAGGGTGATCGCCAGGTTGGACGACGTGGACGACTTGCCCTCGTTCGGCAGGCAACTGGTGATGACGAGCGACTTGGGCTGCCGGTCCACGCCGATGAACTGCAGGTTGGTGCGCAGCGACCGGAACGACTCCGCCCGGGACGAGCGGCCCTTGCGCCGCACGATCAGCGGGTTGCGCCGGGCGTCCCGCTCGTAGCCGATGATGCCGAGAGTGGAGCTGCCGGACATCTCCTGCAACGCGTGCGAGCTCTTGACGGTCGTGTCGAGCCGGTCGCGCAGCACGAGCACGGCCAGCGAGACCAGCAGCGAGATCAGCACGCCGAACAGCACGTTGACCGCCGGCCGCGGGCTGACGGGCGCCAGGGGCACCTCGGCCTCGTCCACCACCGTGATCTTGATGGTCGACTGGTCCTTCCGCGTGGGCCGCTCGATCCGGTCGATCAGCTCGGTGAAGCGCGCGCCGAGGGTGTTGGCGAGCTGCGCGGCGCGGGCGGGATCGGTGTCGCTGACGGAGGCGCGCAGCAGGACCGTCCCCGGGACGACCTCGGCGGTGATGTTCCCCTGCACGCGACGGATGTCCTCGCCTGCGGCGATCTCGCTCACCAGCCGGCGGCTCGACAGCAGGGTGGCGTACGACTGCACCCGCTGCGCCGACAGCATCCCCGCCTGGTACGCGGTGGACAGGCTGCCTTCCTTGTCGTGGCCGGAGACCAGCATGGAGGTCGTCGCCACGTACGTCGGCGGCGTGTTGGCGGTGATCATGACCGCCGCGGTCACCCCGATGACCAGCGACAGCAGGATGAGCAACCAGTTCCTGCGTGCCAGCCGCACGTAATAGAGCAGATCCACGGGATCAACGCCGCCTTTCACGGATTCTCGGAGGAGCTTTGAGATGTTCGATCGGCACGTAGACGTGCACGCCCTGCAACCGGCCGACCAGGAGTGCCGTGGCGCCGCCCGCGATCAACGCACCGGCGAACGGCGACACCAGGCGCAGGACGGTGGCGAGCCACAGGGCGCCGGCGAGCGCGGCGACGGCGCCGAGCAGGGCGGCGACCGCCCGCGTCGGCATGCCCGTCCGGCGCAGCCGGTGCGACACGTGGTCGGTGCCGCCCATCATCGGCGAGCGCCCCGCCCGGATCCGTGACAGCAGCACGACCCCGGTGTCGACTCCGGCCACGAAGGTCGGCAGGAGCAGACCGGCCACCGCGGTGTCGAGGCCGTGCCCCGTCACCAGCAGGACGGCGGAGCAGGTGAGCACGAACCCGATGAACAGCGATCCCGAGTCGCCCATGAAGATCCGGGCCGGCGCCCAGTTGTGCGGCAGGTAGCCGAGGCAGGCACAGGCCAGCCCGGCGAGCAGCAGGCCCAGCGCCGCGTGACCGCTGACGAACGCGGCCGCCGACAGGAAGCCCGCCGTCACCGTGGCGATGGCCCCGAGGGCGCCGTCCATGTTGTCGAGCAGGTTGAACGAGTTGGTCATCACGACGATCCACAGCACCGTGAGGGCCAGGTCCGGCCAGCCGCCGAACAGCGTGACGTGCACGCCGGACAGCACGACGCCGGACGCGGCGACCGCCTCGGCGGTCAGCCGGGTCACCGCGCGCAACGGCCTGATGTCGTCGATCAGCCCGAGCAGCGTGATCACCCCACCGGCCAGCAGGATCGCGACGATCCGCTGGTCGGCTTCGCGCAGCACCACGAGGACCGGCACGACCGTGCCGAGCACGATGGCCAGGCCGCCCAGGTAGGGGGTCGGCCGCGTATGGGCCTTCTTCTCGCTCGGGCGGTCGGTGAGGCCCCACCGCAGCGCCAGGCGCTTGAACGACGGGACGCTCAGGCCGCTGATGAGGTAGGCGGCGCTGCCCACCGTGAGGACGAGCATTCCGCTCACCGGAGGGACGCCGCGAGGTCTTCGCGTACCTTCCTGACGACCTCGGTGAGGATCTCGTCGAGGGTTCGCCGCGGCGTCCAGCCGGTGAGCTCGCGCAGCTTGGTGGTGTCCGGCACCCGGCGGGTCATGTCCTCGAAACCGTGCTGGTAGGCCTCGTGGTACGGGATGAGCTCCAGCGCGGAGGTGGACCCGGTGTGGTCGATGACCAGCTTGGCCAGCTCCAGGATGCTGACCTCCTCGGCGGAGCCGATGTTGAAGGTCTGGCCGACGGCCGACTCCAGGTCGAGCAGCCGCAGTAGCGCGTCGACGACATCGGAGACGTGCGCGAAGCAGCGCGTCTGGGTGCCGTCGCCGAAGACCGTGAGCGGCTGCCCGGTGAGCGCCTGCTGGACCAGTCGCGGGATGACCATGCCGTAGGCGGCGCTCTGCCGCGGCCCCACGGTGTTGAACAGCCGGACCACGATGGTCGGCAGGCCGCGCTCGCGGTGGTAGGCGTTGGCCAGGATCTCGTCGACGGCCTTGGCCGTGCTGTAGGCCCACCGCACCACCGCGGGGCTGCCGAGGATGCGATCGGCCTCCTCGCGCAGCGGTCCGGAGGAGTTCTTGCCGTAGATCTCGCTCGTGCTGGTGATCAGGATCTTCTTGCGGTATCGGTGCGCCGCCTCGATGACGATCTCCGAGCCGCGGATGTTGGTGGTCAGGCAACGCAACGGCTGCTCGACGATCAGCTTCACGCCGACCGCGGCCGCCAGGTGGACGACGGTGTCGCACTGGTGCGCGAGCTCGTCCACCATGAGCTCGTCCAGGACCGACCCCTGTACGAAGCGCAGGTCCGGGTGCGGCCGGAGGTTCTCCAGCCGGCCGGTCGACAGGTTGTCGAGGACGATGACCGCGTCGCCGCGGGCGAGCAGCGCGTCGGTCAGATGCGACCCGACGAATCCGCTTCCACCGGTTATGAGGTACGTGGTCTTCGCTGAATTGCTCACGGGCTTCCCCTAGTCACATACGTCGAGAGCTTGCAATGCCGGGGGGAAGCGGCAGGTCAGGCAGTCATCCGCGGGCCGGAACCGCCCGCCTTCTCGTGCCAGGCCACCGTCAGCCGCAGCCCCTCTTCGAGCGAGACGGGCTCCACGGCGGGGAACAGGTCGCGCAGCAGCCCCGGCGAGGCCTGGGACTGCCGGATGTCGCCCGCCCGGGGCGGCAGGAAGTCCGCTTCGAGCGGCCGGCCGAGCACCCCGGCCAGCACGTCCATGAGCTCCCGCAGCGTGACCCGGGTGCCGAAGGCGAGGTTGACGGGCCGGTCGCTGACGACCCGCCGGACGGCGGCCTCGATGAGGACGCTCGTCACGGACCCCACGTAGGTGAAGTCGCGCGCCTGGTGGCCGTCGCCGTGGACGGGCGCCGGCCGGCCGCCCAGTGCCGCCGACACGAAGGCCGGGATGACGGCCGCGTAGGCGTGGTCCGCCGCCTGCAGCGGTCCGTAGACGTTGAAGAAGCGGAACGGCAGGACGGGCAGGCCGAAACTGCGGGCGTACGCCAGCGCGTAGGCCTCGGTCGCCAGCTTGCTCGCGCCGTACGGGCTGAGCGGCCTGGTCGGTAGGTCCTCGTGCTTGAACGCCTCCGCCGAGTCCCCGTACACCGAGGACGACGAGGCGAGGATGACGTGCGGGCGGGTGGCCCGGCACGCCTCCAGCAGGTACAGGGTGCCCGTGGCGTTGACCGTGTGGGAGGCCAGCGGGTCGGCCAGGGAGCGCGGCACCGAGGGCCGGGCCGCCAGGTGGACGACGGTGGTGGCGTCGGCCGCGAGGTCCGTCAGCAGGTCGCGGTCGAGGATGCTGCCCATGACGAAGCGCACCCCGACGCCGTCGAGGTTGGCCAGGTCGCCGGTGCTCAGGTCGTCCAGCACCGTGATCTGTTCGACCTCGGGGCGGGTGGCCAGCGCCCGGCACAGGTTGGCGCCGATGAAGCCGGCGCCGCCTGTCACGAGAATTCTCACTGCTGCGTTACCTCCGGGATGGGGCGGCGCCCGGACGGGGCGCTCAGCGACCGGTAGAGCTCCTGGGTGTCCGCGACGAGCCGGTCCACGCCGAACTCGTGTGTCGTCCAGGTGCGGCCCTCCTCGCCCATCCGGAGCGCAAGAGCCCGGTCCGACAGGAGCCGGATCGTGTGTTCCGCCAGTTCGGCGGCGTCGGTGGCGGCCAGCAGGCCGGTCTGCCGGTCGCGGACGACCTCGGCGACGCTGCCCACCCGTGTGGAGACGACCGGAACCCCGGCCATACCCGCCTCGACGAGGGTGAGCGGGGTGCCCTCGTTGTCGGAGGTCAGGACGACCACGTCGGCCGCCGCGTAGACGGTCTCGACGTCCTTGCGCCAGCCGAGCAGGTGGACGGAGTCGCCGAGCGGCCGTGTGTCCCGCTCCAGGTCGGCGGCCAGCTCACCGCCGCCGCACACCACGAAGTGACATCCGGGCACGCGCTCCAGCACCCGCCGGGCCACGGCGAGGAACCGGTCGGGCCGCTTGACCCGGGTGAGCCGGCCCACGTACGCGACGACCGGCGCCGAGTGGGGGATGCCGAGCAGGTCGCGGGCGGCCATCCGGTCGGGGACCGGCCCCAGCCCGACTCCCGGCGGGATCACGACGTACTGGCCGGGCCGGCCGATGCCGGCCGCGAGCAGGTCGTCGCGCACCTGCGCGCCGACGGTGACGAGCCGGTCGGACATGGACGCGAGGAACCGCTCGGTCTGCACGTAGAGGCGCCGTTTGGCCGGAGTGAAGTAGCCGTGCAGGAGATGACCGTGGAAGACGTGCACGCGGGCCGCGCCCACCCCGGACAGGCGGGCGGCCACCCGGCCCAGTGCCCCGGCCTTGGCCGTGCGCGTGTGCACGATGTGCGGGCGGAACTCCCGCATGGCGCGGACCAGCCAGAGCAGGGCTCTGGCGTCGTCGCCGGCGCGTACCGACCTGCCGAGCCCCGGCACCCGGTGCACACGTGTCCCGGCCTTGCGGAGGTGGAGGTGGTCCTCCTCGTTCCCGTCGACGTGACCGGTGTACAGCCGGTGGTCGAACTCGTCGCGGTCCAGCCGCTCGTACAGGCCCATGACCTGGGTGGCGGGACCGCCGACGTTAAGGCGCGCGATGATCTCCATGACACGGATTCGGTCGTCAGGTTTCACTCACGGGCTCCTCGGTGATGGCCTGGTCACGTCGGAGAAGCTAACCCGTCGCCTGATATTTCGCCGACACCGTCACGGCGGTGCCGAAATGTTTTTCCTATTCCCTACCTTCGCATGAGCCAGCGAAACGCCCGTACCAGCCGGACCGGCCCTCGTGACATATTTGGACATTGCAAGCTTTTTCCGGATGGCGAGCTACAAGAACTGCTGATCCTTATTGTCGCCGGGTCCGTGCAGCGAAAACGTAATACCCGCCCCATTGGCGCCCCCCGATGCCGGACGGTGCGCCATTGTTCCCCGTCTGGGGGGTGGCGGCCGACTAAGGTCCGCTTCCATGGAGTACGTCATTGTCGCCGCCACCGCGGTGGCACTCATCCTGCTCGTCCGGGCCTGTTTCGAGGCGGACACGGCATGGCGGGTGCTCCCGGTGCTGATGCTCGCGTTCATCAT
The DNA here is from genome assembly GCF_014207745.1 of Nonomuraea muscovyensis. Taxonomy (NCBI): domain Bacteria; kingdom Bacillati; phylum Actinomycetota; class Actinomycetes; order Streptosporangiales; family Streptosporangiaceae; genus Nonomuraea; species Nonomuraea muscovyensis. The sequence continues at coordinate 145,529 of NZ_JACHJB010000004.1, forward strand.
CCGGCTGGTGACCCATGTCCTGGTGTTGCGCGGCGGCTCTCTCGATTACGGCGGAGACAACATCGGCTACGAGCTCACGGCCATGGAGATCGTGAACTACTGGAAGAGCGAGGGTTTCCAGTTCGTCTCCACCGAACAGGTGAACTCCCTGTATTCGGCGGCCGTTCCGTGCCACGTCTTCGCGCTGGTCATCTACGTGTGCGGCGGGTTCGCGCCGCTGGCGTGCACGGCCCTGGTGGCCCTGCTGGCGTGCGCGATGTGCATGGTGATGTACAAGTTCGCCCGGCTGATCGGAGCCGACGAGCGTTCGGCCTACCGGCTCCTGGTCCTGGTGGCGTTCATCCCGGCGTTCCTGGTGCACACCTCCGACATGTTCAAGGACGGTTTCAACGCCTTCCTCGTGGTCGCCTGCCTCGGCCTCGCCGCCTCGAACGTCCAGCGCTTCGACATCCGCAAGATCGCGCTGCTCCTCCCGCTGCTGTGGGCGCTGTGGCACGTACGCCCCTACATGGTGTTCATGTGCGCGGTGCCGCTGCTGCTCGGCGTCGTCAACCCCCGGCGCGTCGTGTCGCTGCGGCTGATGCTCATCTCCGTCGTCGCGCTCGTGTGCGCCGCGGTCTTCGTCGAGGAGATCACCGCCACCGCGCCGGCCACGATGATGCAGCAGGAGCTCGAACAGGGGCAGGCCGACAACGTCCGCCGCTCCAACGCCTCCGGCGACTCGGGCGTGGTCTTCGACGACGGCGGCAACGCGTGGAGCCAGCTCGGCCCGAAGCTGGTCTACACGCTGCTGTCGCCCTTCCCGTGGATGGGCGGCAGCATGGCGCTGCAGTTCGGCAAGCTGGAGGCGCTGCTGCTGTACTACCTGCTCTACTGCGCGGCCCGCGGAGCCCGCCGCCTGTGGGACTCCGACCGGCGGATGCTCCTGCTCCTGCTGCTGTTCATCGTGCCCGGCACGATCGCCTACGCGACGACCATGGCCAACATCGGTCTGATCTTCCGCCAGCGCATCCCGATCGTGATGGTCATCAGCCTGCTCGCCACGATCGCCTGGAACAAGGTCCCGGACCGGGCCGGCTCCCCCGCGGTGGAGGACGCCGCCGCCGAGGAGCCCGTCCCCGGACCGGCCCGGGTCGCCTCAGCGCGCCCCGGAGCCGCCGCGCCGCCGCCCGCGCCATGAGAGGCGCCCGCGCCCTGCCAGCCGCCGCCGTACCGAGCGGACGTCGGCCGGGCGCGGGAGGAGTTCCCGCATCGGGATGCGCGCCGAGCGCGCGAACCACGCGATCTCCAGCACCGCCATCGGAACGTAGGTGGCGCTCGACGCCAGCGCGGCCCCGACGGCCCCCCAGCGGGGGATCAGCAGCAGGTTGAGCGCGACGTTGGCGCCCAGCGCGCAGATCGCGATCATGGTCATGCCGATCGGCCGCGCCAGCCGGACGAGGTGCTGCTCGACCAGCCGGATCAGGGCCAGGGCTATCGCTCCCGGTGCCAGCGCCCACAGAGGGGCGACGCTGCCCGCGAACGCCTCGCCGTACACCAGCGGGATCAGCAGTGGAGCCGCGACCGCGAGCGTCCCGATGACGCCCGCCGACAGGATGAGGTTCAGCCGCAGCGTCCGGGCGGTGACCCGGTCGGCGTCGCGGGCGTCCTCCCCCGCCTGGAAGGGCAGCACGACCTGCGCGATGGCGTCGGACGGGATGCGCGTCAGCGCCAGGACGGTGACGGCGACGGTGTAGATGCCGACCGCCGCCGTCGAGGCCAGCGCGTTGAGCAGCAGCACGTCCAGCGTCAGCAGGAAGTGGAACGCGACCCGCCCGGCGTGGTACCTCCCGCCGATGGCGAGCTGGCGCCGCGCGAGCCCGCCGTCCCAGCGCAGGGGCAGCGGGCGCGAGGCGCGCATGTGCAGGGCGAACGGCACGATGATGGAGATCGTCCAGCACACCACGACGCTGGTCACCGTGAGTTCGCCCACCGCCATGAGCAGCAGCAGCGGCAGGCACTGCGTCAGCGCGGCGGCGAGCGTCCCGCGGTTGACGATGTCCACCCGGGAGCGCAGCAGGGCGATGCCGTTGAGGTTGATGGCCGCGACGCCGAACGGGACGGCGATCAGCGCCACGGCCATCAGGGGCGAGGCCGTGGGGATGACGCCGCGGACGGTGACGGCCAGCGCGGCGAGTGCGGCCAGGGCGCCGAGCACCAGACCCAGCACCATGCTGTTGGAGGTGAGGCCGGGATGCCGGTCGCGTTCCGCCCACAACGCGATCTGCGACTTCTCGATGGACAGGTGTCCCAGGACCATCGTCATGCCCGCCGTGGTGGCGATGACCGCGTAGACGCCCCGCCCCTCCGGCTGGAGGGTCCGCGCGATCAGCATGCCGGTCAGCGTGGCCAGCATCAGCCGCATCGTCCGGCTGGCCACCGTCCGGCTGACTGCTCTCAGGGAGAGGGCCGTGCCCGACGTCGCGACGGGATCCAGCGTGGCGCCGTCCTGGCTATCCCGCACGGCGGGCCCGCAGGAGCCGCTCGTAGAGCCGGAGGTGATGGTCGGCCATGACGTGCGTGTCGAGGTTCCTGCCCGCCCAGGCGCGGGCCGCCGCAGCCAGGCCGCCGGCCAGGCCCGGGTCGTCGAGCAGCCGGATCACGCCCTCGGCCAGGGCCGAGGGGGCCGCGGGCGGGACGAGGACCCCGCGCTCGTCGAGGAGTTCGGGGTTGCCGCCGACCGAGGTGGCGACGATGGGCCGGCCCGCCGCCATCGCCTCCATCACGGCGTTGCTCAGGCCCTCGGTGAGCGAGGCGAGGACCACCACGTCCGCGCGGGCGAGCAGTTCGGCGTTGTCGGTCCTGGTGCCGAGGAAGCGGACGTCCAGCCCGGCGGCGGCCGCCTGCTTCTCCAGCGCGCCCCGTTCGGGGCCGTCCCCCGCGAGCACGAGCGTGCACGGCCGGCCGCGGGCGGCGAGCAGCGCCATCGCGTCGATGAGGTGGCAGTGTCCCTTCTCCGCGCTGAGCCGGGCCACGCACGCCACCACGGGCAGGCCGGTGCGCACCTCCTCGGGCGGGACCGGGTCGAAGGCCGACGGCGGCAGGCCGTTGTAGATCACCGTCAGGCTGTGGCGGGGCAGGCGCAGCATGGCGCAGGCGTCGGCGGCCAGGGCCGCCGCGTTGACGACGACGTGGTCGGCCATCCGCGCCGTCATCCTGTCCAGTGCCAGGCTCCACGGGCGGGTCGCGTTGAGCCGGGTCTCGTTGCGCCGCCCGGCCACCACGACGGGCACCCTCGCCAGCCGGGCGGCGGGCACGCCGATCAGGGTCGCCTCGTGCAGGAAGGTGTGCACCACCTCCGGAGCGAGCCGGCGCAGCACCCCGACCAGACGGGCGTAGGCGCGGGCGTTGCCCAGCGGCGAGCCGCGGCCGAAGCCGAGCCGGTGCACCTCGATCCCGGCGTCGTGCAGGGTGGCCTCGTACGGGCCGCCTCGCGACAGCACCATGACGTGCGGCTCCGTGCCGGCATGGCGCAGTTCCTGGGCCAGCAGCGACACCTGTTTCTGGGTGCCGCCCATGCCCAGGTGGCCGATGAGCAGCACGGCCCGCCGCAGCCGGTCCCGGCCTCCAGCCGTCATGGGCAACCCTCCTGATGTCGTGAGCGGGCGTGCCGGGCCACTAGGCGCGCACGTCGTCGTAGAGCTTGTCGAACCACGCGCCGGTCCGGCCGATGTCCACCAGGTCGGCGCTGTCCCGCGCCCCCTCGCGCAGCCGCGCGTGGCACTCGGGGCGCATCGCGTCGAGGATCGCTTCGGCCAGCGCCTCCGGGTCCCCGGCCGGGGTGAGGTAGCCGTTGTGTCCGTGCCGCACCAGGTCGGGCACTCCGCCCACCTTCGTGGACACCACGGGCACCCCGGCGGCGAGGGCCTCCATGACGACCACGGGCAGCCCCTCGTAGGAGGAGCTGAGCACCAGCAGGTCGGCGGCGGCGATGAGGCGGGCGGCGTTCGGCACCGGGCCGAGGAACCGGACGGCGTCCAGCCCGAGGTCGGCGACCCGGCGGGCGATCCGGTCGTGCAGCGGGCCGGAGCCCGCCAGCAGGAAGACGGCTCGCGGGTCGCGGGCCACCACCCGGGCCGCCGCCTCGATGAGCACCTCGTGGTCCTTCTGCGGCCGGAGGTTGGCCACGTGTGCCACGAGGAAGCCCGAGTCCGGGACGTTCCACTCCTCCCGCGTGCGGAGGGCCTCGGCGGCCCTGCGGCGCTGCCCGGCGACGTCCACCCCGTGGATCCTGGTGGCCAGTCCTCGCGCACCCCGGCTGACGACGGCCCGCGCGACCTGGGGCGAGACGGCCACGGTTCGGGCGTCCAGCCACCCGGTGGCGCGGTCGAGCAGCATCGTCGGCACCCGGTAGCGGACGTTGTGCACCGTGGAGACGAGTGCGGGCCGGGGCCGGGACAACCGCGAGGTCAGCCTGAGCAGCGAGGCCGGCAGCGGCGAGTGCAGGTTCAGCACGTCCGGGCGCAGGCGGTGGACCACCGCCGCCAGGCGGACGAGGCGGAGGGCGGGCGGGCACGCGGTCAGGTCCACGACCTGGACGCCCGCCGCGCGCAGCCGGTCGGCCAGTTCCGCCGTGGAGGCGCGCAGGCACACCACCGTGTAGCGCTTGTCCCCGGGAGGCGAGGCGAGCAGCCGCTCGACGAGCAGCACCTCCGCGCCGCCGACGTCCAGTGTCTTGATGACTTCGCAGACATGCACCCTGGTCTTCACCAGCGCCATCATCGCGACCGGGTGGTCCGCGCGCGCGTGGCGGCGCTCCGGTGCCCGCAGACATTACGCACTCGTGCCCCTGCCATGACCGGAACGTCTGGGCACGCCACCACGAGACGCCTATATCCGGGCGACACGGTTCAAGCCCGACCTCCAACGCCATCGCCGCTGGTGGCCCTACGTTCGGGATGAACTGACCCGTCTCCACCAGGGAGGCCGTGTGCCCGACTTTCTCATCGGCACGGGACGCTGTGGCTCCACGCTGGCCTACGAAGTCCTCGCCCATCACCCGCTGGTGGGCTTCGTGTCCCGCCTGGACAACAGGTGGGCCCGGACGCCCGGTCCGCTGCGGCGGCACGGTGGGGCGATCTACCGCCGGCTCCAGGCGGGGCCGCTCACCGTGAGCCGCCGCCTCGGCCCCTCCGAGGCGTACGTCGCGCTGAGCCGCGAGGTGTCTCCCATGATCACCGATCCGTACCGGGACCTCACCGCCGAGGACGTCACCCCCTGGCTGGCGCGGCGGCTCCGGAGGTTCTTCGACGGCCGGACGGCGCCGGGCGGGCGGTTCGTCCACAAGTTCACCGGCTGGCCGCGCGCGACGTTCCTGCACGCGGTGTTCCCGGACGCTCGTTTCGTGCACATCGTGCGTGACGGGCGGGCCGTGGCCAACTCGCTCGCGCAGATGCCGTGGTGGCGGGGCCATCTGGGGGTTCCGGGCTGGCGATTCGGCCCGCTGCCCGCCGGTTACGCGGAGGAGTGGGAGGCCGGCGGCCAGTGCCTGGTGCACCTGGCCGGCCTCGGCTGGAAGACGATGATGGACCGCTACGAGACCGCCCGCGCGGCGGTGCCGGCCGAGCAGTGGCTGGAGGTCCGTTACGAGGACCTGCTGGCCGACCCGCGCAAGCACATGGACCAGATCCTCGGCTTCTACGACCTGCCCTGGACGCGAGAGTTCGAGCGGAGCCTGGGCCGCCAGAGGTTCACCCGAGGCCGCGCCGAGGCGTACCGGACCGACCTCTCCGCTCGGCAGCTCGCTCTCCTCGACAAGTCACTGTCGCCACATCTCCACCGATACGGTTACCGCGCCTGATGCCTGGGGGCCTCATGGGAATCTTCGACCTTCTCCGTAACTCCGCTCGTCCGGCCCATCTCCCGGTCATGGCGCACAAGGCGTACGTGCGCCTGCGCCACGGGCACGACCGGGAACGGCCCGCCGCCACCGCCTGGGCGGCCGGCCAGGCGCAGGACCTCCACGCCTGGGGCAGGCGGATCGACGATGCGCTCTGGTCGCGGGCCGAGGCGTTCGCGCTGTCGCTCACCCGTTCCGCGGAGCCCGGCGTCAGGCGGCTCGCCGCCGCCGGGGTGCGGCTCGGCGGTCCCGGCGGCATCGAGCTGCTGCACTTCCTCACCCTGGCGCTGCGGCCCAGGGTGGTCGTGGAGACGGGAGTCGCCGCCGGCTGGTCCACCGCCGCCGTGCTGGACGCGATGCGGGCCAACATGATGGGACACCTCTACTCCAGCGACTTCCCGTGCTTTCGCCTGCCCGACGCGGAGCGGCACATCGGCCACGTGGTCCCCGAGCGGCTCAAGGACCGCTGGACGCTCCACACCCGGGGCGACCGCCGCAACCTCGGCGAGATCCTGCATCCGACGATGCGGGTGGACCTGGTCCACTACGACTCCGACAAGACGCGCAGCGGCAGGGAGTTCTTCCTGGACCGCGTGGCTCCCCACCTGACCGACGAGCACGTCCTCGTCATGGACGACATCCAGGACAACCTGGTGTTCCGGGAGTACGCCCGCTCGCAGCCGTTCCATCGGGTCTTCGCCTACCAGGGGAAGTTCATCGGCGTGACGGGGCCCGGCCTCTGCGCGCTCGAACGAGGCGGGGCGATCAGCGCGGCCGCCTCGGTCTGAGCTCGTGCCGCGGGCCCGGTCTCCTCCGAAGGGAGACCGGGCCCGCGGCGTTCCACGCTCAGCCCGCGGCGTCGGCGGTGAGCTCGTAGACGCCGTAGTCGCCGGAGCGGAACCGCAGCTTCGCGTGCGCCCACAGGTGGGTCCCCGGCCGCAGCCGGCGCTGGTCCGCGAACAACCAGCGCACCCCGTAGTCGTCCCGCAGCCGGCGGACTGTCTGGGGCGAGGGGTCCTGGAAGACCGCGTCGTTGGCCTGGATCCGGTCACGGTCCCAGAACGGGCGGTTCTCCACCACCTCTCCGTCGCGCCAGCTGTCCATGTTGGTCGCCGTGTAGGCCCACCCCTCGACCAGCACCCGCCGTTCGGTCAACGCCGTCGTCCAGAACACCCGGCTGTCGCACGGGTTCTCGTGGCCCCACCGGCAGTGCACGTTCGTGGCGACGAGGTCGCCGGGATCGGAGTTGGCGCGCAGCCAGCGACCGGCCGCGAAGGCGCCCCTGGGGATCACCGAGGCGGGCGGCGTGCCGTTCGGATGGGGCGGGGCCGACATCGGGCTGCGGTAGGTGCCCGGCAGGACGCGGGTCGCCCACGCCGCGGGCGTGCCGGCGGCCGTCACCAGGCAGATGACCAGGGCGACCGCCCGCATCCTGCCTCGCCCGGCGGCGAGCAGGGCCACACCGGCCAGCAGCGCGACACCGAGCAGGGCGATGTAGGGCACGTACAGCGCGACGTCGTCCCGTCCCGGCTCCAGTGGCACCCGGACCGCGAAGACCGTTCTGATGGCGTAGACGGCCGCGATCCCCGCGACGGCCGCGACGGCGACCTGCTTGAGACCCAGCCGCGCCCTCCGGACGACCGTGACGAGCCCGAGGACCGCCACCATCGCCACGTACGGATACGGCGCCTGCAGGAAGTACCCCTGGGACAGGTGCGGATGTCCGAGCAGGAGCGCCGCCCCGAGCCCGGCGACGGCCATGCCCAGCACCAGCACGACCGGGGGCCGCAGCAACTGCCGCGGCCGGCAGGCCAGACCCAGCACCCCGCACCAGGTGATCGCGGCGCACAGGACGCACAACAGCGCGACCCCGAGCGCGCCGCTCGTGGAGACCTCCTCGGCGCTGCGGCCCGCCAGGTTGGCGAGCGTGACCCGCATGATCGACAGCGGATCGACCACGATCCCCTGCCGCACGCCGCCGAAGAAGACGAACTGGGCGAACAGCAGGGTCGCCCCCGCCATGCCCAGCGCGACGAGCACCCGACGGGGCACCCAGAACCACCTGACCGCCTCGACCAGCACGACGGCCGCGAGTCCCGCGGTGAGCAGCGGCAGGTAGGTCGCCTTCGCGCCCATGACGGCCAGGAGGAAGACTGCCAGCAGCGCCCACGTGTGCCGGGACCGCTGCCGGCCCTCGAACTGGTCGATGAGCAGCAGCATGATGGGGGCGAACAGCAGGGCGCCGAACGTCTGCGTCGGGCTCGACCAGGACTGCACGGTCTTCCAGGTGAAGACGCCGGCGGCGGAGCCCAGGTAGAGGGTGGGGGCCGTGACGAGGATGGTCGCCGCGAGGGCGCCCAGCGACCCGGCCCTGGAGCCCGTGACGCGCCGGCCGATCAGCGCGAGGAGCACGACCAGGGCCGCCAGCATGGGCAGCACGGCCAGGCGGAACAGCAGCACCAGGGGTTCGACCCCGGTGACCCAGCTGGTGGCGGCGAGGTGGGCGTAGACGAACCAGTGGTAGACGAGCGGCTCGCCCGCGACCGTGGGCACCATGGGCGGCAGGTGGTGCTTCACCTCGCCGACCAGGGCCAGGTGGAACGGCATGTCGACGAAGGAGGCGCCGAGCGCCGGCCAGGTGAGCGCCTGGGTCCTGAAGAAGTTGACCGCGGTCCACACCACCAGGTAGACGACGGTCAGCGCCAGGCTCCACGACCACCACAGCGGTGCCGGCCGCGCCCGGGCCGCGCCCCGCCAGTGCCCGCGCAGCCGCGGCACGGCGAGGAAGAGCGCGTACGTGCCGAGCGGCCAGGCCAGCACCAGGAGCGGAGCGCCGAGGGCGCGGGCCGGGATGTAGGTGAGCACCTCGGCCGCGTAACCGAGTGCCGCCCCGAGGGCGAGCCCCTCCGTGAGGGTGAGCGCGGGGCGGTACACCGCGCGGACCCACAGCAGGCCGGGCAGCGCGATGCCGAGAGCGACGTAGACGGCGAACCTCGCCAGGTCCCACGCGGAGACGCCGTAGCGGCCCAGCACGATCGCCGAGCAGCCGGCCGCGGCCACCGCCGGCAGCAGGCCCAGGATCCGGCGTCGGCCGGTGAGCCTGGTCCGCGGCGGTGCGCCCGCGTCCGGTCCGGACGCGGGCGCGGAGGGCTGAGGCGTGGAACGCTGAAAGGGTGGAGCTTCGGGCATGCGCGCAAGCCTGGCGACACCGGCCTGCCGGGCGGGCGCGAACGACCGAATGCGGCGATGTTCTTACCGGCGCTTTGCGGGCTTTTCAGCTCTGGCGACCAGGCGCGCGGCGGGCGCCCCGCTCTGCACCCCGGTCACGGAACTGAACAGCGGGCTGACCCAGTAGTTGGTGAACTGGTAGGTGTTGTTCGGGAATGAACTCGCCGAGCCGTACCTGTACACGCCGTTTCCACCCACTGTGGCGCCCGCCGGGGCGATGAGCGATCCCCGGCCGTATTCGGTGGTGAAGAACGGCCTGGTTATCGAGTAATTGCCGTTCGGGGCGTGATATGCGGCGACATATGTCGTGTTGGCAATGATGGGCACCGGGTTGGCGAAGTTCGCCTGCTGCCAGCCGCTCGCCGTCTCGTTGGTGAAGGTGGTGCTCGCCAGCAACTGGCCGCCGGCGGTCCACAGGGTGGCGGTGTGCGTTCCGGTGTTCTGCGGCGCCTTGTAGAAGCGGACCCCGGTCACGACGCCGTCGGTGGTACTGGCGAACTTCACGCCGACGACGACGGCCTTCGGGTCGCCGGCGGTGTCGAGCGCCGGTTCGGCCGTGTCGTCCCACAGGGCGTTCGACGGATCGAAGACGACGTCGACCCAGTAGTTCGTCGTCTTGAAGGTGCTGGTCGGGAAGGTCGGCGTGCTGCTGTAGGAGTACAGGCCGTTGCCCACGGTGACGCCGCTGGCCAGCCCGGTGAGCAGGCCCGAGGAGTACTCCGCGCCGAAGTAGGGCCTGGTCAGCGCGTAGCCGGACGTCGAGTGGTAGGAGGCGACGTAGGTGGTGTTGGAGCTGGCCGGCACCGGTGTGGAGAAGGTCACCTGCTGCCAGCCGCTCCCCGACTCGTCGGTGAACGTCGCGCGGGCCAGGAGCTGGCCGCCCGCGGTCCACAGGCTCCCGACGTGGGTTCCCGTGTTCCCGACGCCCTTGTAGAACCTGATTCCGCTGATCATCCCCGGGCTGGTGGCCTGGAACCGCACCCCCACCTCGACGGCCTTGGGGTCCCCGCTGTCGGCCAGGGCCGGTGTGGTGGACGTGGGCCAGGTGTTGCAGGGGCACTGCTCGCCGATGGTGACGGCCCGGGTGGCGGGCGTCGTCTGGAGGTTGCCGGAGTCGTCGACCGCCCGCACCCTGATCGTCAGGGGCCCGGCCGCGCCGGTCGTGAAGCTGAACTGCCAGTCCGTCAGGCCCTTGGCCTGGAACCACCGGACGCCGTTGTCGATCGAGATCTCGACGCCCGCCACGCTGCCGCCGCCGCTGTCGGCGGCCGTGCCGCGCAGGTTGATCGTGGTGCCGCTCGGCACCGTGGCTCCGCTGGTCGGGGCGCTGATCGTGGTCGTCGGCGGGGTGGTGTCCGTCGACGGGAACGCGGGCACCAGCCCCGCCTGCAGGCTCGCCGGCTGGAGCCCCATGTCGCCGAAGAGGTTGACCGTCGCCTGCCGCATGCGGATGTCGGCGGGCGTGCCCGGCCGGTCGTGCACGGCGTCGAGGCCCCACGACCACTGCGTGGTGCCGGCGCCGAACACGAGGGCGCCGCTGGAGTGCTTGTAGAGGACGAGGTTGTGCGTCGGGACGCCGGGGCCGTACGAGCTGCCGAAGTCGAGCAGGATCTTGTCGAGCCGGCCGATCGTCGCCCTGGAGTACTTCACCGACCCCGCCGGGGTGAAGGCCGTGTCCGGCGCGGCGTCCCACTCGTAGCCGAGCGTTCCGGACGGGAAGACGGCCGTCTGCCCCGGCAGGAGGTCGGCCACGGACGTGTTCCGCCACAGCCTCAGCCTGCTGTAGTCGAAGGGGACGGCCAGCGAGTCGGCGACGCTGCCGTTGGTGGCGAACAGGGTGCCGGTCAGCTCGTTCTCCGGGAAGCCGCCGTTGGGCGGCGTGGCGAAGCGCGGGTCACGCCAGGTGCCGGTCCACTCGGGGCTGGGGTCGATCTTGCGGTTGGCCAGCGTCTCCTTGTAGCAGACCATCGTCCGGAACGGCGTGCCGGAGTCGGCGATGCTGTTCTCCCACCGGGTCTTCCAGAAAACCTCGTTGCCCGAGAAGAACGCGAGGCTGACACCGTTGTCGCGGGCCGTGGCGAGGTTGTCGCGCATCGACAGCGACCAGTATTCGTCGTGCCCGACCGACAGGAACGCCCGGTGTTCGAGGATCTCGGGGCCGGACCTCGCGGTGTCGACGTTGGTCGTGTAGCTCACGTCGTAGGCGTTGGCCTCCAGCCATCTGATCATCGGGTATTCGGAGTTGTAGAAATAGGACTGCAGGGCGCCGCTGAGCCCGGAGCCGCGGTCGACGAACGGGCGGTTGTAGCTGACCTTGAACGCCCGCCCGGCGGGGCTGCCGTTGTAGAGGCTGTTGCCGCCGTAGCTGTTGTACGCCTGCCACGTCGCGTCGGAGGTCTGCACCAGAATCTCCGCGCCGCGGCTGTCGTCGCGCACGATGAAGATCATTTGGCTTCGACCGGCGGTGCCGTCCTCCCTGATCAGGTTGGCGATGTAGACGCCGGAGACGGCGGTGACGGGCACCGCCCAGGAGGCGGACACGGCCCAGTTGCCGCAGTCCACCAGGCCGGTCTCCGTCTGGCGGACGCACGCCGGCTGGGTCTGGGGCAGGATCGCGAACGGCTGGACCGTCGTGACGAACCGCGCCCCCATGCCGCCGTAGTAGCCGATCCGGTAGATGTCCAGGCGGTAGTCCGTGGCCGGCGTGTCCACCTTGAACTCCACGGTGGCGCCCTTGTCGACGCTGATGTCCGTGGCGAACCCCTGGATCGTCGAGCTGCCCGCACCGGGCACGTCCCACTCGCTCGGCGGGCTGCCGGGAAGCTCGTTCTCCAGGCAGATCACCGAGGTGGGCGGGCAGTCCTGCCGGGCCTGTCCCCGCGCCGCCCGGAACGGGCGCAACTGCCTCCTGAGCTCGGGAGTGACCTGCTTACGGGCAGGCCGGCCCGTCTCGCGGGCCCGGTCACGAGGACCGGCCTTCGTCCCCCGGGGCGCGCGGCCCGCCTCTGGCCCAGGTCGCGAGGAACCGCTGTCCCCGGCGCTCACCGGGGCGCCTGCCGCACCGGCGGCTTCGGCCGCCTGGTGCCGCGGCGCCCAGCAGGTGCCCGCCACCGCCAGCAGGGCCACCACGGCCGCGGCGACGGCCACGCGAGCACGCCGTGCCGGCCGACGCGCCGGCCACCGCGGCGCACCGGGTTCTTTTCCACCGACGGGCATGACATCTCTCCCGATTGCAGCAAACGCAGCGAACATCCCAGCCGGACATGTGGCGGGGCATGGATAAAGGCATACAACGATGCGTGACTTGCCAGCGGTTTCTGCCGCGACAGGGCGATTTCCCGGCAAGCTTCACAGGGAGCCCGTTTCCTACCGAAAGCCGCCCGCGTTTCCCGGCTCTCCCAAGGAAAAGCCAAGAAACGCCCGTACGCAGAGGTCCCGCCCGGAGTGAGCGGCCGGCATCACCAAGCTTGCGGCCATGGACAAGGCCATGGAGCAGATCTCGCCGCCCGCCGTCGGGCCCTCGCCGGGCCCCCGCCGCGCGGTCCCGCCGGCCGGGGCCTCACCAGGAGGCGTCCGCCCGCGCCGGCCCTGGCTGCGGCCCCTCGCGAGGTGGCTGCCCGCCGGATCGGTGGCCGCGTTCACCTTCGCGGTGCTGAACCGGTACGGCGTGTCCGGCACCGACATCGCGCTGTTCGCCGGCTACGTCGCGCTCGGGCTCGCGCTGCCGGGTGTGCTGACGGTCCGGGCGCTGTCCGGCCGCCCCCGCACCCTGGCCGAGGAGGTCGCGCTCGGCCTGCCGCTCGGCTACGCCATGGAGATCCTCGCCTACACGGGCGCCAGGGCGGCCGGGCTGCCGCTCCTCGTCCTGGCCTGGCCGCTGGCCACCTACGCCGCCTTCCTCGCCGTTCCGTCGCTGCGCCGGCACTGGCGGCGCCGCGCACGCCCGGAGAGTCCCTGGTGGTGGCCGTCGTTCCTGGCCGTGGTCACCGCCTCCCTGGTCGCCTGGAGCGCCGTCAAGTTCTTCGCGACCCACGCCCTCACCTGGCCCGCACTGGGCACGTCCGCACCGGACATGCCGTTCCACCTGGCCCTCGTCGGCGAGCTGACGCACCACGTGCCGCCCATGGTGCCGATGGTGGCGGGTGAGCCGCTCGCCTACCACTGGTTCGTCTACGCCCACCTCGCGGCGGCCGGCCGGCTGACCGGGATCGAGCCCCTCGTCCTGCTGTTCCGCCTCGGGATGCTGCCCATGCTGGCCGCGATCGTGGTCCTGGCGGGCATGACCGGGCGCCGTCTCACGCGCTCGTGGTGCGGCGCCGCCGTCACCGTGGTCGGCACGGTCTTCGTGGGGGCGCCGAGTCTCTACCTGGGCGCCAACGGGCTGTTCACCTGGGGAGGGATTCCGGACACCGCGTGGATCAGTCCCACCCAGACGCTGGGGGCGCTGCTGTTCGCCGCCGTCGTGCTGGTCCTGATCGACCTGCTGGAGCACCGGCCGCGCGACGTGCGCGGCTGGTGCCTGGCCGCGGTGCTGCTCGTGGCGCTGACCGGCGCCAAGGCGACCTACCTGCCCCTGCTCGCGGCCGGGCTGGCGGTCGTCGCGGCCGTGCGCGTCGTCCGGGGGCGGCGACCGTCCCGGCCGGTCCTCATCGGCATGGGGCTGACCGCGGCCTGCATCCTCTTCGCCCAGTTCGTGCTGTTCGGCGGGGCCCGGCAGGGGCTCGTCGTGGACCCCTTCTCCTTCATGCGGGTCACGTGGAGCGAGCTCACCGGGACCGCGGAGCCGCCCGGCGGGGGCGTGCCAGGCATCGCGCCGGTGTACCTCGTCTGCTGGGCCCTCACCTGGCTCGGCGTGCTGGGCCTGGCGGTGCGGCCGAGGCAGCTCCTGCGCCCGGCCGTCACCCTGATGCTCGGCGTCGGAGTCGCCGGCCTGTCCGCCGCGCTCCTGTTCGGCCATCCCGGCCGCAGCCAGCTCTTCTTCCTGTGGGGCGGCTATCCGTACCTGGCGGCGGTCACCGCCTGGGGGCTGCTCGTCCTGGTCCGGCGGGCCGGGCTCTCTCCGCGGGCGACGGCGTGCGCGGCCGGCGCCGGTCTGGCCGCCGCCTACCTCGTGCCCCTGCTGTGCGGCGTCACGATCCCGCTCGCCCCGGGCCAGGACACCGGCGTGCTGTACCGGCCGTACCTCGTGCTGGGCCTGACCGCCGTGGCGGCGGTGGTCCTGCTGGCCCGGTGGCGCGGGCTCCGCGGCGCCGCCGCCCTCGTCGTGGTCGCGCTCGCCGCCGTCGGCCTGCCCGCCTACGGGCACGCCCGGGTCCTGTCGGCGCTCGACGGCTTCGTCACGACCGCACCCGCCACGGCACGGCCGGCGGCGCGCGGGCCCGTGACCGAGCAGGCGATCCCGGCGGGCGCCCTGACAGCCGGACGGTGGCTGCGCGCCCACTCCGCGCCCGGCGACCTGGTCGCCACGAACGCGCACTGCCGCTGGGGCCGCGAGGACCCGTGCGACAGCCGCTTTCCGTGGGTCGCCGCGCTCTCGGAACGGCGCGTGCTCGTCGAGGGGTGGGCCTACACGGCCGCCAATCTCAGCCGGTGGCGGCCGGGGCTGCCGCCCGAGAGCCTGCCCTTCTGGGACCAGGAACTGCTCAGGCTGAACGACGCCGCCTTCCGGGCGCCCTCGGCGGAGGTCATGCGCCTGCTGTGGGAGCGCCACGGGGTGCGCTGGCTGTTCGCCGAGGAACGCTCCGGGACCTCGCTCGGGAGGATCGGCGACTTCGCCACCCTGCTCTTCCGCTCCGGCGGCTACGCCGTCTACCGGCTGCCCGGCTCCTCCACGTGAGGTAAGGCTTGCGCAATGCGTCATCCAGCGGTGCCGGAGCGTGCGTGCCGGTGAGGACCGCTCGTTGTTCACTGCGTTCGTGCATGCGACTGGTGTGACGGCGGTCCCGTTCAACCGGACCCACATCTCGGACAACGAACTCGACTACCTGGAGGAGGCCGTTCGGGGCCGCTCCACCTGCGGCGACGGCCCCTTCACCCGGCGGGCCACCACCCTCCTGCGGGAGATCACCGGGGCGCGGCAGGCGCTGCTGACCACCTCCTGCACCCACGCGCTGGAGATGTCGGCGATCCTGCTGGACCTGCGGCCCGGCGACGAGGTGATCATGCCGTCCTTCACGTTCATGTCGACGGCCAACGCCTTCGCGCTGCGCGGCGCCGTGCCGGTGTTCGTCGACTGCCGCCCGGACACGCTGAACCTCGACGAGCGCCTGGTCGAGGCGGCGATCACCGACCGCACCCGGGCCATCGTCGTGGTCCACTACGCGGGGGTCGCCTGCGCGATGGACGCGATCGGCGAGCTCGCCCACCGGTACGGCGTGGCCGTGGTCGAGGACAACGCCCACGGACTGGGCGGCCGCTACGGTGACCGTCCGCTCGGGTCCTTCGGCTGCCTGGCGACCCAGAGCTTCCACGAGACGAAGAACATCCAGTGCGGGGAGGCGGGCGCGCTGCTCGTGAACGACCCCGCCCTGGTCGAGCGGGCCGAGGTCGTCCGGGAGAAGGGCACCGACCGGAGCCGGTTCTTCCGGGGCCAGGTGGACAAATATCGGTGGATCGACATCGGGTCGAGCTACCTGCCCTCCGACGTGCTCGCGGCCCAGCTCACCGCCCAGCTCGAATCGTTCGGCCGGATCCAGGAGCGCCGCCACGCGGTGTGGGCGGCCTACCACGACCGGCTGGCGGACTGGGCCACCGCGGGCGGCATCGCCCAGCCGGCCGTGCCGGACGGCTGCGCGCACCCGGCGCACCTGTACTACCTGCTGCTGCCCGACCTGGACAACCGCCAGGCCTTCATCGGCCACCTCGCGCGGCGAGGAGTGCAGGCGGCCTTCCACTACCAGCCGCTCCACTCCTCCCCCGCCGGGATCCGGTACGGGCGGACCGCGCCCGGCGGATGCCCGGTGACGGAGCAGGTCGCAGACCGTCTCGTGCGGCTGCCGCTCTTCGCCGACCTGGACGAGGCCGGCCTGACCCAGGTGATCGACGCGGTCCGATCCTACGAGGTGAACTGATGGCCTGGCACGACGTGATGGAGGCGCCGGCGCTGCGCGCCCAGCCCTCCCCTCTCGAATCGGCGCGGTTCGGCCGCTCGGTGGAGCGGCTGACCGTGTCCGCCGGCGCCGGGGCGTCGTTCGACGCGGTCCGCGAGGCGGTGCTCGGGTCGGCGGCGGAGGTCGTCGTGCTGCGGTACCCGGCCGAACGGATCGACTGGTTCGCCGGGCTGACCGGGCTGGGCCGGACGGCCCTCTTCGCGGACTCGCTGGTCTACTGGCGGCTGCCCGCCGGGCGGGGCCGGGCGCCCGATCCCTCCCCCGGCCTGGTGCCCGCGCCGACGGCCGACACCGCCGCGGTGGAGCGGCTGGTGGCCGACATCTTCGCCGCGTACGGCAGCCACTACCTGGCCAACCCCCTGTTCGACGCCGACGCGGCCCTCGCCGGCTACCAGGAGTGGGCACTGCGGTCGGCGGCCGAGGGCAGGTGCCTGACGCTCCGGGACGGTGGTCCGGGCGGCTCCCGCCTCCTCGCCCTGGCCACGCTGGAGGAGGCCGCCACCCGCACGGAGATCCTGCTCGCGGGCGTGGTGTCCGACTGCCAGGGCCGCGGCCTGTACGCCCACCTGCTGAAGGCGGTCGAGGACCGGACGCTGGCCCGCGGCGCCACGGAGGTGGTCATCTCCACCCAGGGGCACAACACCCGCGTGCAGCGGGCTTGGGCGCGCTACGGCTTCGAGCCGGTGCAGACGCTCCTCACGGCTCACCTGGTCCGGAGCTCGCTCCTGCCTGAACGGGAATGACCGGGCCGTCCGGGCAGGGGTCCGTCCCGAGGGACGGACCCACCCGGTCGCGGACGACGTACGTCGGCCGGCCCATGCCGCTGCCGTGGATGCGGCCGACGTACTCGCCGAGCACGCCGATGGCGATGAGCTGCGCCGAGGAGAAGAGCGCCACCATCGAGGCGATCGTGGTGAACCCGGCCACCGTGGTGTCGCCTGTGGCGAAGCGCCACAGGACCCCGGCGCCCAGCAGCAGGCCGACGACGCCGGCCAGGAATCCGAGGTAGCTGGCCGCCCGCAGCGGGGCCGTGCTGTAGCCGACGAGCATGTTGACGGCGTGCCGGATCAGCTTGCGCGCCGTGTAGTTGGACCGTCCGTGTTCGCGCTGGTTCATGTGCACGCGGACGGAGCCCACCCGCGCCGTGGCCCACGACAGCGCCACGTCGATCGACGCGTGGGGCCCGGACAGCCCCTCGAATCCGTCGCGCAGCCGGGTGCGGAAGGCGCGGAAGGCGCTGATGTCCTGGGCGGCCCGGACGCCGAGGGCCCCCGCCATGCCGGCCTTCACCGAACGGGAGGCCAGGCTCCGGAGGAAGCCGTGCTCCTCCTCGTCCGACACCCCGTACACCAGGTCGAGCCGGTCCCCTTCGAGCGCCGCCAACAGGCGGGGTATCTGCTCGGGTGGATGCTGCAGGTCGTCGTCCAGCGTGACGACGACGTCGTGGGCCGCCTCCCGGATGCCGGCGACCAGCGCGTTGTGCTGCCCGTAGTTGCGGGAGAGGTGGAGGGCTCGCACGGCCTCGATCCCCCGGGCCAGCCGGGCGGCCGTCTCCCACGTGTCGTCCGGGCTGCCGTCGACCACCAGCAGGATCTCGTGGCGGACGTTCGCCTGACGCAACGTCGAGACGATCCTGCTCACCAGCGTGGGCAGGGTGCGCGCGGACCGGTAACAGGGAATTACCACCGACACCGACATCGATCCCCCGATCATCCAGTGTTCACCGGTTACACTCATGCAGCCCCCACCACGCGATCAGATGCGGAGTGCGGGCCACATGGTCGATCTGAAAAGCCGGACCAAGCGCGGCGAAGAAACGTCATTCGGATGGCGGGCCCTGATCGCGGCTCTTGGTGCACACCGCATCACATATCTGCTGGCCGGCGCCATGACGGCAGTGGTCTATTACGTTCTCCTTGGCCTAGCATTGCTTGCCGCGGAGCATTCGGCTCCCTATCTTGTGCTGGTCGTGGCCAGCCACTTCGTCACCGTGGTCCTCGTCTATCCGGTGTACCGCATCGTGGTGTTCCGCGTCTCGGGCGAGTCGTGGCTGAGCGGATATCTGCGCTTCTACGCGGTCGGGCTGAGCTTCCTCGGGGCCTCGCTCGTCGGGCTGCCGATCCTGGTGGAGATCGCAGGGATGCCCCTGATGCTCGCACAGGGTGTGATCATTCTCGCGAGCCCGTCGCTGAGCTACCTGATACACCGCACCTGGACGTTCCGCGACCGCCGGAACGTCTAGTCTCGGCAACGTCCCGGGAGTGCTTGGACAAGCCCGCCCGGCCACCGGCCGGGCCCTGCGCACCCTGCATAAACTCCTGCGAGCAGGCGGCCCGCTGTGGCCACGTCCGCTTCGCGGAAGGAGCAGGACCTCATGAAGGCACTCGTACTGGCGGGTGGCAAGGGGACGAGGCTACGCCCGCTCACCCACACCTCGGCCAAGCAGCTCGTCCCCGTGGCGAACAAGCCGGTGCTCTACTACGGCCTCGAAGCGCTGCGCGACGCCGGCATCACCAGCGTGGGGATCATCACCGGCGACACCGGCCAGGAGGTGCGCGAGGCCGTGGGTGACGGTTCGCGGTTCGGCCTGGAGGTCGAGTACATCCCCCAGGAGGCTCCGCTGGGCCTGGCCCACTGCGTCCTCATCGCCAGGGAGTTCCTCGGCGACGAGCCGTTCGTCATGTACCTGGGCGACAACTTCCTGGTCGGCGGGATCCGCGATCTGGTGGAGTCGTACCAGGCGGCCGGTCACGACGCGCAGATCCTGCTCACCCGGGTGGCCGAGCCGCAGTTCTACGGCGTCGCCGAGCTGGGACCGTCCGGTGAGATCGTCGGCCTGGAGGAGAAGCCGGAGCACCCGCGCAGCGACCTGGCGATCGTCGGGGTCTACATCTTCTCCCCCGCGATCCACGAGGCCGTCCGGGCGATCAGCCCGTCGGCGCGGGGCGAGCTGGAGATCACGGACGCCATCGGCTGGCTCATCGAGCGGGGTCATCATGTCCACTCCCACCTCGTCAGCGGCTACTGGAAGGACACCGGCCGGCTGCAGGACATGCTGGAGTGCAACCGCATCGTCCTCGAGCAGGTGGAACCGGAGGTTCACGGCACCGTCGACGGCCTGAGCGAGATCACCGGCCGGGTCGTCGTCGAGCGCGGCGCGGTGGTGGAGAACTCCGTGCTGCGCGGACCCATCGTGGTCGGCGCCAACGCCAAGATCGTGTCCTCCTACATCGGCCCGTTCACCTCGATCGGGCCCGACTGCGTGGTGGCGGACGCCGAGATCGAGTACTCCATCGTGCTCGACGGGTCGTCCGTGGTCGGCGTCTCGCGTATCGGGCACTCGCTCATCGGGCGCAACGTGGAGGTGAGCGGCACCACCGGCGCGCCGAACACCCACCAGCTCATGGTCGGCGACCACAGCAAGATCAAGGTGCAGGCATGAAGATCCTCGTCACCGGCGGCGCCGGGTTCATCGGTTCCCACTACGTGCGATCCCTGCTGCTCGGGGCGTACCCGGGCTACGAGGACGCGAGCGTCACCGTGCTGGACAAGCTGACCTACGCCGGCAACCTCGCGAACCTGGCGCCCGTGGCGGGGCATCCCCGCTACACGTTCCGCCGGGGCGACATCACCGACGCCGCGCTGCTGTCGGAGCTTGTCCCGCGGTTCGACGTGGTGGTGAACTTCGCGGCCGAGACGCACGTCGACCGGTCGATCACGGGCGCCGGCGACTTCGTGACGACCAACGTGCTGGGCGCCCAGCGGCTGCTCCAGGCGGCGCTCGACGCGGGCACCGGCACGGTGGTCCACGTCTCCACCGACGAGGTGTACGGGTCGATCGCGGAGGGGTCCTGGACCGAGGAGGAGCCGCTGCTCCCCAACTCGCCGTACTCCGCGGCCAAGGCGGGGGCCGACCTGCTCTGCCGGGCCTACCACCGCACGTACGGCCTGGACGTGCGCGTGACGCGCTGCTCCAACAACTACGGCCCCCACCAGTACCCGGAGAAGCTGATCCCGCTCTTCGTCACCAACCTCATCGACCGGCGGCCGGTCCCGCTCTACGGCGACGGGCGCAACGTGCGCGACTGGCTGCACGTCGACGACCACTGCCGCGGCGTCCAGCTCGTCCTGGACAAGGGCTCGCCGGGAGAGGTCTACAACATCGGCGGCGGCACCGAGCTGACCAACCGGGAGCTGACCGGCATGCTGCTGGAGGCGTTCGGCCTGGGCTGGGACATGGTCCGGCAGGTGCCCGACCGGCTCGGGCACGACCTGCGCTACTCCGTCGACTGCGGCAAGCTGCGAGGTCTCGGCTACGAGCCGCGTACCGGCTTCGAGCGGGGCCTGGCCGAGGTGATCCGCTGGTACGCCGACAACGAGCCCTGGTGGCGCCCGCTCAAGGAGCGCTCCGCCTGACGCGGCGGCCGGGGGCGCGGGGGTCGGGGCGCGGGGGTCGGGGCGCGGGGGGAGAGTGCCCGTTCCTCAGGCGGTGAGCACGATCTGGAACACCGTCTCCGACTTGCTGCCGGCGTGGTGCACCGGGTCCTCGTTCTGGAACGTGTCGCCGCCGAGGTAGACGGCGACGATCCGGTGCTGGCCCCGGGCCAGGTTGGACACCACGAACGTGGCATGCCCACTGGCGTCGAGGAAGGTCGCGCCGAGGACGACCGAGCGCCGCTTGAGCAGCACCTCGCCCTGGGGCACGAGCGTGCCGGTCACCGGCTGGACCGTGGCCGTGAAGGTGACGGGCTGACCCACCACCGACGGGTTCGGCTGCGAGGTCAGCGTGGTGATGGTCGGCGGTTCGTCGGGCAGGCCGATCCGGGTGAACACCGAGGTGTTCTCCGTGCCGGTGATGGTGACGCTGTGGACGAAGGCGAAGACCCGGCCGATCACGTTCGCGCCGAAGTCGACGGCCGCCCAGTCGTCGACCAGGAGGGTGCCGCGGAAGGTGGAGTACACGCCGAGGCGGGCGGAGTGGCCGATCTGCCAGAAGACGTTCTCGGTCTTCGCGCCCCGGATCAGGCTGATGTTGCTGACCCTGGCGGTGTTGAGCGTCTCGGCCCGGAAGATGAAGACCGCGTCGGGGTCGCCCTGGGCGTCCAGGGTGAGCGATCCGTCGATGGCGAAGGCCCCGGTCTGGGAGTCGTAGACGCCCGGTCCGCGTGTCGTGCCGCCGAGCTGCTGAGGCAGGCTGCCGGTCGGGACGCGCGAGACGATGTCGTTGTAGGCGTTGACTGCGGCGATCCGGGCGTTGGCGGCGGTCGCGTCGCCGACGTGCCGGTCGCCGTCGACCACGCCGGGCGGGAAGCCGGTGACCAGGCTCCCCGGGCTCACGCCCAGGTCACCGGTGACCCGGGTGTTGTGCGTGTTGTCGACGGACGCTCCGGCGAAGACCGCGAACGGTCGCGCGGCGCCGAGGTCCACCGGCTCCTGCGCGTTCGCGGCGGGTGACAGCGCGACGAGTGTGCTCGCCGCCATGGCCGTCACCACGACCAATGGCCTCCAGGAATGCCGGGCCCTCGCCAGGACGCCGGAAAAGCGGAATTGCAGCATGAGCGTATCCTTGCTAATTCGGACTACTCTGTGCATTTGACAGTACCGGCCGCCGAAGGCATCGGACGGAAATGACATGCGGACACGGCGGACCCGCCGGAGGGAAACGTTATCCGCCCGGCGGGCCCACGTGTCGGATTATGGGCGGAACATGACATCGACCCAGTAGTTCGTCGCCTGGTAGCTGCTCGTCGGGAAGGTGCTCGACGCGCCGTAGCTGTAGACGCCGTTGCCGCCGCTGGCGGAATGCGCCGGGGCGGTGAGCGGGCTGTTGACGTACGCCGAGGTGAAATACGGCCGCGTCGTCGAGTAGGACCCTGATGTCGTGTGATAGGCCGCTATATACGTGGTGTTGGCGGTGATGGTAACGGGTGTCGGGAAATTCACTTCCTGCCAGCCGGTCGCCGTCTCGTGGACGAACGGCGTGCTGGCGAGCAACTCGCCGGTGGCGCTCCACAGGCTCGCCACGTGGGTCCCGGTGTTCAGCGGTCCCTTGAAGAAGCGGATGCCGTACACCTCGCCGCCCGTCGACGCCTCGAACTTCGCCCCGACCGTGATCGGCTGGTTGTCGGGGTTGGAGAGCTCGGCCGGCGTGGCCGCCTTGTTCCACAGGCTGTCCGACGGTTGGAAGACGACGTCGACCCAGTAGTTGGTGGCCTGGTAGGTCTCCGCCGGGAAGGCGTTGGTGGCGCCGTAGGTGTAGACGCCGTTGCCGCCCGCGGCGCCACTCGACGGCGCGGTGAGCGGTCCGTTCGTGACAGGCCCCCCGAAACCCGGCCGGTTGATCGAGTAGCGCCCCGTGTTCGTGTGGTAAGAGGCCACGTAGGTGGTGTTCGCGCTGATCTCGACGGGTGTCGAGAAGATCACCTCCTGCCAGCCGGAGGCGGTCTCGTCGGCGAAGGTGGCGGTGGCCAGCAGGTCGCCGCCGGAGCTCCACAGGCTTCCGACGTGGGTGCCGGTGTTCTGCGGGCTCTTGTAGAACCGGACGCCGGAGATGGTGCCCTTCGCCGCCGACCGGAACTTCACGCCGAGCGTGACCGGCTGGCCGTCGGGCTGGGCCACGACGGCGGGCGTGGCCTGCCGGTTCCACAGGCTGTCCTCGACGAAGTGGGAGACCTCGGGCGAGGTGCTCGGCGCGAAGTGGATCAACGCCTCGTTGTCGAAGGTGTCGCCCCCGAGGTAGACGGCGGTGAGGTCGCGCTGCCCGCCGGGCAGCGTCGTGGTGGTGAACACCGCGGGCCCGTCGCTGCTGTGGAAGGCCGAGCCGAGGACGGTCGAGCCGTCCTTGAAGACGACCTCGCCGAACGGGACGACGTTGCCGCTCACCGGCTCCACCGTGGCGGTCAGGGTGACCGGATCGCCCTTCCACGAGGGGTCGGGAGACGAGGTGAGGGTGGTGGTGGTCGGCGGGTCGTCGGGCAACGAGATGCGCGTGTGCGGAGTGCCGTCGGTGCCGGTGATGTTGATCGAGCTGGCGAGGGAGAACAGGCGCCCGTCCACGTCGGCCCCCCACGCCACCGCGATGGAGCCCTGGGCCAGCACGGTGCCGCGGAACGTCGCCCACATGCCCACACTGGCGTTGCCGCTGGTCTGCCAGAAGATGTTGTCGGGCTGCGCGCCACGCGCCAGGGTGACGTTGCCCACCTGGGCCACGGTCAGGGTGGAGCCGCGGAAGACGAAGACGGCGTCGGGGTCGCCCTGGGCGTCGAGGGTGAGCGTGCCGTTCAGGGAGAAGGAGCCGCTGGTCGACTGGTAGACGCCGGGCCCCCGGGTGGTGCCGCCCAGTTGAGGGGGGATCGTGGCGGTGGTGGCCCGCCCGTCGAGCTCGGTGTCGACGGCCTCGGCGTCGGTGATGGCCGCGGCCGAGGTGGCGTTGCCCAGGTGCCTGGTGCCGTTGACCACGCCGGGTGGGAAGCCCGTCAGCGTGCTGCCGGGACTGATGCCGAGATTGCCGGTGACGGTCGTCAGGTTGGTGTTGGTGACGGACGTGGCGGCCAGGACCGCGAAGGGCTCGGCGTCGCCCAGGTCGACGGGCTGCGCGGCGAGCGCGCCACCCGGCGCCGCGACGACGAGCGCGCCCGCCGCCATGACCGTCGCGAGAAGCGCCCGCCCCCACGAACGGGTGGATTTAACCCCTTTAGTGGTGTTTTGCCGATGAGGTGCGCCGGATGCCCGGTCGGGCGCATCGCGATGTGATGAGAACATGCGCCACAACTCCTTACTCCATCTCGAGGTTGACCGGGCGATCGGGTGGGCTCGAAGTCTTCACGTGCGCTCGTCCGGTTTTTGCCATTTGTCACACTATTTGCGAAAAGGTGCATCGTACGAGAAAGACGCTAGGGCACGCAGGGGGGCCGCAGGCGAAACGACGATCACCGAAACAGATATATGATCAAGAAAAGCCACAGCTCATGCGCTATTGGCCCGCACTTTACTCAGGAATACTCCCGATCAATAGTTACTCGGAAGCGTCAAAAACGTCCCGAACCGCAAGTATGCGGCGACACGCCGAGACCAGCGCCGAATCGGCCTTCCGCGATGGAACGGCTCCTACAGTCAGGTGATATCTCATCTCGAAGTGACGGGGGTCCAGATATGGGAGAGAAACTGGTGGTCGTCGGCCAGGGCTATGTCGGCCTGCCGCTGGCGATGCGCGCGGTCGAGGCCGGCTTCGACGTCGTGGGGATCGACGTCGACGAGTGGCGCGTCAAGCGGCTGAACGCCGGCGAGTCGTTCGTCGAGGACATCGGCGACGAGCAGGTGTCCGCGGCCCTGCGCTGCGGGCGCTACCTCGCGAGCACCGACTACGCCGACGCCGCCGGCTTCGACGTGTGCGTCATCACCGTGCCGACCCCGCTGTGCGAGGGCGCCCCCGACCTCCGCCACATCGCCTCGGCCGGCCAGTGCCTCGCGCCGCTGCTGCGGCCCGGCGCCACGGTGATCCTGGAGTCCACCACCTATCCCGGCACCACCGAGGAGTACCTCCTGCCGATCCTGGAGGAGGGGTCCGGGTTGCGCGCGCCGGAGGACTTCCTGCTGGGCTACAGCCCCGAGCGGATCGACCCGGGCAACCCCGTGTGGCGGCTGGAGAACACGCCGAAGGTGGTCTCGGGCATCGACGAGGTCTCGCTACGACGGATCCGCGACTTCTACGAGCGGGTCGTCGACCAGGTCGTGCCGGTCTCCTCGCTGCAGGTGGCGGAGCTGTGCAAGCTGCTGGAGAACACCTTCAGGCACGTCAACATCGCCCTGGTCAACGAGCTGTCGATGTTCGCCGGGCAACTCGGGATCGACGTGTGGGAGGCCATCGACGCGGCCTCGACCAAGCCGTTCGGGTTCATGCGGTTCACGCCGGGGCCCGGGGTCGGCGGGCACTGCCTGCCGATCGACCCCTCCTACCTGTCGTGGAAGGTCAAGCGGAGCCTGGGGCACAACTTCCGGTTCGTGGAGCTGGCCAACGACATCAACGACCACATGCCCGACCACGTCGTCCACCGGCTGGTCCTCGCGCTCAACCGGCGCGGCAAGCCGGTCAACGGCAGCCGGGTGGTCACCCTGGGCCTGGCGTACAAGAAGAACGCCGGCGACTGCCGCGAGTCGCCCGCCATCGAGGTGGTGAAGTCGCTGCACAAGCTCGGCGCGCGGGTGCGGGCGGCCGACCCGCACGTGCAGGACTACCCGCTGCCGGCGGGTGTCGAGATCATCGAGGTGACGCGCCGGGAGCTGGCCGAGGCGGACGCGGTGGTGGTGCTCACCGACCACGACCGCTTCGACTTCCGGCTCGTCGAGGAGGCCAGCCCGTACGTCTTCGACACGCGCAACCGCTGCCGGGGGCCGAACGTCGAGCTGATCTGACCGTGCGCACGCGGCGGGCTCTTCGGGGGCGTCCCCGAAGAGCCCGCCGCGTGTCGAGCCGTGTGCTCGGTGGTGTGCTCAGCCGAGCGCGGTCGCGATGGCGGCGAGGCCGTGGTCCACATCGTCGTCGGGGATGTTGAGCGCCGGGCGCAGCCGGACCGAGCGGGGGCCGCAGGCCAGCGCGAGCACGCCCTGCTCCTCCCGCAGCCGGGCGACGAAGGCGTCGCGGGCGGCCCGGTCGGGCAGGTCGAAGGCGCACATCAGGCCGCGCCCGCGCACGCTCGACACGACGTCCGGCCGTTCGGCCTGCAGCTTGGTCAGCCGCTCGACCAGGTGCTCGCCCAGCACGGCGGCGCGCCGGATCAGGCCGTCGCGCTCGACGATCTCCAGGAGGGCGCGCGAGCGGACCATGTCCACCAGCCCCCCGCCCCAGGTGGAGTTGATCCGGCCGCTGACCTGGAAGACGTTGTCGGGCACCAGGTCCACCCGGCGGCCCGCCATGATGCCGCCGACCTGCACCTTCTTGGCGAACGCCACGATGTCGGGCGCCAGGCCCAGCTGCTGGTAGGCCCACGGGGTGCCGGTCGTGCCGCCGCCCGTCTGCACCTCGTCCAGCACGAACAGCGCGTCGTGCTCGTGGCAGAGGCGCTGCATGGCCTGCAGGAACTCCGGGCGCATGTGGTTGTCGCCGCCCTCGCCCTGGATGGGCTCGGCGATGAAGCAGGCGATGTCGTGCGGGTGCCGCTCGAACGCCTCCCGTGCCTGCGCCAGCGCGCGGGCCTCGGCGGCGGCCACGTCGCCGAGGTGCACGGCGGGCACGTCGACGCGCGGCCAGTCGAACTTGGGGAAGCGGTCGGTCTTGCCGGGCTCGGTGTTGGTCAGGCTGAGCGTGTAGCCGCTGCGGCCGTGGAAGGCCCGGGTCAGGTGCATGACGCGGGTGCCGAGGTCGGGGGATCTGCCGGCCGCCTCGTTGCGGCGGCTCTTCCAGTCGAACGCCGTCTTCAGGGCGTTCTCCACGGCCAGGGCGCCGCCCTCCACGAAGAACAGGTGGGGCAGGTCGGGGTCGCCGAGCACGCGGGTGAAGGTCTCGACGAAGTCGGCGAGGTGCTCGGTGTACATGTCGGGGTTGGCGGGCTTGTTGCGCGCGATCCGGCCGAGCAGCTCGGCGGTCTGCGGGGAGAAGGGCGGGTTCACGCCGAGGGGCGCGGAGGCGAAGAACGTGTAGAAGTCGAGGTAGCGGCGGCCGTCACGGGCGTCGACGAGCCAGGAACCCTGGCTGCGCTCCAGGTCGAGCACGAGCCGGTAGCCGTCGACGAGCAGATGCCGGGCAAGGCGGGCGTGTACGTCCATGTGTCCTCCACGTTGAGCAGACACGGCATACGTTCCCCACTTTAACCGGGTTTCATCCGGAAAATTTCCGGAATCTAGTGCTGCGGCGCAAGCTTCTTCACCTTGAACGACAGGACGACCATCGCCACGCCGTACAGGACGGCGAAGACGCCGACCAGCCAGACGAGCGTGAGCAGCCCTGCGCCCGGCCAGATCAGCAGCAGGATGCCGAAGATGACCGACAGCGCGCCGGCCACGATGAGCACCCACTCGTTCTCGATGACCTTGCGCATCTGGATGCCGGCCACGATCTCCGAGACGCCGGAGAAGATGGCCCAGAACGCCACCACGTAGAGCAGGGCCAGCGACGTGATGCCCGGCCAGACGAACGCGATGATGCCCGCCAGGATGCTGACGATGCCGGAGATGATCAGCCAGGCCCGTGACTTGGCGTCGTGCCGGAAGCCGGAGAACAGCGTGAAGAAGCCGTTCACCAGGGCGTACGCGCCGAAGAAGATCACCAGGACGAGGAGCGTGATCGCCGGCCAGATGAGCGCGAGGATGCCGAAGATGATCGCGGCGATTCCGCGGATCAGGACCATCCACCAGACTCGTGCGAGTTGTTCCATGTTGGTCTCTTTTCCAGATAGATCCCGGAAGCAGACCACCCACGGGTCAAAAGTCCGTGACGCCCCATGGCGGTCCCGCCACGGGCGTCACGGATCTTCAGGCGGCTTCAGGCGGCTTCAGGCGGTGGAGTAGACCACGATCGAGACCGCCACGTACTGCACGAGGTAGGCGGCGAGGGTGAACGCGTGGAACACCTCGTGGAAGCCGAACCAGCGGGGCGAGGGATCGGGGCGGCGCAGGCCGTAGACCACGGCGCCGGCGCTGTAGAAGACGCCGCCGACGGCGACCAGCACGACGGCCGCCACGCCCGCGCCCTCCAGGAGCTGCGGCATGACGAAGACGGCCGTCCAGCCGAGGGCGAGGTAGAGGACCGTGTAGAGCCAGCGCGGCGCGTGCATCCAGCACACCCGGAACACGACGCCGGCCAGGGCGCCGCCCCAGGTGACGGCCAGCACGGCGACACGTGCGGCGCCGTCCAGCGCCAGCAGCGCGAACGGGGTGTAGGTGCCCGCGATGATCAGGTAGATGTTGGCGTGGTCCAGGCGGCGCAGCGCCTCGGCCAGCCGGGGGCCGAGGCTGCCGCGGTGGTAGGTGGCCGAGATGCCGAAGAGCAGCGCCGAGGTGACGGCGTAGATCGCCGAGGCGATGCGGGCCTGGAGGGTGGGGCCGAGCGCCACGAGCACGAACCCGGCGATGAGCGTCACGGGCAGCGCTCCGGTGTGCAACCAGCCACGCAGGAGGGGCTTCGCGGTGATGGTCGTCATAAAACCTACGGTACCGTAGGTTGCGAGATTCACTACCCGTGGCGGACTACTGAACGCGGACCACCAGAGGGTGCGAACCTCGAAACCCTGTGGTGGGCCACTGGAAGCCCCCCAGAGGTTGCGAACCTCCTGCCCGTGGCGGACCGCCGGACGCGGCCCCCAGAGGTCAGAGGCCGTTGACGAAGCGGGCGGTGATCGGCAGGGCGGCCGAGCGCCCCGAGCCGCCGTGCCGCACGAAGACGCAGAAGGCCAGGTCATCGCGGTATCCGATGAACCATCCGTGGTCCGGCCCGCCCTCGACCTCGGCCGTGCCGGTCTTGCCGGAGACGCCTTCCGGCAGGCCCGCCCGGCTCGCGGTCCCGTGGTCCACGACCGCCGTCATCATGTCGCGCAGCGCGGCGACGACCCCGGCGTCGAGCGTCACCGGCGGCGGCGCCGAGCCCTCGACGCGGCGCACCACCTCGGCCGGCAGCAGCCGCGGCGGGCGCCAGGTGCCGTCCCGGACGGCCGCGGCGACGGCGGCCATGCACAGCGGGCTGGCCACGACCGTGCCCTGGCCGATGGCGTTCGCGCCGAACCAGTCGAGGTCCACGGGGTCCTCCAGCGCTCCGCACCGGCCGCCCACGCCGGTCGGCAACGTCCGGTGGAAGCCCCACTCCTCGGCCGTCTCGCGCAGGTCCTCCTCCTCCAGCCGGGTGACGGCCTCCTGCACGAACGTGGTGTTGCAGGAGTGGGCGAAGGCATCGGCGAAGGACAGGGTGCCGTGGTCGAGCCGGCCCGCGTTGGCGAAGGAGCGGTGGAACGGGATCGTGTACGCGGCCGGGCAGCTCACCTCGGCCGCCGGGTCGAGCCCGGCCGTCAGCAGCGCCGCCGCCGTGATGGTCTTGAACGTGGAGCCCGGCGGGAACAGGTCGTGGAAGGCGCTGCGCGAGTCGCGTAATCGGTCGGCCACCGCCAGCACCTCGCCGGTGCTGGGCCGTAACGCGACGATGGCGGCGTCCTCCACGCCGTCCAGCGCCCGCGCGGCGGCCGCCTGCACCGGCCGCGACAGGGTGGTGCGCTGGGTGCCGGGCTCGGGCGCCCTGGTCATCAGCCGCTGCTCGGCCCGTCCCGGCACCGCGGCGACCAGCGCCAGGCCCTCCTCGGCCGGGTCGAACTCCGGCCGGAGCCGGTCGAGGTAGGCCTCGGCGTAGCTGTTGCGCGGGATCGGGTCGCCCTCGCTGGTGACCAGCTCGACGGGCGGCCCGTCGAACGCGGCCAGGTCCAGGGTGCCGCCGTCCTTCAGCAGCGGGTGCAGCGTCTCCGGCGTCCACACCACCTTCCACTCCCGCTCCCGCACGGCGAGGCGCAGCGTCGCGGTGAACGGCCACGGCCCGAAGTCGCGCAGCCTCCGGGTGCCGGTGAACGTCACCTCCGCCGTCTCCTCCCCCGTGCTCCGGACCGGACCTGGCCGCAGCTCGATGGCCTCCACGTGCAGTTCTTCGCTGAACGTCAGATGGCGGCTGACGAAGTCGGCCGGCGGCCGGTCCACCAGGCCGGCCATCTCCCGCACGTCCGCCTCCCGCCAGGCGCGGAAGTAGGCGGCCGACACCTGCTCGGCGCTGCCCCGTACGCGGTGGGCGGCCAGCACCGCGAAGCCGAACGCTGCGATGATCGCTGTCACCGCGATGACCAACGCGATCAGCCTTCGTCGTCGCATACGGTTCTCCCTGGGAGGGAACAGCGTGGCACGAGCACAGCGGGAGCCGATGCCCGGCCTGTACCCGGTGACGTTCGGCGAGATCGAGCTTCTCCGGGATCTGGACCGGCAGGACGGCTGGGTGCTGTCCAAAGATGGCGTACCCCAGTCGTACGTCGATCTACAAGACCCCACCTACCTGGACTTCGAGTACGTCCGGTTGATGGCGGACGTGATCGACCTCATCCCGGACGGGCCGTTGAGCTGCGTCCACGTCGGCGGCGGGGCGTGCACGATCCCCCGCTACGTGTCGACGACGCGGCCGGGGTCGCGGCACATCGTCATCGAGCCCGACGGACTGCTGGTCAACCTGATCCGCGAGCAGCTCGACCTGCGTTCGGTGCCGCGGCTGAAGGTCATGGTGCTCGACGGCCGCGAGGGCGTCGCCCGGGTGTGGGACTCCTCGGCCGACCTGGTCGTGCTCGACGCGTTCGCCGGGGCCACCATGCCGGTCGAGCTGGCCACGGCCGAGTACATGGGCGACCTGGCGCGGGTGCTGCGCCCGGCGGGGACGCTGCTGGTCAACCTGGCCGACGGCAAGGGGCTCGCGTTCGCCCGTCGGCTGGTGGCCACGGTCCGTGAGACGTTCGGCGACGTGGCGCTGCTGGCCGAGCCGGGCGTGCTGCGGGGACGCCGGTTCGGCAACCTCATCGTGGCGGCCACCCGCTCGGGGCTGCCGGTGGACCTCCTCACGCGGCGGGCCGCCGGTGGGCTCACCCAGGCGCGCTGCCTGCACGGCGACGAGCTGACGAGGTTCGTCGCGGGCGCCTCGCCGATCAGGGACGGCGAGCCGGTCTCGGCCCCCGTGCCGCCGCCCGCGGTCTTCGGCTGACCCTCACCGGCCCGGCCTCCCGGTGCCGGGTGGCCGGCGCGCCGTCAGAAGTCGCCCATGCTGTAGCGGGCCACCGAGCCCAGGAGGTAGGTCTCCAGCCGCTCGCCGGCGATCCCGTTCTCGGCGGCGACCGCCGTGATCAGCATCCCCATCCAGTCCACGTGCCTGGCGCCCATCTCGGGGAACGTCTCCGGCAGGGGCACGCCCCTGATCCCGCACAGGGTGTAGACGGCCATCACGGAGGTGTCGACTCCGCGCAGGTCGCGGTGCCGGCTCTGCAGCGAGGTGAAGTAGCCGGCCACCTCCTCCACGCTCTCCCGGCCGCTGAACGGGGCTTCCATGACGTTGAGGAAGAAGGCGTTCAGCACCCCAAGGTAGACGGGCAGGGTCGCCTCCTCCAGCTCGGCGCGGGTGGGCTGCCTGCCCTCGACGAACAGCGCCCGCAGCGCCCGGTGCGCCGCCTGGGCGGTCGGGTCGATGGACCCCATGCCCCCTCCGATCCCCTGGAAGTCCCGTGGTCGGTGACATCCTGACAGACGGCGTCATCCGTTCGACGGGAATCGGGGAGGACGTCCCGACGGTGCCGGCCGGTGCTAGCCGCCGGTCCGCGCCTCGCCTTCGCCTTCGAGGAAGGCGTCATGGGCGAGGTCCAGGAAGAGGGCGGCAGACCAGCCGAAGCCGCTCGTCGCCCGGCCCGCGCGGCGGCCGGTCAGCGGGTTCCAGTACTCGTACAGGCCGCCGCCGTCGCGGACCATGGCGAGCGTGCGCTCGCGCAGCTCGCGCGCGGTCTCCCGGTGGCCGGACCGGCGCAGGCCCTCGATCAGCAGGTAGTTGACGTTCAGCCAGACCGGACCCCGCCACATGGCGTCGGGGTCGAACCTCGGGTCGTCGAACGCGACGGTGGGCACCGGGCGCTCCGCCCAGAAGCTCGGCGAGCGCAGGTCCGCGACCAGCCGGTCGGCGATCCCCGCCGGCAGCCGCCCGGTCAGCAGCGGCAGCAGCTCCAGCGGGGTGCGCACGTCCGCCTCCCGGCCGCCGACCAGGGTGACGAACCGGGTGCCGGTCCACCGGCGCGTCACCATGAGGTCCACCAGGGCGCCCGCTCTGGCCCGCCAGCCGGCGGGGTCCCGGCCGAGCGCGGCGGCGATGTCGCCCAGCCGGTCGTACTGCAGGGCGAGGTAGGCGTTGAGGTCGGGCGGCTCGGCGCGGGGCCCGGCGTCCCAGATCGGGCTGTCGTCCAGCCCCGAGGAGTACGGGTGCAGGTACTCGGCCAGGCCGTCGCCGTCGGGGTCGGACCGGGCGAACCACCACTCCTGCGATCGGACCAGCGGCTCGTACACCTCGGCCAGGAAGTCCGGGTCGGGGTCCACCTCGTGGATCTTCCAGACGGCCCAGGCGGTGAGCGGCGGCTTGGTGACCGGGACGGCCTCGCGGACCGGCTCCCCGCCCACGTGCTGGGCCAGCCGGGCCAGGTCGGAGCGGGGCAGGTCGGTGGTCTCGGCGAGGACCCCGTGGTCGTGCACCACGTCGGGGATCAGGCCGTCGGGACGCTGGTGGTCGAGGAGGATGCGGATCTGCTCCCTGGCCAGGGCCGGGTCGGCGTGCCGGAGGGCGATCGCGTGGAAGTAGGAGTCCCAGTTCCACAGGCCGACGTAGCCGTACTTGGACGGGATCAGCGCCTGCCTGCCCTGGATGGTGACCAGGTTGACGGCCAGCGTCCACCACGCTTGCTCGGCACGTTCCCGCAGCTCGGCGGGCACGGCGGGCATCCGGGCGAACCAGTCGCGCCAGCGCGCCCCGGCCGCCGCCAGCAGCGCCGGACCATCGGCCGGCGGTGCCGGCGGCGGTCCCACCAGGACGAGGCTGCCGTCGATGTCGGCCTGGCCGCCGTCCCACACGGCCCGCGCGGCCGTGCCGACGAGGACGATCGTGTCCGGACCGGCGAAGACCAGGGACACCCCGCCCGCCGACCCTGCGGCCTCCGGGGAGGCCCCCCCGATCACCGGCCCGTCCCCCGGCCCGGCGGCCTCGCCGCTCGTAGGACCGGCCGCGAAGTCGATCCGGTCCGGCAGGGCGTGCCGGACCGGGAGCTCCCGGTCGCCGGCGAGGACGCGCAGGCCCGTCAGGACGGTCGTGTCGCGCAGCGGGGTCTCGTAGCGGGCGGCCGCGATCCGGAGGGAGCCGTCGTCCGCCGCCATCACCAGCAGCCGGGAGCCCCGGTCGGTGAACGGTCGTTCGCGCAGGTCCAGCATCATCGCCCACCCAGTCCGGAGGCCGCCATCGAGTTGATGATCCGCCGCTGGCCGATCAGGAAGGCGATCAGCGTGGGCACCACCGCGATCGCGGAGGCGGCCAGGATGAGCCCGTAGTCGACCGCCGAGCGCTGCCCGGAGAACTGGCTGAGCAGCAGCGGCACGGTGTGCAGCTCCGGCGAGTTGAGGAAGATCAGCGGAAAGAGGAAGGAGTTCCAGGAGGCCAGGAAGGCGATGATGCCGAGCGCGCCCAGGCCGGGACGGATGTTCGGCAGCACGATGCTCCAGAAGCACCGCCAGCGGCCGGCGCCGTCCATCCTGGCCGCCTCCTCCAGCTCGACCGGCACCGCCCTGATGAACTGGCGCAACAGGAACACCGCGAACGGGTTGGCCACCGCCGGCAGGATCAGCGACAGGTGCGAGTCGATCCAGCCGAACTCGGCCAGCATCAGGTAGAGCGGCACGATCGTGACCTGCGCCGGCACCATCTGCGTGGCCAGGAACACCACGAACAGCACCCCCGAGCCCCTGAACCTGATCCGGGCGAAGGCGTAGGCGGCCATGGCCGAGGTGAGCAGGGTGAGCGCGACGTTCAGGGCGGCGATGTAGAAGCTGTTCCAGTACGCGGTACCGAACGGCACCGCCGCGAGGGCGTCGGGATAGTTCTCCCAGCGCCACGGGTCGGGCAGCCAGTCGAGCGGATTGTTCAGCATCTGCCGCACGCCCTTGAAGGACGTCAGCAGCATCCAGGCGAACGGGAACAGCATCGCCAGCCCGCCGAGGGTGAGCGCGGCGTGCAGGGCCACCTGCCGGGGTCGCATCGGGGCTCCCCTCACGAGTCGTAGTGGACGAGGCGCTTCTGCGCGGCGAACTGGACGAGCGTCACGAGCAGCGTCAGGACCAGCAGGATCAGCGCGGCGGCGCTGCTCATGCCGAACTGGAAGTCCCGGAACCCCAGCTCGTAGACCTGGTAGACGATCGTGCGCGCCCCCTCGTTGTGCTCCGGATTCACCAGCACGTAGATCTGGTCGAACGCCTGGAACGAGCTGATCACCGCGACCACCGTGGAGAAGAAGATCGTGGGCGACAGCATCGGCAGCGTGACCGAGCGGAAGATCCGCAGACCGCTCGCCCCGTCCACCCGGGCGGCCTCCACGATCTGCGGCGGGATCGTCTGCAGCCCGGCCAGGAAGATCACCACGTTGAGGCCGAGCGACGACCAGATCGTCACGACGGCGATGGCCACGATCACCCAGCCCGGGTCGCCGAGCCAGTCGGGCGCGGTGAGGCCGAACCAGCGCTCCAGCGAGGTGTTGAGCACGCCGTACTCGTCACCGGCCAGGATGACCTGCCACATCAGCGCGACCGCGACCGAGCTGGTCACCACGGGCATGAAGTACAGCACCCGGTAGAACCCGCTGCCCCTGACGCTGTTGAGCGCGATCGCGACGAGCAGCGCGAGAGCGAGCCCGAACGGCACGGTGAGCAGCGCGAGCTTGACCGTGTTCCACACCGCCTGCCCGAAGTCGGGATCGGAGAGCTGGGCGGCGAAGTTGTCCAGGCCGGCCCACTCCTTGGCGCCGAGCCCGTCCCACCGCATGAACGCGAGCACGACGGCGAACCCGAGCGGGATGATCAGGAACACGGCCAGCGCGGCGAGCTGGGGAGTGAGGAAGAACACGGCCCACCAGCCGTCGTGGGTGCGCACCCCCCCGGCCGGGCGGGTGACGCGCGGCCGGAGGCGGGGGCGGGTGAGGACGGCCACGGCTAGCCCATCTTGCTCTCGACGAGCCGGGCCAGCTCGGTCATGCCCTGGTCGAAGTCCACCTTGCCGGTCCACACCGTCATCAGGTGCTCGTTGATGGCGGCGGTCAGGCCGGGCACGGCGACCTCCTCGGGGTAGTTCGCGAAGCCGGTGTCGCGCACGTCGAGGAAGGTCTGGGCGTGGGCGGGGTAGCCGTCCTCCAGGACGACCTGCTCGGCGCCCTTGACGGACGGCACGGCGCCGCCGCCCTTGAGCCGCAGGAGCTGCCCGTCCTTGCCGACGAACTCGGTGAGGAAGGTGAACGCCTCCTTGGGCAGCTTCGTCTCCTTGTTGATCGCCAGGTAGGAGGCGGCGACGGCGCCGGGCATCGGTTCGCCGGTCGGCGAGGGGAACGGCACGATGTCGTAGTCGTCCAGTTCGCCGCCCTTGCGCAGGGAGTCGATCATCCACCGGCCGCCGGCGTAGAAGCCGGCCTTGTGCTTGAGGAACTGGGTGCTCGGCCCGTTGCTGTCGGGCAGGATGTCGGCGCTGAGGAAGGTCTTGTCCTGGTAGCCCTTGGCGAGGGTGCGCAGCGCCTCCAGGGCCTTGGGGTCGGTGGTGGCGACGAACTTCCCGCCGTCCCACACCTTCCCGCCGAAGCCGTTGATCATGGAGTAGGTGGAGCCGTACCAGTTCCAGAAGATCGAGCCGGCCTTGCCCGCCGCCTTGAGCTTGGCGTTCATGTCCAGATATTTCGCCATCGTCCACTGTTCGGCCTCGTGGAGGGCGGCCGGGTCCTCGGTGATCCCGGCGTCCTTCAGGGCCTTCTTGTCGAACCAGAGGACCTCGGGGTTGGTGTCGTTGGGGACGCCGTAGATCCGGCCGTCCCGCTTGGCGCCGCCGTACACGCCGTCGAAGAAGTCCTCCGGCCGGCTCTTCGAGTCGGGCCCCGCCAGCTTGTCGTCGAGCGGGGTGAGC
Organism: Nonomuraea muscovyensis; assembly: GCF_014207745.1. Lineage (NCBI taxonomy): Bacteria > Bacillati > Actinomycetota > Actinomycetes > Streptosporangiales > Streptosporangiaceae > Nonomuraea > Nonomuraea muscovyensis. The sequence goes on from NZ_JACHJB010000004.1 coordinate 181,422, forward strand.
ACGCCGGCGGAGACGAACTTGCCGATGTTGTCGTCGCCCACGAAGAACACGTCGGGCGCCGTCTTGCTGGTGAGCTGGGTGAGCAGCTTGGGGTGGTATTCCTCGTACTTCGCGACGGACTCCAGCTTGAGCCGGATGCCGGGGTGCCGCTTGTGGAAGTCCTCGGTGAACTTCTCGTACAGCTTCAGGTCCTCGGCCGAGCCCCAGGTGGACCAGCGGACGGTGACCTGGCCGCCGCTCGTCCCGGGAACGTTCCCGCCACCGCCGCCGCTGCAGGCGGTGGTGGCGACGGCGAGGACGCCGAGGATGGCAAGCACACGCTTCATGGTGGTTCCTTTGGTTCTTTCGGGGGGGTGGTGCGGGCGACGGTCAGGCGAGCCCGCCGCCGTCGACGACGAGAGCGGAGCCGGTGACGTAGCTCGCGGCGTCACCGGCCAGGAAGAGGACGGCCTGGGCGATCTCGTCCGGGGTCCCGGCCCGGCCCATCGGCCGGTCGGCGGCGTCGTCGGCGAAGGCGGCCCAGTCCTCGCCGAGCTGGCGGGCCTCGTCACGCAGCATGGGCGTGTCGGTGTCGCCGGGGTTGACGGAGTTGACCCGGATGCCGGCCCGGGCGTGGTCGATGGCCAGCGCCCGGGTCATGTTGACCACGGCGGCCTTGGAGGCGCAGTAGGAGATCGCGTTCCCGCCGCCCTTGAGTCCCCAGCCGGACCCGGTGTTGACGATGGAGCCGCCCTCGGTCATGGCGGGGACGGCGTACTTGCACATGAGGAAGACGGAGCGGACGTTGACCGCCATCACGCGGTCCCACTCCTCGACGTCGAGGTCGAGCGCGGTGGTGCGGCGGATGATCCCGGCGTTGTTGAACAGCACGTGCAGCCCGCCGAAGGTGTCCACCGCGGTCGCGACGATCCGCCTGCAGTCCTCGGGCCGCGACACGTCCGCCCGCACCGCCACGGCGCTCCCCTCCGGGACGGCCTGCGCGGCCGTCGCCTCGGCGCCCGCGCCGTCGATGTCGGCCACGACCACCCGGGCGCCCTCCCGGGCGAACAGCAGGGCGGTGGCCCGGCCGATGCCCGAGGCGCCACCTGTGACGATCGCGACCTTGCCTGCGAGCGTGTTCATCAGTCGTACTCCTCACTTGCCGCGCGGACGCGGTAGATCGTGCTCTCGCGGTGTCCGGTGATCACCTGGACGTGTCCGCCGAGCTTCCTGTCGAGGTCCTCGTCGCCGGTGTCGGCGAGCAGCGGCCGCCCGCCCAGCGCGGCGAGCTTGTGCGGGGTGGCCAGCACGAGCATCCCGGTCACCGCGTCCAGCACGCGGGGGGACACCTGCTGGTTGCCGCGGCCGAGCACGAACCCCTGCCCGCCGATGACCGACAGTACGACCACCGCCTCCCTGCCCGTGACCAGGTCGAACAGCTCCGCTTCGGAGACGTCCGCGGCCACCAGCCGGTGGGGGTCGCCGATCTCGGCCACGTCCACGCCGAGCAGCGTGGTGGCGAGCCCGAGCGCGCGGCCGACCGCCTGCGTGGTGGCGCCCGGCCCGAGGACGTAGCGGACACCGGGCCGCATCCGGGCCACGACCTCCCGCGCGATCCCGTCGACGGTCCCCGGCGCCGTGCCGGACGAGCCGGCCTTGCGCCCCGAGAGGGCGACCGGGGCCGCGGGGACGCGCAGGCTTCCGTACAGCCGGGGGCTCACCAGCGCGCGCCGGTAGGCCTCCTCGTCGAGGTCGACCACCTCGGCCTCCGCCGTGCGTCCCCCGCCGGGCCGGTCGAGCCCGCGGCGGACGTCGGCGGCGAGGAAGTCGGCGGCGAGGAACCCCGCGGCGGCCGGGCTGACGGCGAAGCAGCCCGAGTACACCTTCACCCCCGCCGGGATGCCGAGCACGGTGGGGGCCCGGTCGCCGAGTTCCCGGACCGCGTCGAGCACGTCCCGGGCCGTCCCGTCGCCGCCCGCGAACAGCAGCAGGTCCACCCCGGCGAGCGCGGCCACCGCCCGGCGCGTGTCCCGCGCCGTCGTGCCACCCGGCGACCGGTCCTCCGTCCTGTCGGAGGCCCGGTCGCCCGGCGGGCCGTCCGGCTCACCGGACGGCCCGCCCGTGACCAGGTCGCAGACGCCTCCGGCGGCGCGCACGCTGTCCTCGCCCATGGCGCCGGGCACCGTGAGCAGCCGGGTGCCGGGACGGCGGGCGAGCAGGGTGCGGACGGCCCGCGCCGCCCGCTCCCCCGCCCGGGGCGTCGCTCCCAGGGCGAGGGCCGCGCGCTGCGTCCCGGCGCCGTCGCTGCCCTTGAGCCCCGCCGCGCCGCCCAGCCCGGCCACCGGGTTGACGACGAGCCCGACGAGCCCGGCCGGCCCGACCGCGGCGGGCCCCGTCATGGGCGGCCCCGTCATGGGCGGTGCTTGCGGACGTAGGCGCGCCAGGTGGGCGCCCACGCCTTGGGGTCGTCGAGCGGGGTGGAGTCGATCTTGTGGATGGACTGGTTGTACGGCGCGCCCTTGACGAACTCGGGGTCCCGGCGGGCCTCCTCGGCCACCTGGGCCAGGATGGCGGCGTACTCGTCCAGGTCCTCCCTGGAGTACGACTCCGTGGGCTCCAGCGTGAACGGCTCCGGCACCACGTACGGGTGGTGGCTGGTCCAGTAGTGCACGCCGAAGTCGGCCGCCCGGACCCCGATCTCCTCGGAGTGCACCCCGGTCTCCTCCGACAGCTCCTGCCAGGAGTAACGCACCTGCTCGATGCGCCGCCTGCCCCAGGGCGCCGACGCGCCGCGGATCTGCAGGACCTTGTGCATGAGGTAGTTGTTGTTCAGCGCGGCCGTCTCGGCCACCTGGCGCAGCCCGTCGGCGCCCAGGGCCATGATCCAGGCGTACGCCCGCACGATGTTGGGGGTGACGCCGAGGAACGGCCGGATCTTGCCGACCGAGCGCGGCGGCGTCTCCAGCCGGTACGCCGCGCCGTCGGAGGTGACGACCGGGCCCGGCAGGAACGGGGCCAGCTCGGCCGAGACGCCGCACGCGCCGGCCGCCGGGCCGCCGCAGGCGTGCGGGGTGGAGAACGTCTTGTGCAGGTTGAAGTGGCACAGGTCGAACCCGGCGTCGCGGGCACGGGTGATGCCGAGGATGCCGTTGGCGTTGGCCTGGTCGTAGCAGGCCAGGCCGCCCGCCTGGTGCACCAGGTCGACGAACTCCTGGATGCGCGGGTTGAAGATGCCGGTGTCCTCGGGATTGGTGATCATGAGGGCGGCGGTGCGGGGGCCGACGGCGGCGCGCAGCGCCTCGATGTCGGGCAGGCCGTCGGCGTCGGGCATGAGGGTGATGACCTCGTAGCCGGCGGTCTTGGCGCAGGCCGCGTTCGACGGGTGGGAGAACATCGTGGTGATGACCTGGTCCCTGGCGCCGGAGCCGGGGCCCTCGCCGTTGGCCGCGTGGTAGGCGCGGATCATGGCGATGTTCGCGTAGATGGCCGCCGAGCCGGAGCCGGGCTGGAGGGAGACGCGGGCCATGCCGGAGATCTCCGCCAGCATCTGTTCGAGCCGCCAGTAGATCTCCAGCACGCCCTGCACGGTGTCCTCGTGCTGGAGCGGGTGCAGCTCGGCGACGGCCGCGGCGAAGCTGTCGTTGACCTTGGGGCTGTACTTCATCGTGCAGGTGCCCTGGCCGACGTCGATGTTGAGGTCGGCGCCGAGGTTCTCCTGCGACAGACGCAGGTAGTGGCGCAGCACCAGTTGCTGCGACAGCTCGGGCAGCCCAGGGGGCTCGGCGCGCCGTACGGACTCCGGCAGTTCCACCGGCGGGGCGCCCGGTTCGGGCACGGCCAGGCCGCGACGGCCCGGCGTGGACAGCTCGAAGATGATCGGCTCGTCCCAGCGGGCCTGGTGGAAGCGGCGCAGCGGCGGCTTCGGCGTGACGGGGAGCTCGGCGAAGGACTCCGCGGTGTTCACAGCACCTCCTGGACGGCTGCGGCGAGACGGTCGATGTCGGCGATGGAGTGGCGTTCGGTCACGCAGACGAGCACCGTGCGCGCGTCCAGGGCGACCCCGCCGAAGATGCCGCGCTCGCGCAGCGCGTCGAGCAGCGCCGCGCTGGAAGGCACCTCGATGGCGAACTCACGGAAGTGGATCGCGTCCGGGTGCAGCACGGTGACGGACCCGGCGAGGGCGTCCATGGCGTAGCGGGTGCGGGCGAGGATGGTCTCGCCCAGCTCGCGCAGGCCGTGCGGGCCCAGGAGCGCGAGGTAGACGCCCGCGGTGATGCCCCACAGGGCCGCTGCGGTGCCGACCCATTCCTTGCCCTCCTCGCGGTGGGCGAAGGAGGTGCGGTCGTAGAAGACGTCGCCGAAGCCGTACTCGCCGGGGACCTTGGTGGGCGCGATGCCGAACAGCCGGGAGGGGAACTCGGCGACCAGCGGCTCGTGGTCGTGGGTGGCGATGTAGCCGGCGTGTCCGCCGCCGTAGCTCTGGTGCATGCCGAGCGACTGGATGTCGCCGCAGGCGATGTCGGCGCCGTAGGCGGCGGGCGGGGCGAGCACGCCGAGGGAGATCGGGTCCGCCCCGACGACGAGGAGCGCGCCGTGGGCGTGGGCCAGGTCGGCCAGCTCCCGCCCGCGGGTCTCGACGACGCCGTAGACGTTCGGGGTCTCCAGGTAGACGGCGGCGAAGGCGGCGTCGAAGGCCGGGACGGTGATCTCGCCGTCCTCCCCCACCGGGGCCAGGACGATCTCGATGTCCGGGGCGAGGAAGTCGCGCAGCTTGCTCAGCTTGTCGGCGGCGACCGCCGCGCTGACCAGCACCTTGGACCGCCCGGTGTGGCGGCAGGCCATGCGCAGCGCCGTGCCCGCCGCCTGGAAGCCGTCGTAGGTCGGGACGTTGACGACGTCCATCTCCAGCAGCTCGCCCATCATGCTGACGTACTCGAACAGCGCCTGGAAGCGGCCGTGGTCCTCGTACGGCTCCCCGGCGTAGGCGGTCAGGAACTCGCTGCGGGAGTTGACCTCGTCGCAGACGGCTGGCACGTGGTGCGGGTAGCAGCCGTGGCCGAGGAAGCTCAGTGCCTGCTCGGTGTCGGTGACCCGGCCCAGCAGGCCCTTCATGTGGCGCACCAGGTCGTGCTCGGCCGGCAGCGCGGGCGGCAGGTCGAGCGGGCGGCCGAGGCGCAGTTCCGCGGGGATGTCGGCGTAGAACTCCTCGACGCTCTCCGCCCCGATGGCGGCGAGCATCTCGGCCCGCACGCGTGGTTCGGCGTTCGGGATGTACGGGTGGGTCACGTGTCTCCTTCGATCCTGAGCACGACGGCGTCGCGCGGGGCGAGGCGGACGACGCCGCGCAGGTCGGTGTCGGTGAGCAGGTCCCGGCCCCGGTAGGGCAGGGTGACCTGCTGCGGGGCGGTGGTGTGGTTGAGCAGGAACAGGTGCCGTCCCCGCCTGACGGCCTCCACTCCGGGGGGTGGGCCGATCGCCGGGACGCCGCCGAGCACCCGGTCGAGGACCGGCGTGACGTCGTCCAGGAGGCAGCTCACGTAGGTGGCCGTGCCCCTGCGGGTGACGGCCGGCAGCCCGTCCAGGTCGCCGCCCTCGTAGCGGGCGAGCACCGCCACGTCGTCGTCCGGGCGCAGCCACTCGGTCCACGTCCGGGCCCGGCCGGTGCCGCCGCCCGCGTGCCGTACCCGCTGGGTCGCGCCGTCGGGCAGCGGCCAGAACTCGTCCACCGCGACGCCCAGCAGGTCGCGCAGCGGGCCGGGGGCGCCGCCGTCGTGGACCTGGTCCGACTCGTCCACCACCCCGCTGAACGGGCCGACGACCAGCTCGCCGGTGACGGCGGCGAGCGCCTGGGCCTGCTCGGCCGTGCACAGGTAGAGGTTGGGGACGATGACCACCCGGTAGTCCGACAGGTCGCGGTCCGGCGGCGCCAGGTCCACGGCGATCCCGCGGGCGTGCAGCGGCGCGTACCAGGCGAGCAGCAGTTCCTTGAGCCGGAGCCGGTTCGACGGCATCGACTCCGGCGCCTCCAGGCCCCACCAGCTGTCCCAGCCGAAGACGAGCGCCACCTCGGCGCGCGTGGCGGTGCCCGCGACCTCCCCCAGCCGCCGCAGGTCGGCGCCGAGCCGCAGCGTGTCCCGCCAGCCGCGCGTGTGGACGCCGCCGTGCGGGAGCATCGCCGAGTGGAACTTCTCGGGCCCGTACCTGGCCTGGCGCCACTGGAAGAACATCACCCCGTCGGCGCCGTGGGCGACCGCCTGGAGGCTGTGCAGCCGCATCATGCCGGGGGGTTTGGGGGCGTTGACCTCGCGCCACGACACGGCCGACGGCGCCGACTCCAGCAGCAGCCACGGGCGCCGCTTGAGCGAGCGCATGAGGTCGTAGCTGAGCGCGACCGCGACGTGCGAGCCGGGGTCGGCGGGGTCGGGGTAGGCGTCGTCGCTCACCAGGTCCTCCGCCGCCGCCCACGTCCAGTAGTCGAGGCCGTGCAGGAGGCTCATGAAGTTCGTGGTGACGGGAATGTCCGGGGTGATCTCGCGCAGCGTGTCCCGCTCGGCGGCGAACAGTTCCAGCAGGGCGTCGCTGCAGAAGCGCCGCCAGTCGAGGAGCTGGCCGGGGTTGACCGGTCCCGGCGCCTTGCGCGGCGGCTCCACCTGCTCGAAGCCGGTGTAGTGCTGGCCCCAGCAGGAGGTGCCCCAGGCGGTGTTGAGCGCGGCGACGGTGCCGTAACGGGCCCGCAGCCAGGCGCGGAAGTGCCGGGCCGACTCGGGGCAGAAGCACTCCAGCGTGTGGTCGGCGTACTCGTTGCCGACGTGCCACATCGCCAGCGCCGGGTGCCCGCCGTAGCGCGTCGCCATGGCGGCCGCCAGCCGTACGGCGTGCCCGCGGAAGACCGGTGAGCTCGGGCAGTAGCCCTGCCGGGAGCCGAACTCCAGCCGCACGCCCTGGGCGTCCACCGGCATGACCTCGGGGTGGTCGCGGACCAGCCACGGCGGCGGCGTCGCGGTCGCGGTGGCCAGGTCGGCGGCCACGCCGTGCTCGTGCAGCAGGTCGAGGACGCGGTCGAGCCAGGCGAAGTCGTGCGCGCCGGGCTCGGGCTCCAGGCGCGACCAGGCGAAGACCGCGACGGTGGCCATGGTGACCCCGGCCTCGGCCATGAGCCGGACGTCTTCGGCCCAGACCTCCTCCGGCCACTGCTCGGGGTTGTAGTCTCCGCCGAACAGCAGCCCCGGCACTCGGGTCAGGCTCACACCCACTCCCTCCTGTGTTTTGTATTCAGAATTCATAGTGCAGTATTTTGAACCACGTCAAGAGCTACATTGGGCACGGCCGAAACCGAAGGAGCGTCATGCCGATCGACCGGCGACCGCTACGGGAGCAGATCCGGGAAGAGCTGCTGAGGCGGCTCGATCGCGGGGAGTTCGCCGCGGGTACCGACATCAACGAGGTCGCGCTGGCGGCCGAGCTCGGTGTCAGCCGCACCCCGCTGCGCGAGGCGTTGATCACCCTGGCGGGCGAGGGAGTGCTGCAGAGCAACCAGGGCCGGGGGTTCCGGTTCGCCCCGGTCAGCCGCAAGGAGTTCGGGGAGCTGTGCGAGATCGTCGCGGGCCTGGAGTCGCTGGCGCTCAGCTGCTCCGACCCCACGTACCTGCGCGAGATCGCGCCCGAACTGCTCCGGCTGGCGCGCGACTTCCCCGACCGGATCGCCGAGCAGGAGGTGATAGAGCGTCACGACGACGAGTGGCACGACCTGCTGCTGAGCGGCTGCCGCAACGAGCGGCTGCTCGACCTCATCACCAGCGTCAAGGCGGGACTGCGCCGCTACGCCCACCTGCTCGCGGGTGACGAGACGCCGCTCGAACGGGAGGCGGCCGAGCACTGCCGGGTGGCCGAGCTGCTCATGGCCGGCGACCTGGCCGGCGCCGGCCAGGCGCTGCGCGACAACTGGGTCAACGGCATGGAACGGATGATGTCGCGCATCCCCACGTCCTGACGGTCCGGCGAGCGGCGTCCTGCCACGACGGAATAGTTGAAACATAAACTTGGTTGACCGGTGCACATCGCCCCCGGAAGGAGCCCGGTATGCCAGCCATCACCGTCGCCAACCCGCTCGCCCTCCCCCGCCTGCCCGAACCGGTGCCGGCCCGGCCGGAGCGCAAGGTGCTGGCCGTCGAGACCGCCCCCACCGGGTTCGAGGGCGAGGGCTTCCCCGTGCGCCGCGCCCTGGCCCCGATCAAGCCGTCCTACCTCGACCCGTTCGTGATGATGGATCAGATGGGCGAGGTCGACTACGCCGCGGGCGAGCCCAAGGGCACCCCGTGGCACCCGCATCGCGGTTTCGAGACCGTCACGTACATGATCGACGGCGTGATCGACCACCTCGACTCCAACGGCGGGGGCGGCACGATCACCAACGGCGACACCCAGTGGATGACCGCCGGCTCCGGCATCCTGCACAAGGAGGCCCCGCCGGAGTGGCTCGTCCAGCAGGGCGGGCTGTTCCACGGCGTGCAGCTGTGGGTCAACCTGCCGGGCGCCAAGAAGATGATCGAGCCGCGCTACCAGGACATCCGAGGCTCCAGCGTCGTGCTGCTGAGCAGCCACGACGGCGGGGCGGTGGTGCGCCTCATCGCGGGCGACCTGGCGGGGCACGCCGGCCCCGGCGCCACGCAGACACCCATCACCTTGCTGCACGCCACGATCAGCCCCGGTGCCCGGCTCACGCTGCCGTGGCGCAAGGACTTCAACGCCCTCGCCTACGCCCTGTCGGGACGCGGCACGGCGGGCACCGAGCGGCGGCCGTTCGAGAGCGGGCAGCTCGCGGTGTTCGAGGGCTTCGGCACCCGGCCGGGCCTGACGACGCAGGCCGAGAGCATCACGCTCACCGCCTCCGCCAAGGACACGCTGGACGTGATCGTGCTGGGCGGCGAGCCGATCGGCGAGCCGGTGGCCCACTACGGCCCGTTCGTCATGAACACCCGCGAGGAGCTGGTGCAGGCGTTCGAGGACTTCCAGGCGGGGCGGCTCGGCACCATTCCCGCCGGTCACGCCTGACACGCCGGTCACGCCTGACACGCCTGACACGCCGCCGATCGCACCCCGGGCCCGCCCCCACCGAGGGCCCGGGAGCCGATCGGTCGCTCAGCTCAGGGTGAGGCAGGCCACGCGGGGGCCGGCGTCGCCACGCTCGGGCTTCTTGGCCTTGGTGCGCTCGGCGTGGATGACCAGCGAACGGGGCAGCCGGTCGGAGGCGAGGAGCCACGGGTTGCGCGCGGAGGCGTTGGCCGAGCCGGTGCCGTCGGTGGTGAAGTCGAGCCAGATCTCGTTCTTGGCGCTCACCTTGCCCGGACGGTTCTGGTAATGGGGGCCCGAGTCGTCGGGCTGGGCGCCGCACGGGCTGGTGTGCAGGTGGGCGCCGTAGGTGCGGCCCGGCAGGAACCCCTCGACGACCAGGGACGAGCGGGTCTTGCCGGCCTCCATCTCCGACTCGACCAGCAGGCTGGCCCTGGACCCCTCGGGGGCGAGCTTGCGGTCGTAGACGATGGCCTGCGTGGCGTCGGGCGCGAAGTCGCCGCTGGCCGAGAGCGAGAGGTTGGGGTTGGCCGACGGCCCGGCGGAGGCGCCGGCCGAGCCGCTCGGCGCCGGAGGTGCGGCGGTCTGGGCACATCCGGCCGCTAGCAGGGCGAGCAGGAGCGCGGGCAGGCGCATGGAGAACCCCCAGAGTGGTGACAGAGCAGGAGCCGGTACGGCGGCTCGCGAAGGGCCACCACTCTAACGGGTAGTCATCCTGTCACGAAGCGTGTTCGGCCACGATGCGATCGATGGCGGCGGCCAGCGTGAAGTCCATGTCCGTCAAGTGCCCCTTGTCGTGCGTGGTGAGGGCGAGGTGGAGCGTCCGCCACCGGATGTCGATGTCGGGATGGTGGTTGAGCTCCTCGGCCCGGACCGCGATCTCGTCCACGATGCGGATGGCCGTGGGGAAGTCGGGCGCGGTGACCGTCCGCCGGATCTCCTCGCCCTCGCGGCGCCACTCGGGCACCTCGGCGAGCTTGTTGTCGATGTCCTTCGGGTCCATGCGGATCACGTTACTTCAGGCCCCGGTGCCGGGCCCGGCACCGGGGCGCCCGGCGGGTCAGCCGAAGTGGCCGCGGGTCTCGGCGAAGGCCTGGTCGGTGCCCTCCAGGGCGCGTGCCACGTCCTCCTCCGTGTGGGCGGCCGACAGGAACCAGTTGTGCCACGGGTGCAGGTAGACCCCGTGGCGCAGGCAGGCCTCGCTCCAGTGGAGGGCCGTCGACAGGTCGGCGTCGCCCTCGAAGCTCAGCCACGGGATCGTCACCGGCCCGGTCTGGTTGACGGTGAACCCGTGCGCCTTGGCCTGCGCAAACAGCCCCTCTCGGAGCCGGGTGCCGGCGCGCTCCATCGCGGCGATGCCGTCGGTGTCGCGCAGCGTCTCGATGGTGGCCTTGGCCGCCGCCATGGCCACGGCCGAGAACCAGAACGAGCCGGTCGAGTACAGCGTCTGGGCGGCGCCGCGCAGCGCGTCCACGCCGGTGACCGCGGCGATGGCGTAGCCGTTGGCCATGGCCTTGGACCAGGCCGTGAGGTCGGGACGCACCCCGTACGGCTCCCATGATCCGCGCAGGTCGATGCGGAAGCCGGCCCGCACGTCGTCGATCACCAGCGCGGCCCCGATCCGGTCGGCCAGCGCCCGCGCGCCCCGCGCGAAGGCGGGCTCCGCCAGCTCCTGGTCCTCGAAGGAGTCGTGCTTGAACGGCGTCACGATGATCGCCGCCACGTCGCCCTCCACGGTGGCGGCGGCGGCCTCCAGCGACTCCAGCGAGTTGTAGGCGAACTCGACCAGGTCGGCCCGCTCGTTCGGGGTGGTGCCGGCGGTCGACGGCGTGCACCACGGGTCGGCCCCGTGGTAGGCGCCGTGCGCCATCAGCACCTTGGTGCGGCCCGTCGCGGCCCGGGCCACCATGAGCGCCTGGGTGGTGGCGTCGGTGCCGTTCTTGGAGAACATCGCCCAGTCGGCGCTGGGGATCGTGTCCACGAGCAGCTCGGCCAGCTCGACCATGACGGCGCCGGGCCCGTTGAGGCAGTCGCCGAGGGCGAGCTGCCGGGCGGCGGCCTCCTCGACCTTCGGGTGCCGGTGCCCGAGCACGACGGGACCCCAGCTGCACATGAAGTCGATGTACTCGCGCCCGTCCGCGTCCCACTGGCGGCAGCCCTCGCCGCGCTCGAAGAACTGGGGGTAGCCGGGGGCGAAGATGGCGGCGTTGAGATGCCCGTACATCCCGCCGGGCACCACCTTGAGCGCGCGCTCGCGCAGCTCGGCGTCGGTCATGGGTCGGCCTTTCAGGAGTCGGTGAGCAGGGCGAGCGTGGACGGCAGGTCCGTGATGCCGGCGTCGGAGCCGAGGCCGGTGGCCACCCGGGCGGCGGCGGCCGTGCCCCAGCGGGCGGCGGCCGCGACGTCCTGGCCGTGCAGCAGGCCCGTGACGAAGCCCGCGCAGTAGGCGTCGCCGCAGCCGGTCGTGTCGGCGACCTCGACCTTCAGGGCGGGCACGTGCTCCACCCCGGCCTCGGTGGCGACCAGGCTGCCCCGCTCGCCGAGCGTGACCAGCACGCCGCGCGGCCCCTCGGCGAGCAGGGCGAGCGCGGCGGCCCGGGCATCGCCCTCCCCGGTCATGAGCCGGGCCTGCGACTCGTTGGGCAGGACGTGGTCGACGTGCGGCAGGAAGGCGCGGGCCATGCCCAGCAGGTCGGGCAGCTCGGACAGCAGGTCCATGGTGACCACGACGCCGTCCGCCCGCAGCTCGTCGAGCAGGCCGAAGAACGCCGGCTCGCCCAGCCCGAACGTCACGTCCACGCCGCCGAGGTGCACCGCCCGCGCGGCGCGCAGCGTCTCGACGTCGAGGTCGGCGAGCGTCACGCCGAGGTTGGCCCCCGGCACGTGGAAGCTGGGGCGCCCGCCGTCGGGCCGGATCGGCAGGATGGACGCGGCGGTCTGCTCGCCCGGCCGGCGCGTCAGCCGCGAGACGTCCACGCCCCGCTTGGCCAGCACGGCCACGAGGAAGTCGCCGAGCTCGTCGTCGCCGACCGCCCCCATGGTCACGACGTCGTTGCCCAGCTTGACCAGGTCCACCGCGGTCCCGGCCGCGGCGCCCGCGGCGGTCAGGCGGATCTGGTCGACCAGCACGGTGTCCTGGCCCGGGGGGATGTGCTCGACGGGCCTGGCGAGGATGTCGACGATGTGGACGCCGACGGTGGCGACGGTCATGGTCTAAATAGACAGACGTCCGAATAAAAAGTCAATATGCTGGGACGAGCACGACGGAGGGAGCGCGATGCCCAAGATCGTTGACCATGACGAGCGCCGCCGGGAGCTGCTGTCGGCGGCGCGGCGGGTGATCGTCAGGGACGGCATCGACGCCGCCACCACCCGCGCCATCGCCAAGGAGGCGGGATACTCCAACGGCGTGCTCGCCCACTACTTCGCCGACAAGGACGAGATCCTGCTGTCGGCGCTGCGCCAGTCGCACCAGCGCATCCGCGAGCGGCTGACCCGCAAGGTCGACGGCGCCGGCGGGCTGGCCGCCCTGCGCGAGCTGCTCCTGGACAACCTGCCGCTCGACGCCGAGCGCACCCAGGAGACGCGCCTCGAGGTGAGCTTCTGGAGCCGCAGCCTGGCCTCCGAGCGCCTGGCCGAGGTGCAGCGCGCCGAGGCCGGCGAACTGCGCGCCGTCGTGCGGGGGCTGCTCGCCGAGGCTCGCGCGGCCGGTGAGCTGCGCGGCGACGACAGCCTGGACGACGTGACCGAGCACCTGCTCGCCCTGGTGGACGGGCTCAGCCTGCACCTGCTGCTCTATCCCGGCCGCCTCCGGCGCGTCGATCTGGAGCGCATCATGCTCGCCCAGCTCGACCGCCTGTAGCGGCCGGCCGTCGCCGTTGATGTATTTCGGGCGACCGACTACATTGCCGCTCATGAGCCTTCGCGAGCAGCTCTGCGCGTACGGCAGGCGGGCCGTCGAGCTGGGCCTGGTGATCGGCACGTCGGGCAACCTGAGTGTGCGCGAGGGCGACCTCGTCGCCGTCACCCCGTCGGGCGTGGCGCTCGACCGGCTGACCCCGGAGCTGTGCCCCGTCGTGGACGTCGAGGGGCACCTGGTCGAGGGCGACCTGCAGCCGTCCTCGGAGACCCCCATGCACCTGGCGGTCTACGCGGCGACCGGAGCGGGGGCCGTGGTCCACACGCACTCGGTGTTCGGCACCGTGGTGGCGACCACGATGACCGAGCTGCCGCCCGTCCACTACAACGCGCTGCTGCTCGGCGGGGCGGTCAGGGTGGCCCCGTACGCGACGTACGGCACGCCGGAGCTGGCGGCGAACGTCCGGGCGGCGCTGGAGGGCAGGACGGCGGCGCTGATGGCCAACCACGGCGGGGTGACCACCGGCGCCACGCTGGACGAGGCGTTCGAGGCCACCCGCCTGCTGGAGTGGCTGTGCGAGGTCTACGTGCGGGCGCTCGGGGCCGGCACGCCCGCCGTCCTCACCGGCGAGCAGCTCGACGCGGTGGTCGAGCGGGCGGCCAACCCTCCCGTGTTCCCGCGCCGGACCCCGTCCTGACCTGCCCCGTCCTGACCCGCCCCGTCCTGACCTGCCCCGTCCTGACCTGCCCGTCCTGACCCGCTACGCCCCCGCGACCGCCTGCTCGGCCAGACCGAGCGGGAGGCCGCCGGAGCCGGCGATCAGGTCGTGGAACGACTTCAGCGACCCGTCGTACGACTCCCTGATGCGGTCGATCTCGATGGCCCCGGTCAGGTAGGACGGCGCCTGCGTGGGCCAGGCGCAGTAGCGGCTGACCTCGCCCTTGGCCGTGCCGGGCGACAGCGACGCCTTGGTGGCCATGAACGTCTCGGCCTCCTCGATCGACATGTCGTCGCAGTGCAGGGCGGTGTCCACGACCATCCGGGCGGCCCGGAAGATCCGGCAGTCGAGGTGGGCCAGCTCGGTGGCCGGCGTGTCGAAGTAGCCCTGCTCGTGCAGCATCTTCTCGACGTAGAGGGCCCAGCCCTCGGTGAAGTACGGCGTGCGGAACACCTTGCGTACGGTCCTCGGGTTGCCCGCCATGTGCGACAGGTGCCAGTGGTGGCCGGGGTAGGCCTCGTGCACGGCGATCGACGGCATCTGGGCGCGGGAGTTGGTGCGCAGGCGCTGGCGCACCTGCTCCTCGGTGAAGCCGTCGGGCGTGTACGGCACGAAGAAGACGCCGGTGCGCGAGCTGGTCAGCGGCGGCGGCGCCAGATAGTGGGCCACGGCCAGGACCGGCCTGACGTACTCCGCCGACGGCAGCACCAGGCACTCGTCCCCCTCGGGGAAGGTGACCAGGTCGCGGGCGCGGACGAAGTCGCGGGCGCGCAGCGTCTCGGCCTCGTACTCCTCGCGCATGGCGGCCAGGGTCGGCGGATGGTCGTCCATCAGCGCCTCCATCGCGGCCCGCCAGTCGTCCGTGCCGTTGACGCCCGGGGCGACCTCGCGCATGCGCCCGTCCAGGGCGGCCCAGGCGGCCCTGCCCTTCTCGTGCAGCTCGGGCGCGCCGTAGCCGAGCAGCTCGCGTTCGCGCAGCAGCGTGGAGTAGAGGCCCTCCCCCATCCGCCAGGTGCCGCCGCACCGGAAGCCCTCCAGGAACGCGACCAGCTCGTCGAAGGCGCGGCCGGCGGGCTCGGCGGCCTCGGCCAGTTTGGCCCGCAGGCCCTCGTCGCGCACCATCGACGGCACGGTCACGGTGAGGAACTGCCGCCCGGTGCGGGCCTGCCCGAGCCCGCGCTCGACGAGCAGCGGCGCGGCGAGGTCGGGGTCGAGGTTGGCCCGGCAGGCGGCCAGCACCCCGGGCACCTCGGCCAGCCGGGAGATCGCGGCGGTCACGAGCTCCGGTTCGGGCTTGAGCCGCTGCTGGAACGGCGTGAACATGGCGGCGAAGATCGGGGAGAGGTAGGCGGCCGGGTCGCGGCGCCACTCGGGCCAGGACGCGAGCGCCAGCCAGCCCCGCAGCTGCGCCAGCACGAGGTCCCTGTCGATCGCGTCGTCCGGCGTGGGGGTCTCCAGCCGGGAGAGCCGATCGAGCCAGCGCTCCTGCTCACCGACCTTGGCGGTGAAGGCGGTGGCGGAGAAGTCGCCGAGCGTGTGGTCGTAGCCGTCGGCTCCGAGCAGGCTGGCGGTGACGGGATGTCCGGAAAAGTACCACGTGAGAAACTCGTCCACCGGCGCACCCTATCCTGAGGGCATGCCCCTCCAGATCACCGGCGCGCTCGGCGACCCCGACCTCCTCAGCCTGCCCTGGGACGTCCCGCTCGCCGACTGGCCCCAGCACCACCTGGTCGATCTCCCCCGCGGCATCTCCCGGCACGTGGTGCGCTTCGCCCGGCTGTCCGGCAAGGTGTACGCGATCAAGGAGATCAGCGAGCGGTACGCCAAGCGCGAGTACCAGCTCCTGTGGGACCTGGCCCGGCTGGACGCCCCGGCCGTGGAGCCCGTCGCCTACGTCACCGGCCGCGACGACGGGCTCGACGCGGCGCTGATCACCCGGCACCTGCAGTTCTCGCTGCCCTACCGGGCCGTCATGTCGGGCACGCTGCGTCCCGACACACTGACCCGCCTGCTGGACGCTCTGGCCGTGCTGCTCGTCCGGCTGCACCTGAACGGCTTCTACTGGGGTGACTGCTCGCTGTCCAACACGCTGTTCCGCAGGGACGCCGGGGCGTTCGCCGCGTACCTGGTGGACGCGGAGACCGGCGAGATGCACCCCATGATCAGCGAGGGGCAGCGGCTGGGCGACATCGACAACGCCCACACCAACATCTTCGGCGAGATGCTCGACCTGGAGGCCGGCGGGCTGCTGCACCCCTCGGTCGACCCGATGGAGACCGCCGAGGACATCGTCAGCCGCTACCACCGGCTTTGGGCCGAGATCACCCAGGACGAGATCATCGAGGAGGTCGACTGGCACCGGGTGGAGCAGCGGATCAGGCGGCTCAACCTGCTGGGCTTCGACGTGGCCGAGATGATGGTGCGGCGCAAGGTCGGCACCGGACGGCTCATCGTCCGGCCCAAGGTGGTCGACGCCGGGCACCACCAGCGGCGGCTGCTCCGCCTGACCGGGCTGGACGTGGAGGAGAACCAGGCGCGGCGGCTGCTCAACGACCTCGACGGGTTCCGGGTGGCCAAGGGGCTGCGGCACGAGGACGAGGCGATCGTGGCGCACCGGTGGCTGGCCGAGGTGTTCCAGCCGACGGTCGCGGCCCTGCCCGCCGAGCTGCGGGGCAAGCTGGAGCCCGCCCAGCTCTTCCACGAGGTGCTGGACCACCGGTGGTACCTGTCGGAGGCGGCGGGCGCCGACGTGGGGCTGCCGGCGGCCGTGAAGTCGTACATCGAGAACGTCCTGGTGTACAAGCCCGACGAGAAGGCGGTGCTCCCCGACGAGCCGGGCTGACCGGCCCGCCGCGGCTCGGGAGGAGTCGGATCAGCGACGGACCAGCTTGCGGATGCGGTCGCGGCCCACGACGGCGCCGCCGCCGATCACGACCAGGGCCGCGGCCACGACCGCGCCGACCGTGCCGCCGCCGGTGCTCTCGGCCACCGGCTGGGCGGCCGCGGAGGTGGTGACGTGCGCGGCGGGGGCGACCTGGAGGGTCCTGCCGGCGGAGCCGGACTCGGCGGGAGCGGCCGCGGCCTTCTTCTCGCCGGCGTTGGCGGCGCTCGCCGCGACGTCCTGGGTGGCGGGCGCCGGCGCGGGCGCGGGAGCGGGCGCCTTCTTCTTGGCCAGGACCTGCGGCGGCTTGGCCGGGTTGTCGTCCACCCGGGCGTAGGCGCGGGTCGAGAACGGCACCGGGTGGTTCATCTTGCCCGGGCCCTTGCCCCACTTGGTGATGACGTACTCGATCTTGATGTGGCCCTGGCCGCCGTTGCCGTTGACCTGCAGCGTGTTGGTGTTGAAGGTGCCGCCGGTCAGCTCGGCGAACGTCTTGCCGTCGAGGTCGAGCATGATGCCGCGGTTGGAGGGCTCGCCGGGGCCGCGGTCACCGACGAAGAAGGGCATCTTCTTGCCCTTGTAGACGACGTAGCCCTCGGTCAGCAGCGGCCAGCTGGGGCTGGCGGCCATCCCCTTCTGCATGGGCTTGCCGCTGGCCGGCAGGCCGGTGTCTCCGGCGCGGCCGGAGGCGTCGTCCCAGAAGTAGGAGGCGGTGGTGGCGCCCTTGAGGAGGACCTGCTGGTCCTCGGGCACGTCGGCGTGGGCGGCGGTGCCGCCGAGCGTCAGCGCACCGGCTACGGAGGCGGTGAGCAGGAGGGAACGCATGCCGGATCGGGGAGACATGGAGTGGTGAAGTCCTTTGTGCTGGGCAACAGGGAAACCGCGCTCGCGGGGCAGGGCGTAGCCGGGCAGAGGCCGAACGGTCGCTACGCGCGGGAGCGCGGAAAAGGTCTGGTGCGGGGGCCGCTCAGGAGGCGGCGGATGACGCTACGCAGTGGGGGGATACGCGGTAGTGCATCAGGGAAGGTGTCCTCTCCATCTCGCCTACCGGGTTAGCTGACGGGTTCGGGCGTGGAGATGCCCTACCGACACGCGATGGTCGGATTCACCCCAGGAGATGGGTCCCCGGTTCCCGCTGGCGCGGGATTCGGCGCCGGTCAGCCGCCTCTTCCTGGTGAAGGGCTAGGTCACTGGCCGGTAACGCGATTGACTCTAGCGCGCAAAACGGACATAGGCAAAGGTAAGGCCATGAATCGGGCGAAGATCTACCTGTGACGGCAAAGAAAAAAGGGGGCACGGCATGCCGTGCCCCCTGGTGTAGTACTGCCTCAGCCACCGCTCTTGCGCCGGAAGGAGCGCTTGTTCGCGGCCGGGCCGTGCGCCCCGTGGATCTTCGACGCGTCGGAGCCCCTGCCACCCGCGCCCGCGCCGGCCTGCTGGCCGCGCTTGCGCTCCAGCGCCTCGCGGAACTTGCGCTTCATCTCGTCCTCGGGAGTTTCGCTGACTTCCGGCTCCGGTGTTTCGGCCATGAGGACCTCCTGGTGTTGGGGACATCAACAAGCTTCGCATGGTCCCGCTCGTCACGCGAAACCGGCCTTCCCGGCGATTTCGCGGGGTCAGTGGCCGTCCGGCCCGGCGAGGAGCCGCTGGGTGACGGCGAAGGTCTGGCCCGTGACGTCCTCCTCGGCCCGTCTGGCCGCCTCCATGATCGCCTCAGCCAGCTCCTCGGACCCGAGCCGCATCGCGCGGGGCGCGATGCGCAGGGCGGCGAGCCCGCCGCTGGGCAGCACCTCCACCTGGACCTGCCCGTCCGCCGCCACGCCGCGCCCGCGCGCCTCCTCCAGGCTGCGGCCGACCTCCTCCAGCAACTCCGTCTGCTGGGCGAGCTGGGCGAGCATGCGGTCGATCTCCGGGTCCCCGCTGCGCTGTGTGGTCATGACTGCT
Source organism: Nonomuraea muscovyensis (assembly GCF_014207745.1). Lineage (NCBI taxonomy): Bacteria > Bacillati > Actinomycetota > Actinomycetes > Streptosporangiales > Streptosporangiaceae > Nonomuraea > Nonomuraea muscovyensis. Next base: position 199,872 of record NZ_JACHJB010000004.1, read on the forward strand.
CCTGTCCGTGTGTCTCACGCCCTGCCCGATCACGGGCTCGGCGCGTTCCCGCCGTCGTGTGTCCCGCGCGTCGCGCTGTCTGTGTCTCGCGCGGTGCGCTGTCCGTGCGCCTCGCGCGTCGCGTTGTCCGTGTGTCCCGCGCGTCGCGCTGTCCGTGTGCTCGCCGTGTCGCGGCCGTCACGCACCCGGCGTTCCCGCCTAACGGCGCAGCAGGAACGCGCGGGGCGCATGGGCGAGGGCGGAGCGCAGGGTGCCCTCGTCGCTCATCCCCCCGCTCGCGACCAGGGCGTACAGGGTCGCGGCGGACGTGGTACGGCGGAAGAAGGTGCCCATGGGGCCGGTGCCGAGCATGGTCTCGGTGAACTTCGTGGCCGGCACGACCTTGCGCACGTCCCGCAGTCCCTTGATGCCGCCGTTGTAGGCCATCTCGGCGAGGAAGTGCTTGCCCGCGTACGTCCAGAGGTTGCCCATGTCCTGGCCCGTGGCGGCCGAGCTGGCGGCGTGCACCGCCGTCTTGCCCACGGCCCACACGACCGAGTCGGCCAGCGCGTCGAGCCCTTCGCGCACCGCGTACGTGCCGACGTTGAACCTGCCGATCCGCTTGGTGAGGATCGCCTGCATCAGCTTCTGGAAGATCGTCCTCTCCAGCCTGGCCCGCGCCACCAGCCACTTGAACACCGCCTGGGCGGCGACCCTGGCCGCCGGATAGAGGTAGCCGAACAGCAGCGTGAACGCCATGGCGGCGAGCTGGGTGCCGATGACCTTCAGCTCTTCGCGGTGCTCGTCGACGACGTCCGCGTACTCCTCGCAGCCGTCGGCCAGTTCGGTCAGCGTCATGCGCATGTTGGCGTAGCGGGGGCCCAGCTCGACCTCCCACAGGCGGGCGAAGCGCTCCACGTTGCGGCTGTCGTTCGCCTTGAGCGCCGTCTCGATCGCCTCCCGCGTGCCGCGGGCGATCGCGTCCACGTCGTCCGCGAGCGCGCGCAGCTCGCGGGCGCGCCCGCGCAGGTTGGACACGTCGGCCTCGGGGACGTGCACGCCCGCGAACCAGGCGAGCGCCTGGAAGGGATCGAGCATCAGGCACCTTCCTGGTGCGGCGGCGGCCCGGGGATCGGCGGCTCGGACAGGTCGGGGATCACCGGCAGGGACGAGATGATCTTCTGTTCGAGGACGTCCCAGAGCACCTCGAAGTCGCGGGCCGTGGCCGCTGCGGTGAAGCTCGCCTCGGCGAGCCGGTTCATGGAGCGGACCAGCCCGTCGTAGCCGTCGACGTACCACCCGGCCCACGCGCGGCCGTCCTCGTCGTCGCCCACGAGGGACGACGTGCCGCCCAGGGGGCCGGCGAGGCGGTGCGCCGCGACGAGGTCGTCGCCCGCCTTGTCGAACAGCCTCGCCAGCTCGCGGATGGACATCCAGTCGATGGCCACCTGGCCGGACTCGCCCGGGCTCGGCGCGGGGGCGGCCGGAGTGGGGGCGGCGGGCGAAGGGGACGGGATCGGGACCGGCCAGGTGGACGGGCCGGGGGTGGGGCCGGAGGGGGTGGGATCGGGCGGGTCCGTGGGGGACGGGCTCGGCGAACCCGGCGGCGGGGTGGGGCCGGAGGTGTCGGAGGGGGTGGGGCTCGGGGTCGTCGTACCCGACGGCGACGGCGTGGGACTTCCCGACGGCGACGGGGTGGGGCTGCCCGACGGGGTCGGCGTGGGGCTGTCCGTCGGGGTCGGCGTGGGACTTCCCGAGGGGGTCGGGGTGCCGGTCGGGGTCGCGGTGGGCGTGGGGGTGCTCGTCGGGGCCGGCGTGCCGGTTTCGCCCATCAGGCTCTCCCCTCTCCAAAGTCCACAAAACACATGATCAAGGACGACAAGACACTAACGACGACAAATTTCACTGGTGTAACAGTCGGCCATGCCGCGTTAACTTACGAACACAAGCTGTTCATCCACCGCGGTATCTCGCGGAACTCCTCGTCGAGCCGGTCGAGGAGGGCCGTGTCCGCGCCTCCCCCGAGGGCGAGGTCCTCGACGCGGCGGCACAGGTCGGCCGCGCCGCCTGCCCCGACGGTGGCGCAACTGCCCGCGAGCCGGTGCGCGAGCGCCGCCACCCGCTCCAGGTCGCCCTTCCGAACGGCCCGCCGCAGCTCGTCCAGCGTCTCGCCCGCCGTCGCGCGGAACGCGGCGGCGATCTCCATGACGTCCTCCGGCGCCAGCCCCTCCAACTCGGGCGGCAGGCCGGGCGCCGCGATCCAGTCGGGCACCCGGGCGAGGACGTGCTGCCAGTTCACCGGTTTGGTGAGGTGGTCGTCCATGCCGGCGTCCAGGCAGCGCACCCGGTCGCCGGGCATGGCGGCCGCGGTCATGGCGATGATCGGGGTGCGCCGCTCCTCCTGGAGCCTGATCTCCTCGGTCGCCGCCAGCCCGTCGAGGACCGGGAGCTGGCAGTCCATGAAGACCAGGTCGTACCCGCCGGACAGCGCGGCGCTCACCGCCTGCCTGCCGTCGTCCACGGCGTCGACGTGGTGGCCGGCCTTGCGCAGGACGATCGTGGCGACGTTCCGGCTCACCTCGTCGTCCTCGGCCAGCAGGATCCGCGCCCGTACCGGGGCGTCCGGCCGCGCCCCCGGAAGGGGCTGCTGCTCGTCGGGTACGGGTGGCTGCGGCCTCGCGGGGCCTGGAGCAGAGGCCTGAGACGGGGCCGGGGCCGGGGCCGGGGCCGGGGCCGGGGCGACGGTGGAGGCGACCGAGGTGTCGCCCGCGCCGAGGGCGTTCTCCACGGCGGCGAGCAGGCGGCGGCGGCTCAGCGGCCGGGTGATCGGCTGCACCACCCGGTCGGCCGAGGCGATCGGCCAGGCCACACCCGCCCGGCCCGGAGTGACGAGGACGACCACGCTGGTCTCGCACGGCAGCGGGTCGGCCAGGATCGCGGCCCCCACCTCCAGGTCGGCCACGGCCAGGTCGAAGGGACGCCCCTCGGCGGCGGCGGCCCGCAGCGCCTGCAGCGCCGACCACTCGTCCGCCGCCTCCTCGACGACCAGGCCCGCGTCCTGGAGGATCCGCGCGGCCAGCCCGGCGTCCTCGGGCCCGTCGCCGCGCACGGCACCGCGGAGGGTCCGCGCGACCGGCCCGGCGCCCTCGCGAACGTCGCCGCGCACGTCCTCCCGGCGGGTGTCGGTCACGAGGGCGCGGCGGCCGCGCAGGGCGGGCGAGGCCGGGGGCGACCAGGTGACCACGTCCACCGGCAGCCGCACCCAGAACCTGCTGCCCACCCCTTCCACGCTGTCGAGCCCGATCCGCCCGCCCATGAGCTCGGTGAGCTGCCTGCTGATGGCCAGCCCGAGGCCGCTGCCGCCGGTCCTGCGGGTGATCGGCGAGTCCACCTGCCGGAAGATGGCGAAGACCCGCTCGCGGTCCTCCGGCGCGACCCCGACGCCGGTGTCGGTGACCGTGAAGCGCAGCGTCGCCTGCTCGTCGCCGACAGCCCCCTCCTCCAGCTCCACCTCCAGGCCGACGCCGCCCTGGTCGGTGAACTTCAGCGCGTTCCCCACCACGTTGGTGAGCACCTGCCCGAGCCGTACCGGATCTCCGACGACCCGCTGCGGGACGCTGTCGCCGAGGCGGAGCGTCAGCCAGAGCCCCTGGCGGTAGGCGTGCGGCGCGAACGGCGCCACGACCTCGTCGCACAGCCGCGGCAGGTCGAACGGCACCGCCTCGACCTCCAGGTGACCGGCCTCGATCTTCGACAGGTCGAGGAAGTCGTCCAGCAGCCGCAGCAGGCTCTGGGCCGACTCCCGGGCCGTGCCCGCGTAGTGGCGCTGCTCGTCGTCCAGCGGCGTGTCCAGGAGCAGGGTGTTCATGCCCAGCACGCCGTTGATCGGGGTGCGGATCTCGTGGCTGATCTTGGCGAGGAACTCGGTCTTGGCCTCGGACGCCTTGACCGCCTCGTCGCGGGCCGAGGCGAGCGCGGCGGCGTACCCGGCGAGCTTCTGCTGGGCCCGGCGGCGCCCGCGGGTGGTGTGCAGCTGCACCCCGAGCCCGATGAGGATGAGCAGGGCGAGGACGGCGGCGATGGCGAGCACGCGGACCCGGAGCTGTTCGGCGGAGGCGAGCGCGGTGGCGGCGGGCACCTCGGCGGTGACGGTCCAGCCGATGTCGGGGATCGGCTCCGAGGCCGACAGCACGGTCCCGTCGGCGCCGCGGTGGGTGGTGAACCAGGTGCGGCCGGCCAGCGCGGCGTCCACCCGCGGGTCCTCGCGCAGCGAGGTGAGCGCGTACAGCTTCCGGCCGGGATCGGCCACCAGCACGCCCGCCTGGTCCGTGATGAGCAACCTGATCCCCTGCGCGTCGGCGGCCTGGGAGGCGAGGTCCTGGATGGCGTCGAGGCTGTAGACGACGGCGACGACGCCGAGCAGGCTCTTGCCGTCGGCGCTGGAGACGGGCGCCGCGGCGGCGATGGCCCGGGACACGCCGGGCATCGGCGGCGTGTACGCCTGGGAGATGTAGGGCCGGCGCTGGTTGTGCACCGTGACGTACCAGTCGGTGTTGCGCACGTCCTGCGGCAGGACGCTCTGCGGCCGGGCGCCGACCATGTCGCCGCGGGGCCCGATGACGATCACGCCGCTGACGCCGCCGCGCATGCGGGCCAGCTCGCCGTGGAACCGCTCCATGGTCGCGGCGGGGGCGGGCTCGCCCGAGGTGACGGCCTCCAGCACCTCGGGGCGCTGGGCGTAGGCGCTGACGAGCTGCTTGAGCGAGCTCATCTGCTGCTCGACCACGACGCGGCTGACCGAGGCGGTGGTCCTGACCCGGTCGCCGACCTCGTCGTGCACCGCGTCCTGCGACAGCGTGATGCTGGAGGAGGTGAGCAGCGCCAGCGGGAGCAGGCCGAGCAGGATCCACAGGGCGGTCACGGCCAGCAGCCATCCTCGGTCGCCTCGCACCGGCGCGCACCTCCCCCTCCGACCTCAACGGCCTGCGTGCGGGTACACAGTAGGAGGGTTTGGCCGCTTGTGGAGCACCACACTGAGCAAAACGAGCAGAATGCGATTTGCTGTAACAAAGCGTGCCTAAGATGCGCGCGTCGGCCCAACCTGACGAGGAGCGTGGCGATGCCTGGGGCGGCGGAGCACACCGTTCTCATCGTGGACGACGACCCGGTCGTCACCACCGCCCTGCACGCCCAGGTGAACCGGGTGCCCGGTTTCCGGGTGGTCGGGATCGCCCACACCGGACAGGTGGCCCTCGCGGCGGCGCAGCGGTTCGCGCCCCGGCTGGTGCTGCTCGACCTGCACCTGCCCGACCTGCCGGGGCTGGAGGTGGCGCACCGGCTGCGGCGGCCCGACCAGCCGCCCACGGACGTCATCGTGATCTCCAGCCGCAAGGAGTCGGCCGCGGTGCGCGCCGCCATGCAGCGCGGCGCCCTCTACTACCTGGTCAAGCCCACCCGGGCGGCCATCCTGGAGCAGACGTTGCAGCGCTACGCCGCCACGGTGGAGCAGCTCGGCTCGGACGGGCGGTTCGTGGAGCAGCAGGAGATCGACCGGATCTTCCGCTCGCTGCACCTCGACTCGGCGCCGCGCGCCAAGAGCATCGCCGCCGCCACCGAGCGGGCCGTGCTCGACGCGCTGGCGGCCGTCGAGGACGACCTGTCGGCACACGAGCTGGCCGAGGCCGTCGGCATCAGCCGGGCGACCGCCCGCCGCTACCTGGAGCACCTCGCCGAGCGCGGGCAGGTGGAGGCCCGGCTGAGATACGGCCCGACCGGCCGGCCGCAACACCGGTACTGGGTACGGTGACGCCGGTCCGGGCGCTGCTGGCCGCCCTGGCCTGCCTGGCGCTGACCGCCTGCGGCGGGACGGACGCGGCGGCGTTCCCCGAGGGCTCCACCATGGAGCGCATCCGGGAGCGCGGGGTGCTCACGGTGGGGATCAAGTTCGACTACCCGCTGCTGGGGTTCAAGGAGCCGGCCTCCGGGCGGATCACCGGGTTCGACGCGGAGATCGCCCGGCTGGTGGCCAGGGACCTGACGGGCAGCGAGCGCAACATCCGCTTCGTGGAGACCATGCCGTCCCATCGGGAGGACTTCCTCCGGCAGGGCGTGGTCGACATCGTCGTCGCCACGTACTCGATCACCCCGGCCCGGCAGGAGGTCGTGAGCTTCACCGACCCCTACTACGTGGCGGCGCAGGACCTGCTCGTCCGGGCGGCCGAGACGGCCATCGACGACGTGCGCGACCTCGACGGGCGGACCGTGTGCACCGCCACCGGCTCCACCTCGGCCGAGCGGCTGCGCGGCCTCGTGCCCGGCGCCGAGCTGGTCATCGTGGACACCTACAGCGAGTGTGTGCCCGCCCTCGTCGCCGGCCGGATCGACGCCATCAGCACCGACGACACCATCCTGCTCGGGCTGCTCAACCGCAATCCCGAAGGGCTCAAGCTGGTCGGCAAGCCGTTCGGGCCCGAGCCGTACGGGATCGGCGTGCCCAAGGACGACGCGGTCTTCCGCGACCACCTCAACGGGCTCATCGCCGGCTACCTGCGCGACGGCCGCTGGGATCGCGCCTTCCGCGACACCATCGGCGTCACGGGCGCCACACCCGGCCGGGCCAGGCCGACGCCCGCCCCCGCCGAACCCGCGCGTTGATCCCTGAGCAGAACGCGCACAACCCTTTCCCGGAAACACCCGGCTCCTACGGTTACGCCAACCACCGCAACCCACCCGCCTGCGCGGACGGACGGAAGGAGCGCGAACCGTGCCCGACCAGGAGCTGGTCGTCCTCGACCAGGTCAACAAGCGCTTTGGCGATCATCACGTGCTCAGGGACGTCAACCTGAGCGTCCTGCGGGGCGAGGTCGTGGTCATCATCGGCCCGTCCGGCGCCGGCAAGTCCACGCTGTGCCGCGCCATCAACCGGCTGGAGACCATCGACTCCGGCACCATCAGCGTGGACGGCGTGCCGCTGCCCGCCGAGGGCCGCGCGCTCGCCCAGCTCCGCGCCGAAGTCGGCATGGTGTTCCAGTCGTTCAACCTCTTCTCCCACAAGACGGTTCTGGAGAACGTCGTGCTCGGGCAGGTCCACGTGCTCAAGAAGCGCAGGGACGCCGCCGAGCGCCGGGCCCGCGAGCTGCTCGACCGAGTCGGCATCGGCGCCCAGGCGGCCAAGTTCCCCGCCCAGCTCTCCGGCGGCCAGCAGCAGCGCGTCGCCATCGCCCGGGCCCTGGCCATGGACCCGAAGGTGATGCTGTTCGACGAGCCCACCTCGGCCCTCGACCCCGAGATGGTCAACGAGGTGCTGGACGTGATGACGTCGCTGGCCCGTGACGGCATGACCATGATCGTCGTCACGCACGAGATGGGCTTCGCCCGCCGGGCCGCCGACCGGGTCGTGTTCATGGCCGACGGCGAGATCGTCGAGCAGAACGGCCCGGACGACTTCTTCGGGACGCCGCGCACCGACCGCGCCAGGTCCTTCCTCGCCAAGATCCTCACCCACTAAGGACGGCAGCCATGTTCGGAAAATCCCTCTACGCCGTGTTCGCCATGGTCGCTCTCACCGCCACCGCCTGTGGGAGCGGCGAGGAGACGTACGCGTCCATCGTGGACAAGGCCAAGAACGACAAGAAGCTCGTCATCGGCGTGAAGGCGGACCAGCCCGGTCTCGGCCTGCGCACGCCCGACGGGAGCTTCAGCGGCTTCGACGTCGAGGTGGCCAAGTACGTGGCCAAGGAGCTGGGCGTCGAGGCCAAGGACATCACCTTCAAGGAGACGGTGTCGGCCAACCGGGAGGCGTTCCTCCAGCAGGGCCAGGTCGACATGGTGGTGGCGACGTACTCCATCAACGACGCGCGCAAGCAGAAGGTGTCGTTCGCCGGGCCGTACTTCGTCGCCGGGCAGGACCTGCTGGTGCGCGCGGACGACACGAAGCTCACCGGGCCCGAGGCGCTCAACGGCAAGAAGCTCTGCTCGGTGGCGGGCTCGACGCCGGCGCAGAAGGTCAAGGAGAGCTACGCCAAGGAGGTGCAGCTCCAGGAGGAGCGCACCTACTCGGCCTGCGTCGACCGGGTCCTCGGCGGCCAGCTCGACGCCATCACCACCGACAACGTGATCCTCGCCGGGTACGCCGCCCAGCACGGCGGCAAGCTCAAGGTCGTCGGCAAGGCGTTCAGCACGGAGAAGTACGGCATCGGCCTGAAGAAGGACGACAAGCAGGGCCGGGACGCGGTCAACAACGCGCTGGAGAAGATGTTCACCGACGGGAGCTGGAAGAAGGCGCTGGACGGCAGCGTCGGCGCCTCGGGCTTCGCCGCGCCGCAGGCCCCGCAGCTGGAGCGGTACTGACCATGAACGCGCTGCTGAGCGAGTGGTCGACGATCACCCTCGCCTTCTGGATGACGGTCAAGCTGGCCGCCGTCAGCGCGATCGGCTCGCTGGTGCTGGGGACGTTGCTGACCGCCATGCGGGTGGCGCCGCTCGCGACGCTGCGCGGCGCCGCCGGCACGTACGTGACCGTCGCCAGGAACACCCCGCTGACGCTGGTGCTGCTGTTCACCGGCCTCGGCGTGGGGGCGAACCTCGGCGTCGAGCTGTCGTCCGACATCGCCACCAACAACTTCTGGCTGGCCACCATCGGGCTGACGGTCTACACCTCCGCGTTCGTCTGCGAGGCGCTGCGCTCCGGCATCAACACGGTGCCGGTCGGTCAGGCCGAGGCCGCCCGGTCGCTCGGGCTGGGGTTCGTCAAGACGCTGGCGCTGATCACGCTGCCGCAGGCGTTCCGGGCGGTGATCGCGCCGCTGGGCAGCATCCTCATCGCGCTGACCAAGAACACCACGATCGCGCTCGTGGTGGGCGTGAGCGAGGCGTCCGTGCGGATGCGGGAGATGATCGAGACGTACGGGGACCAGGTGCTGCAGATCTTCTTCGGGTTCGCGCTCGGGTTCGTGGTGCTGTGCCTGCCGACCGGGCTCCTGTTCGGCTGGCTGTCGCGCCGTCTGGCGGTGGCGCGATGAGCTACGCGAACCTGTACGAGGTGCCCGGACCGCGCGGCATCCGCCGCAACCGGGTGCTCGGGGCGGCCATCGCGCTCGCCCTGCTGGCCGTGGCGTACGTGGTGTACGTGCGCTTCGACGAGAAGGACCAGTGGGCGGCCGAGAAGTGGACGCCGCTGCTGCGGGCCGACGTCTGGACCACGTTCATCCTGCCCGGCCTGGCCGGGACGCTGATGGCCGCGGTCGCCGGGGTGGTGCTGGCCGGGGTGTTCGGGCTGGTGTTCGCCGCGGCCCGGCTGTCGGAGCACCGCTGGGTGCGGGTGCCGGCGGGGGCCGTGGTCGAGTTCTTCCGGGCCGTGCCGCTACTGCTGCTGATCTTCTTCGCGTTCTTCGGCTCGTACGTGCTCATCGGGGTGAACATCTCGGCCTTCACGGCCGTGGTGTTCGGGCTGACCGTCTACAACGGGTCGGTGATCGCCGAGATCATCAGGGCCGGGGTGCTCAGCCTGCCGCGGGGGCAGTCGGAGGCGGCGTACGCAGTGGGGATGCGCAAGAGCCAGGTGATGCGGCTGGTGCTGCTGCCGCAGGCGCTGCGGGCCATGCTGCCGGCGGTGGTGTCGCAGTTCATCGTGCTGCTGAAGGACTCGGCGCTGGGGCTCATCGTGGGCTACGACGAGCTGGTGGACCGGGGGCTCAACGGCATCGCGGCCAACTTCTCCAACGTGATCCCGGCGGCCATCGTCATCGCCGCCATCTTCATCCTGATCAACCTGTCGCTGGACCGCCTCGCCCACTGGCTGAACGACCGCCGGTCGGCCGGGGCCCGCTGACCGGCCGGGTCGCCGTTCGCGGCGCCCGCCGGTCCGGCCCGTACGGCTCTCCCACGGACACGACCTGTCCGGGGCGGGCCGTACCGGTCGTTACCAAGCAAGGGCTTGTTCGCTGACCTTGTACCGATCTACGGTGATTCCCCGGAGACCCCACACCGGAGGAGGAGCCGCATGGCCACGTTCCACGTCGGGGCGGTCAGCGTGACCGAGGTGGTCGAGACCGACATGCCGGTCCCGGTCTCCCTGGCGTTCCACGGCCTGGACGGCGAGGCGCACCTGATCGACACCCTCCGCGACCGCTACCCGGCCGGGCTGTTCACCCCCGGGGGCGACCCGCTGCTCGTCTTCCGCAGCCACGTCCTGCGCACCCCGTCCAACGTGATCGTGCTGGACACCTGCTGGGGCAACCACAAGGAACGCCTGCTCGACCCGTACGCGCACCGGCTCGACACCCCCTACCTCGACCGCCTGGCGGCGACCGGGACCGACCCCGCCGAGGTGGACTACGTCTTCTGCACCCACCTGCACCAGGACCACGTCGGCTGGAACACCCGCCTGGTGGACGGCGCCTGGGTGCCCACCTTCCCCAACGCCGTGTACCTCTTCGTCGCCGCCGAGTACGAGCACTTCAGGTCGGTGCCGGCGGGCTCGCACGGCCACGACTCGTTCGCCGACAGCGTCGCGCCCGTCGTCGCCGCCGGACGGCACCGCCTGGTCGAGCCCGGCTTCGCGATCGACGAGACGGTGCGGATCCTGCCGCTGCCCGGCCACACCCCCGGCCACAGCGGCCTGCACGTGACATCCGGGCCGGAGGAGGCCGTCTTCACCGGCGACCTGTTCCACGTCCCCCACCAGTTCGCCCGCCCCGGCTGGCACATCGTCTCCGAGCACGACGCGCGGCAGGCCACCGAGACCCGCCGCGACGTCCTCGCCCGCTACGCGGACACGCGCGTCCGGATCGTGCCCGCCCACTTCGCCCTCCCCGCCGGCGGCCACCTGGAGTCCCGACCCGACGGGTACGCGTACGTCCCTGCCTGAAAACCGGTCGAACCCGGACGGGCCGAGCGGCGAAGATGGCGGCCATGACCGAGCGGAAGGCCACACCCGCGTCCCGCCACCACGCCCTCGTCGAGCTGCACGAGTCACTCGACCGGCGCTACCGGCCCGAGGACGTCGCCGACCTGGTGCTGCTGGCGCTGGACGGGCGGCTGTCACGGCGCGAGCGGGTGGTCATCGGCCGCGCCGCGCGGCACTCCTCGCGCGGCACGGCGTGGTTCTCGTCGATGTCCGCCGACTACGCCAGGCCGGTCGGCGGTGCGCGCCAGGTCGCGGCGGCCACCCGGCTGTTCGAACGCTCGGCGGAGGTCGACCCCGACGACCCGGAGTCGCTGCTGGAGTTCGCCGCGACCATGGGGCGCGACATCCGGTGGACGCCCGCCGGCACCGACTTCCTGGCCGACCGGCTCGACCGGAGCGCCCGTGACGCGGCGGGGCTCGACCTGTCCAAGCGCCAGTACAACCGCCGCTTCCGCATGCTGCGCAGGCTCGCCGCCAAGGCCGGCACCCTGGGCGTCGAGCAGGACAAGCGGCGGCTGCTCATGGTGGGCGTCACGGGTTTCGGCGCGGACATCCCCCAGGAGCGGTTCACGGCCGACCCCGTCGCCGCCTGCTTCGTCGCGTACTACACCGCGCGGCGCAAGGTGCGGCGGGAGTTCAGCCTGTCGGGGCGGGACAACCCGTTCGACGAGATCGCCTCGCTGCTGCTCGCCCGGTGCGGGGAGCGGACCGACTGGTGGATGATCGCCCAGGTGCGGGCGACGCCCGACGTGCTCGCCCGGCTGGGCGGGGAGGAGCGCGGCAGGCTCCTCGGCCAGTGGTCGGCTGTCATGCGGCACAGCGCCGGCCTGCTCCGCGACCGCTGGCGGCCCGACACCGACCGCACCCAGATGATCGTCCGGCTCGGCGACGACTCGACCACCTGGAACAACCTCGCCGTCGCCTACAACGCGGCGCGGGCCGGGTGGCTGGCCTGCCTCGCCTCCATGGACGCCCTGGACCTGCTCGACGTGGCCTGCCCCGGCAAGGCCATGCGCCTGATGGCCGGCGACCTCGCCGCCTGGCACCGCGACACCGGCGGCGGCGTCGATCCCGGCACCGCGGTGTGGGCGGCGCTGCCGCTGCCGTGGGAGGTGCTCGACGGGACCGCCACCTGCACCCGCTCCGACGTCCACTCCGCCTGCCGGGCGGCGGGTCTCGACCCGGAGCTGTCCGGCTGGACGGCACCGGCTCCCCGGCGCGGGGTGGCGGTGTTCCGGCCCACGCCGGAGCTGGTGCACGGGGTGAGCGTCGCCGACCCGGTCTGGGCGTCCCTGCTGCGGCGGGCCGGTGTGTTCAGCGGCCGGCCGGTCAAGCCCGAACTGGCCGCCGACGCCCGGCACGGGCTCGCCGCCGGGGTGGTGACCGGCGACCTCCCGGAGCGGGACACCCGTTGACCGGTGCCCGTTAACCGGTGGCGCCCGGTGCCGGTGATCGAGCACACTGGCACCGGCCCGCCGTAGTTCAGTGGTAGAACGCCTGGCTCTTCATCCAGGTGGACGCCGGTTCGAGCCCGGTCGGCGGTGCCACGTGGACGTGACCTCGTCGTAGCTCAGAGGTAGAGCGCCCGGCTCGGGCCCGGGTGGACGCCGGTTCGAGCCCGGTCGGCGAGGTCATCCACCCGCAATATGGCCCGCAAGCGAACCAAACGGGACCTGTCGCGGTCTCATCCGGCATGAACAAGAAGTCCCCGGTCGCGTTGCTGGCAACCGCCGCCCTGGCCGGCGCCCTCAGCGTGGCGGGCCCGGTCCACGGCGCCACCCATACCTCCACTGTGTCCTCCCCTGTGTCCTCTCCTGGGTCCCCCATCCTGTCCCCGGCTGTCTCGTCCGCAGTGGCTTTCCGGGAGGCTCGGGCCGCGGCGCCGAGGGTGGTCCGCGAGAGCGGGCGGCGGGGGATGTGCCGCTGGTCCACCGGCTACCCGGTCTTCCGCGGTGCGGGCGCGCTCACGACAGCCCTGCGCACGGCCGTGGAGAGCCGGCGGGAAGCCTTCCTCGACGGGGCCACCTCGCGCTTCTGCCCCGAGGGCGCCTGGCTGAGGATCCACCACGAGGTCCTGGCGGCGGGCGATGGGGTCGTCGGCGTCCGCCTGGTCACCCGCGTGGACGCGGCCGGCGACGGGACCTCCACCAGGACGTACTGGTACGACGGCAAGGCCGGCCGGGTCGGCACCATCCGGCTGCTGCGTCCGGGATCCGACGCCGCGCTCGGCAGGCTCGTCGAGCGCGGGCTCGCCGGGCGTACGGGCATCGACCGCGCCCGGCTCGCCGCCGCCTTCCGGCGGCCGGCCACCCACCTGACGGACGTCTCGTTCACCGGGAGCGGCGGGCTCAGGCTGCACTTCGACCGCGGCGCGGTGGCAGTACCCCCGGCCGGGGCCGTCGAGGTGACCGTCGGCGCCGCCCAGGTCACTCCGCTGCTGTCGGACTTCGGCCGCCGCGCCCGGCACCAGTCGATCCACGCCGCCGGCGTCCCGCGCACCTGACCCGGGGCCCAGGGTCCCCGCCCCACCGGCCAGGCCGATGACACGTCCCCGCACGGCCCGGACACACAAGGTCACCCGTCCGGCCGGCCGGGCCGATCAGCCGTCCGTGGCCGGTCGGGCCCGGCAGATCACCTCCTCAGCCGTCAGCGGGGCCCTGGGGTGGTGGCTGAGGCACAGCGGGGTCCGCGTCGGCGCCTGCGTCGCGAAGACCAGGCCGAGCCCGTACTTGCGCTCCTGGGAGGCGAGCGCGAGGGTGCTCTGCGTGCAGGCGGTCATGGCCCCCGACGGCGCGAAGGTCTGCGGCTCGTCCATGACGAGCAGGCCGCCGAGTGGCCGGTCGGTCGCCGGGTGCTTCTTGATCCAGGCGAACAGCGCCATCTGGAGCTGGTTCACGAACCCCTGCCGCTGGTCGTCCGAAGGCAGCCCGTCGAGGTTGATGACCGAGACGCGAGCCCGCTTTACCGGCCGACGGGGTGAGCAGGACGCCCGGGTCCGCCCGGCCGCCGCGCCATCCCGAAAGGAAATGCCGACGTATCCGTTTCCGAATCGTGCAGCACCCAAAGCCACCGGCCGCAAAAGGACGACATTTCACCAACTGGCAGATATGCCACCCTCATCGCCGGCCAGCCACGCGCCACGGCGGCGCCCGGCGGGAGCGGCCCGATAAAGCCCGGCGGGAGCGGCCCGATAAACAGGTGAAGCGGCGCGGCCGGCACGGAAGAATGGCCCGGCATGCGCCACTGGCCCCTGTTTGACCTGCGCCTGACCACGCCCCGGCTCCAGCTCCGGCTGCCGACCCTCGACGATCTCGACCAGCTCGCGGACCGCGCCGTCGAAGGGGTGCACGACCCCGAGCGGATGCCGTTCTTCGTGCCGTGGACGGACATGCCGTCCGACGAGCTCGGCAGCCATGTGGTCCGTTACCAGCTCGGCGTCATGTCCCGGTGGCGGCCCGAGCAGTGGTGCGGCAACTTCGCCGTCGTGCACGAGGGCCGGGTGATCGGCATGCAGGACCTGTCCGCCACCGACTACGTGGTCACCCGCGAGGTGGGCACTGGCTCCTGGCTGGGCTTGGCCCACCAGGGTCAGGGGTTCGGCGCAGAGATGCGGGCGGCCGTGCTGCAGCTGGCCTTTGCCGGGTTGGGCGCCCTGACAGCCGTCTCCAGCGCGTTCCTCGACAATCCGGCCTCACTAGCGGTCTCCCGAAAGCTCGGCTACCAGCCCGATGGCCTGTCGGTGCACAACAGGCGCGGCAAGCGGGCCGTCCAGCAGCGCCTGCGCCTTGACCGCGAGAGGTTCGCCTGCCCGGTGCCGGTCGAGATCGAGGGTCTGGAGCCCTGCCGCCCGCACTTCGGCCTCCGCCCCTGACTACGCTTACACGAAACTCGAAGTCACGGACCGGCGTGCCCCGGTCCGGACATCCTCGTTCCGTTCGCGACGGCGAACGGAACGAGGAGGAAACATGCGCAAGAAGATCCTCGCCGGTCTGGCCGGCCTGGTCATGGCCGGAACCTTCGCGGGCATGGCCGCGCCGGCGGCGGCGAGCGGGGTGTCGGAGAGCGGCACGGCCGCCTACGGCTGCGGCTACATCCACTGGACCGAGACCCCCGACAAGCGGGCGAAGTACAACCACTGCGGCCCCAACAGCTCGGTGCAGATCACGGTCGAGAACTCCTTCTGGTGGGACTGCGGGCCGTACACCGTGTACAGGGGCATCACCGACATCGAGGCGTGGTGCGGCGGCATCCGCACCCTGTACGCCTACGCGGTGTGACGGCGCCCCCGCCGCGGGCCGCGGGTGAGCCCACCCGCGGCGGGCCCAACGCCACCGGCCGGAGCCGCCAGATCGGTGTGGCGGTGCCGTTCAACGAGCCGACACCCGCTGGTTTGCCCAGTCCAGAGGATGACAAGGCTCTTGGGGATTTCGAGGATCAGGTCGTCGGCATCGCGGGAGCTCGCGCTGTCCTGGCCGCCGTGATCACGACCCAGGGCATGCGGGAATTCGTCCTCTACACGGGCGAAGGTGCCTGGATCGAGCAATTCCACCTTGATCTGAAGCAGGTTCTGCCCAGCCATGATGTCCAGGTCATGGCCCAGGCAGATCCCCGGCGGCAGGTCTACGAGACTCTCGGATGAGGGGTGAGCGACCGCTCCATCGCGATCTTCGGGGTCCGTGTACGCGGCCTCCGATCATGCCAGCGACGACTTCCGGCTGGCATGATCGGAACCGTGAGTGACTGGGAGCGGTTCCTCCGTGAGGTTTCGTGGTTCGTTGACCACGGCGAGGCCGTCACGGTGGGCGAGACGACCCCTTGGAGTCGAGGGCCCGTGGACGGCTTGCCTGAGCTTTCTGCACTGCTCCACTCTGCCGACGTCACGCATGCCACCGTCGGGGGCACTCACTATGAGCTGTTCGCATGGGGACCGCCCACTGATCGCCGGGGATGGCTAAGCCACCCGCCCCGCCGGGCGGACGCTGATCCAGTCCTTCAAGTTCACAAGAGTTTCTGGCAGGTCTGCGGCGGGATCGTCGAACGGTTCCAGGAGCCCGACACCTGGTGGAACAACCAGAACGAGGTGTTGACAGCCAGTGCGTCGGAGCTCACCACCGGCGATCTACTCACCGGGTACACGTGGCTCTGGGAAGACGAAGGCCTCGAGATCCCGATCAACCCCGCCGAGTACTACACGGTGGCTGTAGAGGCCAACGGAAATCTGACGTTGGCGCATCGCGAGGATGGCCGTCTCCTGCTCTTCGCGCCCGACCACTCCTTCGAACACGTGACGCGTCTCGAAGGCGCGCCGCCGTACTCGCTCTACACGATCAACGATGTGCCTGACTTGGCCACGTGGATCGAGGTGTGCTCCGCAGCCTGGCGAGACGGCCGAGACCTAGGGACATAGACAACTGCAGTCGAAGGCGTCGCCTGCCTACTGACCGATCAGAGAAACTCTCGCGAGACGTCCCATCAGTCGCTGCCGGTCGAGATGGAAGCAGGACTCCCACCCGTACGCCTCCACGACCTCCGCCACGGGGCGGCCACCATCTTCCTCGCCGCCGGTCACGACATGAAGGTCGTCCAAGAAACCCTCGGCCTGTCCTCCATCACGATCGCCTCGGACGCCTACACCAGCGTCCTTCCCGACCTGGCCCGCAAGTCCGCCGAAGACGCCGCCGACATCATCCGACTGGCCCGCAGGCGCAACCGCAGCGGATTCCACCCTGACGATGATCGTTTTTGCCGGAACGGCGGCGTCCGAGCCAACGGCGAGCCAACATCAGGGACAAGCCGGGATGGAATAGGACGCCGGAAACGCGAACAACGCACCCCCTGTGATCAAGGGATGCGCTGTTCGGATGCACTGTGCGCCGCCAGGGACTCGAACCCCGGACCCGCTGATTAAGAGTCAGCTGCTCTGACCAACTGAGCTAGCGGCGCTTTGCGTGCTGAGAGGAATATACCGGCACTCGGCATCCTGGTCGAATCGGTACCAGCCGGCCATCGGGCGGCCGGCCGGGTGGCCGGGCGGCAGCCGTGATGGCGTGGCTAGAATAACGTTCGGCACGCAGACGGGAGCACTGATGTTCGACTCGCCCGCCGAGGTGACGGAGCGGCTCGCCGCCGTCGACTACCTCTCCGACGACGCCATCTCCACCTCGGTGTTCCTCGCCGCCGCGCTGGGCAAGCCGCTGCTCGTCGAGGGACCGGCGGGGGTGGGCAAGACGCAGCTCGCCAAGGCGGTGGCCCGGGCGACCGGGTCGCAGCTCGTCAGGCTCCAGTGCTACGAGGGTCTGGACGAGGCCAGGGCCCTGTACGAGTGGAACTACAAGAAGCAGCTCCTGCGCATCCAGGCCACCAGTGCCGACGACGACATCTTCACCGAGGAGTTCCTGCTGGAACGGCCGCTGCTCAAGGCCCTGCGGGCGGGTACGCCGACCGTGCTGCTCATCGACGAGACCGACAAGGCCGACGTCGAGGTCGAGGGGCTGCTGCTGGAGCTGCTGTCGGACTTCCAGGTGACGATCCCCGAGCTGGGCACCGTCACCGCGACCCGCAGGCCGTACGTGGTGCTCACCTCCAACGCCACCCGCGAGCTGTCGGAGGCGCTCAAGCGGCGCTGCCTGTACCTGCACATCGAGTACCCGACCCCCGAGCGCGAGCGGGACATCGTGCTCAGCCAGGTGCCCACGCTCCGCTCCGACCTGGCCGAGCAGCTCGCGCGGACCGTCGCCACGCTGCGGGCGCTGGAGCTGAAGAAGGCGCCGTCGGTGGCCGAGACGGTCGACTGGGCCAACACCCTGCTGGCACTGGGCCGCGAGGAGCTGGACGAGGCGACGGTGGCGGGCACGCTCGGGGTGGTGCTCAAGCACGCCTCCGACCAGACACGGGCGGTCAAGGAGCTCGGTCTCCCCTCCGCCGGAGGATGACATGTCGCTCGTCGACAGGCATGTCGGGTTCGTGCACGCGTTGCGGGAGGCGGGGCTGCCCGTGTCGCTCGCCGAGGGGCTGGACGCCGCACGGGCGCTGCGGGTGATCGACCTGGCCGAGCGCGGATCGCTGCGCGCCGCCTACGCGGCGACGCTGGTCAAGAGGCCGGGGCACCGGGCCGCGTTCGACGTGCTGTTCGACCTGTGGTTCCCGCCCGCGACGACCGGCCTGTACGGCGAGCGCCCCGGAGAGCCTCGCGAGACGGCGGGCCGGCCGGGGCCGCACGGAGACACAGGCGGCCCCGGCCGGCCCGACCCGGAGCCGGCGGGGCGCGACGAACTGCGTGCCCACCTGGCCCGGCTGCTGATGGGCGGCGCGGACGCCGACGCGGAGCTGCGGGGGTTCGCCCGCGCCATGGTCGAGCGGTTCGGCCGCCAGGAGGCCGGCCCCGGCCGGCAGAACTGGTTCTCCTACAGCGTGCTGCGGGCCCTGTCGCCCGAGACCCTGATGGCCGGCATCCTGCGCGAGGTGCTGGCCGGCCGGGAGCGCGGCGGCCTGGCGGAGAAGTCGGCCCGGCAGTGGGTGAACGACGGCATCAGGCGGTTCGAGGAGGCCGTCGCCGCCGACGTGCGGCGCCGGATCGCCGAGGACTCCGGGGTCGAGCGCATCGCCCGCTCGGCCGTGCGCCCGCCGCTGGACCAGCTCGACTTCCTGCGGGCCACCCGGGGCGACCTGGCCCGGCTGCGCCGGGAGGTGCACCCGCTGGCCCGGCGGCTGGCGGCCCGGCTGACGATCAGGCAGCGGCGGGGCAGGCGCGGCCGGCTGGACTTCCGCCGCACGATGCGGGCCTCCCTGCAGACCGGCGGCGTCCCGCTGACCACGCACTTCAGGCCGCCGCGGCCGCACCGGCCCGAGCTGGTGATCCTCTGCGACACCAGCGACTCCGTCTCGTCGTTCGCGCACTTCACGCTGCTGCTCACGTACGCGCTGAGAGAGCAGTTCGCGAAGGTGCGCGCCTTCGGGTTCGTGGACACGGTGGACGAGATCAGCCGCTTCTTCCAGCCCGGCGTGGACGTCGTGGACGCCATGACGCGGCTGGCCGAGGAGGCGGACATGGTCAGGTTCGGCCGTACCGACTACGGCCACGCGCTGGAGCGGTTCGCCGAGCGGTACGGCGACGCGATCGGGCCGAAGACGTCGCTGCTGATCCTCGGCGACGCCCGCTCCAACTACCGGCCGCCGGCTCTGGATGTGCTCGGGT
Organism: Nonomuraea muscovyensis; assembly: GCF_014207745.1. NCBI lineage: Bacteria > Bacillati > Actinomycetota > Actinomycetes > Streptosporangiales > Streptosporangiaceae > Nonomuraea > Nonomuraea muscovyensis. The sequence goes on from NZ_JACHJB010000004.1 coordinate 218,951, forward strand.
CGCTGGCCGGGCGCGCCCGGCACGCCTACTGGCTCAACCCGGAGCCGCGACGGCAGTGGGACACGGGCGACTCCGTCGCGAGCGCGTACGCGACGGTCGTCCCCATGTCCGAGTGCCGCAACGTCGCGCAGCTCACGGCGTTCATCGAGCGGCTCGGCTGAGCACGGCCCTCTGGTTACCGAGCGGTAAGTGGGTGGCCGCTGTCAGCTACAGTGAGGAAAACGCCCATAAAGGGGCGATACGAACACTGAGGAGGCAGGGCCCCGCTGCGGGCTCGCTGTTGTGACGGGTGCACCGAGAGATCTGGGCCCCAGTGCGACCACGCCCTTGTGGCTGAGCGCTGCCTGCCCGGCACTGCTGATCGATGCCGACGGGATCATCAGCCAGGTCAACGACGCCGCGCTGTCCCTGCTGACCGGTGCCGCGCCTGGCGTGCCGCTGGCCGACGCCGCGCCGGCCTGGCTCGCCAGGGCGCACCGGCTCGCCACGGGCGCGGCCGCGCCCGCCGGTCCGGCGGCAGGCCCGGCCCCGCTCCCGCCCGCCCCGCCCGCCTCGGTCACGCCGGTGCGCGGGCCCGTGGGGGAGGCCGTGTTCGACGCCCACGCCATTGCCGACGGCACCAGCGTGCTCTGGTGGCTGATGGACGTCACGGACCACGTCCGGGTGTCGGAGGCGCTGCTGGCCGAGCGCCGGCGCACCGCCTTCCTCCTCGAGGCGTCCAACGAGCTGCTCTCCTCGCTCAACCTCGACCGCTGCATGGAGGTGACCGCCCGGATGGCGGCCCGGCACCTCGCCGACGCCGCCTTGGTGATCCTGCCGAAGTCCGGCCACCGGCACCCCGTCGCCTACTGCGGCCCCGACGGCCACGTGGTCCGCGAGAACCTCGCCGTCGACCCCCGCCAGGTGCCCGGCCTGGAGGAGGCGCTGCGGGGGTTCCCGCCGATGCCGTCGCGCTGGATCGACCCCGCCGCCGCCCCGGGCTGGCTGGTCCGTGGCGGGCTCGGCCACCTGGGCTCCCTGGTGGTGACGGCGCTGCCCGGCCACGGCGTTCCGGCCGGCGCGCTGGTGCTGCTGCGGCGCGCCGCGCACGCCGGGTTCTCGCCGGACGAGGAGGTGTTCACGCGGCTGTTCGCCGCGCGGGCCGGCGCGGCCATGTCGGCGGCGCGTCTGTACGCCGATCAGGCGGCCATCACCGAGGTGCTGATGCGGGAGCTGCTGCCGCCCAGGGCGCCCCTGCTGGAGGGCGTGGAGCTGGCGGCCCGTTACCGTCCGTCCGGGGCCACCGAGCTGGTCGGCGGCGACTTCTACGACCTGTACCCCGCCGCCACGCCCGGAGGGGAGTCGCTGGTGGTGCTGGGCGACGTGTGCGGCAAGGGCCTGGAGGCCGCCGTGCTCACCGGCAAGATCCGCAACGCGCTGCACGCGCTCCTTCCGATGGCCGGCGACCACCAGCGCCTGCTGATCATGCTCAACGGGGTGCTGCTGACCGACGAGCGGAGCACGTTCGTCACTCTCGTGCTGGCGTCGGTCCGGCGGGACGGCCCCCAGGTGAGGATGCGGCTGACCAGCGCGGGTCATGCGCCACCGGTGATCGTCCGGGCCGGCGGCCGGGTCGAGGAGGCCCGTACCAAGGGCACTCTCATCGGGATGCTGGACGAGATCACCAGCACCACGGACACCGTGACGCTCGACCCGGGCGACACCTGCCTGCTGTTCACCGACGGCATCACCGAGGCGCGGGGCGGCCCGTTGGGCGACGAACTGTTCGGCGAGCAGCAGCTGCTGGAGGAGCTGGAACAGTGCGCCGGGATGCCGCCCGAGGCACTCGCCGAGCGCGTCCAGATGCTCGCCTGCGAGTGGGCGGGCGGCGGCGACCAGGACGACATGGCCGTCATCGCCATCACCGCCCCCCTCGAAGCACGTCCGGCCGGCGAGCGGGGCCGGCCCCGATGAATGCGCCGCACGACGGCCTCGGCGGGTGGGCCGACAGGTTGTGGGACGCGGCCGTGGCCGGAGACGAGCACGCGGCCGTGGACGTCGCGCTGGCGGCCCTCGACGAGGGCGTCGACATGGAGAGCCTGCTGATGGAGGTGCTCGCCCCGGTCCAGGCGCGGGTCGGCCGCGAGTGGGCGGCCAACCGCATCACGGTGGCGCAGGAGCACACCGCGACCGCCGTCAACGAGCGCGTCCTCGCCGCCCTGGCCCACCACCCGATCGCCCGCGAGGCGGCGCGGGCGGGCGAGTCGGCGGGCCGCGGCCGGATCACGGTGGCCTGCATCGACGGCGAGTGGCACGCCTTCCCCGCGCGCATCCTCACCGAGGTTCTGCGCCTGCGCGGCTGGCGGGTGGACCATCTCGGCGCGCAGGTCCCCACCCCGCATCTGATCGCCCACCTGCACCGCACCGCCCCCGACGCGGTGGCGCTGTCGAGCTCGATCGCCACCCGGCTGCCGAGCGCGCACGTCGCGATCACGGCGTGCCAGGCGACCGGCACGCCGGTGCTGGTCGGCGGTGCCGCCTTCGGGCCGGACGGCCGCTACGCCCGCCTGCTCGGCGCCGACGCCTGGGCGCCCGACGCCCGTACGGCCGCCGACCTGCTGGCGAACGGGCCACCGCCCCGGCCTGCCGTCAGCCGGCAGGCCGTCGACGACCTGCCGCATCTGGACGACCAGGAGTACACCCTCGTCACCGAGTCGAGCTCACGGCTGGTCAGGCACGTCATGAACGGGCTGGAACTGCGCATCCCCGAGATGGCCTCCTACACCGCCCGGCAACGCCGGCACACCGCCGAGGACGTCGCGCACATCGTGGACTTCCTGGGGACCGCGCTCTATGTGGACGACCCCGAGCTGTTCAGCGGCTTCCTGTCGTGGACGGGGAGCATCCTGACGGCCCGCGGGGTGCCGCCGCGTACCTTGTTGCCCGCGCTCGACCTGCTCGGCGAGCGGCTCACCGACTTCCCCCGCGCTCGCGCGATGCTGGCGCACGCCCGCGAGGCCCTGCGGGGCGACGAGCCCGAGGAGCCGGTGTGGCGGACCCGCTGACGCTCACCACGGCGAGCCCCGACCCGCACGCCGTCAGCATCGGCGTCCGGGGCGATCTCGACCACGCCACCGCGGACGAACTCCTGGAGGCCGCCACCGCCGTCCTGGCCGCCGGCCGCGCGGACACCGGCCGGAGCGCGGACAGCGGGCCAGGCGACGCCGCCGGCCTGCGCGACCTGCGCCTCGACTGCTCCGGCCTGGGGCTGTGCGACTCCAGCGGCCTGGCGGCCCTGCTGGTGATCCGCCGCCGGGCGGGCGCGGCCGGCGTCAGGCTGCACCTGGACCACCGCGGCGCCGGGCTGGACCGCCTGCTCGACCTCACCGGCACCCTGGAGCACCTCACCGGCGAGCCGGCCTCGCCGCCCGGCGGGACGCGGGACGCCGAGGGGGCCCGGAGCGGGTAGGGGGCGTTGCGCGGATCTTGTCGGAGCCCGGGGCGATGATGGATCCGCCGCACGTCCCCGATACGCGGAGGAGCCCCCATGCTTCCCTGGTCCGCCGACCTGGCCGGCCGAATCGACCACCACACCGTGGACAGCGCGCTGCTGCGGGGCAACCCGCTGGGCGACCCGGCCCGGCGCCCGCTGTGGGTGTACGTGCCTCCCGGGTACGACGACGACCCCGCCCGGCGCTACCCGGTGGTCTACGTCATCCAGGGATTCACCGGCCACCTCGCCATGTGGGCCAACCGCACGCCGTTCAGGCAGCCGTTCCCCGAGCTGGCGGACGCCGTGTTCGCCCGCGGCGACGTGCCGCCGGCGATCGTGGTGTACGTCGACGCCTGGACCAGCCTGGGCGGCAGCCAGTACCTCGACTCCCCCGGCACCGGGCGCTACCACTCCCATCTCTGCGAGGAGATCGTGCCGTGGGTCGACGCCCACTACCGCACGGTCCCCGAGCGGGACCGGCGGGCGATCACCGGGAAGTCGAGCGGCGGCTACGGCGCGATGGTCACCTCCATGCTCCGCCCCGACCTCTTCGGTGCGTTCGCCACGCACGCGGGCGACGCGCTGTTCGAGGCGTGCTACCAGGTCGAGTTCCCGGCGCGCGCCCGGGCGCTCCGCGATCACTACGAGGGCTCCTACGAGGCCTTCCTCGCCGACTTCAGGAGCCGGGTCGCCGGCACGAGGCCCTCCGACATGGGTCTGATCGAGACGTACGCCTACGCGTCCGCCTACTCGGCCGACGACGACGGGACCGTGCGCATACCGTTCGACGTCAACGGCGCGGTGCGGCCCGAGGTCTGGGAACGCTGGCTGGTCTGGGACCCCGTCCGGATGGCCGCCCGTCCCGCGTACGCGGAGGCGCTGGCCTCCATGCGGGCCGTCTGGATCGACGCGGGCACCCGTGACGAGTGGTACCTCGACCTGGGCGCCACGGCGTTCCACGAGGCGGTGACGGCCGCCGGCCTCCCCGCCGACCGGGTCCGCTTCGAGCTGTTCGACGCGGGCCACATGGCCATCGAGTATCGCTATCCGCTGGCCCTCGCCTGGCTGTGCGAGCGCCTGGCCGGCTGAGCCCGGCCGGGCGAGAAGCCGGCCGGGCGGGGCGCCGTCAGGCGCGCTGGAGCTCGCGGGCCGCCGTGCGGGCCAGCACCTCGATCTGCTCGGCGTCGAGCACGACGTCGGGCACCGCCTTGATGCGCCGGGCCGCCACGCGCGGCCTGGCCAGGGTGATGCCCTCGGCGGTGACCGACCCGCCCCGCGGCAGCGAGCCGCAGTGGACGGCCAGCAACGGCGTGATCGTGACCTCGATCCCGGTCTCGCGGGTCAGCAGGTCGGCGAACGCCGCGGCGGTGTCGATGAGCGGCTTGACCTCCTTCGTGCCGTACTTCTCGCCGAAGAAGAGCCGCCCGCCGTACGCGGCGATCTCGATGTCGGGGCTCCATGACTCGTTGTCGATGATCCAGAGGCCGCCGGGGCCGATGACCAGGTGGTCGATGGACGCCTGCCCTCTGATGGCGCGCCCGTCGAGGACCCGGTAGCCCCGCCGGCCGAGCGAGCGCCGCAGCAGGCGGCCGGTGATGGCCTCGCCGCGCCGCTTGCCGCGCCAGACCGCCGTGGTGTTGAAGGTGTGCCAGCACCACCACCAGTCGGCCGCGGCCACGAGGGCGCCGGCCGCGAGGGCGTAGAGGACGAGCGGCTGGAGGTCGAACCTGATCGACAGCCCGATGCCGGCGACGACGCCGACGGCGGCCTTGACGGCCCTGGACTTCTGGCGGTTCTTGGTGTCCTCCCGCCAGAACTTCTCGTACCACCACTGGGGGGACGAGCCTGCGAACTTGGCGTCCTGCTGCACGTAGATAGAGCCACCGGGCACGGCAAACTCCCCGAATCAGTGTGAGGTGACCAAACAGGATCTGCCACGCCGAAGATCCCTCGCCGCCTCTATTAATACCCCATACGAAAGAAGGGCACCCTAAGGTGACGGAAATAGCACCCACCCGTACACCCGATCATCCGACCAGTCGGTACGCTTGATGCGGTCATCGGAGGGGGAACAGGCGTGAAGGACGAGCCGGTACGCGGGAGGTTGCTGGGCGCGGCGACGCGGTTGTTCGCCGAGCGGGGCTTCGAGGGCACGTCGGTGCAGGAGATCGTGGTGGCGGCGGGCGTCACCAAGGGCGCCATGTACCACTACTTCACCTCCAAGGACGACCTGCTGCACGAGATCTACGCCCGCGTGCTGCGCATGCAGATGGACCGGCTGACCCGGATCGCCGACGGCCCCGGCACGCTGGCCGAACGGCTCCACGCGGCGGCGGCCGACGTGGTCGAGACGACCACGGCCAACCTCGACGACTCCAAGATCTTCTTCCGGTCGATGCACCTGCTGGCGCCCGAGACGCAGAAGAGCGTGCGGGCCGAGCGGCGCCGCTACCACGAGCGCTTCCGCGAGCTGGTGGCCGAGGGGCAGCGCGAGGGCACCTTCAGCGACCGCGTCCCGGCCGAGCTGGTGGTCGACTTCTTCTTCGGCTCGGTGCACCACCTGGGCACGTGGTTCCACGCGGCCGGGCCGCTGACCGGCGCCCAGGTGGGCAGGCACTTCGCCGACCTGCTGCTCGCCTCACTCCGGCCCGGGGACGTCCGCGAGTGAGGCGAGCGCCTCGCGGTGGTCGCCGGGCGTGCCGAACGCGATCTCGGCGGCCTTGGCCCGTTTGAGGAACAGATGCAGGGGGTGCTCCCAGGTCATCCCGATCCCGCCGTGCAGTTGCAGCGCCTCCTCGGCCACGTGGACGGCGACGCCGCTGTTCCACGCCTGGGCGACGGCCACGGTCAACGCGGACCCGTCGGTGGCGGCGGCGCGGGCGGCGGCCCTGGCCCTGACCACGTCGAGCCACAGGTCGGCCAGCCGGTGCTTGATCGCCTGGAAGGAGCCGATCGGGCGGGCGAACTGGCGGCGTTCCCTGACGTAGGCGAGCGTCGTGTCGAGGCACCACTCGGCCACGCCGAGCTGCTCGGAGGCCAGCAGTCCGGCCCCGTAGCGCAGCACCCCGGCCAGGTCCACGGCGCCGAGGCGGGTGGCGGGGGCGCCGGCGAACGTCACGGTGGCGACCGGCCTGGTCAGGTCGAACGACGGCGCCACCTCGATCCGCGCCGCCGCCGGGTCCACGCTGTAGAGGTTTCCGCCCGCGGGCACGAGCAGCACGTCGGCCACCTCGGCCCCGGCCACCCCCGACACGGTCCCGGACAGCCGCCCCTCCGCGGCGGTGACCGACGAGCCGCGCCCCGGCCGGTACGGCGAGGCGGCCAGCGACACGGCGAGCGCGGCCGTGGCGCGGCCCTCGGCGAGCCGCCCGAGCAGCTCACCGGCGCTGTCCCGGACCTCCAGCAGCGCCCGCGTGGCCAGCACCGCGCTGGTGAGGAACGGCACCGGCGCCACGCCGCGGCCGAGCTCCTCCAGCACGACCGCGGCCTCCCGCGCCGACGCGCCGGCTCCGCCGTGCTCCTCGGGGACGAGCAGCCCGGCCACGCCGATCTCGACCGCCAGCGTCTTCCACAGGCCCGGGTCGTAGGCGTCGGACTCGGCCCGCTCCAGCACCGCGGCAGGCGGGCAGCGGTCGGCGAGCAGGTCGCGCACGGCGGCCCGCAGCTCCTCCTCGACCTCCGAATACAGCAGCGTCATCGCGGCAGGTCCTTCCAGGGCACGTCCTTGTCGGCGCGGGGCTCGGCGGGCAGGCCGAGCACCCGCTCGGCGATGATGTTCCGCAGGATCTCGGAGGTGCCGCCCTCGATGGAGTTGCCCTTGGCCCGCAGGTAGCGGTAGCCGGGCCCGCGGCCGTAGAAGTCGACCGTGTCGGAGCGGCGGAAGGTCCAGTCGTCGTAGCCCAGCTCGCGCCGCAGCTCGACGTCGAGGCCGGACAGCGCCTGGTTGAGCCTGGCGAACGACAGCTTCATGCCCGAGCCCTCGGGCCCGGGCTGGCCCGCGGCGAGCTGCTCGCGCAGCCGCGCGCCGGACAGGCGGGTCACCTCCGCCTCCACCCACAGCGCCAGCAGCCGCTGGTGCAGGTCGTGGGTGCGCAGCTCGGGATGGGCACGCCAGGTGTCGAGCACGGCGCCGGCCATGCCGCCGCCCTGCCGCACGGGGGCCCCGCCGATCGCGACGCGCTCGTTCATCAGCGTGGTCTGCGCGACGCGCCAGCCGTCGCCCACCTCGCCCAGCCGCAGGTCGTCGGGAAGCCGCACGCCGGTGAGGAAGACCTCGTTGAACTCGGCCTCGCCGGTGATCTGCCGCAGCGGCCGCACGTCCACGCCCGGCGCGTGCATGTCGCAGACGAAGTACGTCATGCCGCGGTGCTTGGGCACGGCCGGGTCGGTGCGGGCGACGAGGATCGCCCAGCGGCTGTGGTGGGCGCCCGACGTCCACACCTTCTGCCCGTCGACCACCCACTCGTCACCGTCCCTGACGGCCCTGGTGGCGAGGGTGGCCAGGTCGGAGCCGGCACCGGGTTCGCTGAAGAGCTGGCACCAGATCTCCTCGCCGGTCCACAGCGGGCGCAGGAAGCGACGCCGCTGCTCCTCGGTGCCGAACGCCAGGATCGTCGGGGCGGCCATGCCGAGGCCGATACCCTGCACGCCGGTGTCGAGCTGCGGGGTGTGGGCCAGCTCGTGCTCGACCACCTGCTGCAGCTCGCGCGGCAGCCCGAGCCCGCCCAGCCCTTCGGGGAACCACACCCACGCCAGCCCGGCGTCGAACCGGGCCCGCAGCCACTCCAGCCGGTCGCCGCCGGGGTCGTGCCGGTCGAGGAGCGCCGCGACGCGCTCCCTCAGCCGCTGCTCGTGCACGAGATCCGCCTCTCTCACAGGTACTTCTTCAGCTCTCGGTAGGCCAGCGACCGCTTGTGCACCTCGTCCGGGCCGTCGGCCAGGCGCAGCGACCGCGCGCCCGCCCACAGCGCGGCCAGCGGGAAGTCCTGCGAGACGCCGCCCGCCCCGTGCACCTGGATGGCCTTGTCGAGGATCCACTCCACGGTGATCGGGGTGGAGATCTTGATCGCCTGGATCTCCGTGTGGGCGCCCTGGTTGCCGACGGTGTCCATGAGCCAGGCCGTCTTGAGCACCAGGAGGCGGAGCTGCTCGATGCGGATGCGCGACTCGGCGATCCAGTCCTGGACGACGCCCTGCTGGGCGATGGGCTTGCCGAACGTGGTCCGGCCGAGCGCCCGGCGGCACATCAGCTCGACCGCGCGCTCGGCCATGCCGATGAGGCGCATGCAGTGGTGGATGCGGCCGGGGCCGAGCCTCGCCTGGGCGATCGCGAAGCCGCCGCCCTCCTCGCCGACGAGGTTGTCGACCGGCACCCGTACGTCCTCGAAGACGATCTCGGCGTGGCCGCCGTGGTCGGCGTCGCTGTAGCCGAACACGTGCATGCCGCGCCTGATGTGCAGGCCGGGCGTGTCACGGGGGACCAGCACCATGCTCTGCTGGCGGTGTGAGGGCGCCTCCGGGTCCGTCTTGCCCATGACGATGAGGATCTTGCACTCGGGGTTCATCGCGCCGGAGATGTACCACTTGCGGCCGTTGATGACGTACTCGCCGCCGTCCCGGACGATCGAGGTGGCGATGTTGGTGGCGTCGGAGGAGGCCACGTCGGGCTCGGTCATCGCGAACGCCGAGCGGATCTGCCCGTCGAGCAGCGGCTGGAGCCACTCCTTGCGCTGCCACTCGCTGCCGAACATGGAGAGCACCTCCATGTTGCCGGTGTCGGGCGCGGCGCAGTTGGTGGCCACGGGCGCGATGTGCGGGCTGCGGCCCATGATCTCGGCCAGCGGCGCGTACTGGAGGTTGGTCAGCCCGGCCCCGTGCTCCCCCGGCAGGAACAGGTTCCACAGGCCGCGCTTCCTTGCCTCGTCCTTCAGGTCGGCCAGCAGCGGCGGCGCGCTCCAGCCGCTGGTGGCCACCTGCTCGGCGAAGGCGGCCTCGACCGGATGGACGCACTCGTCCATGAAGCGCAGCAACCGCTCGCGCAGGTCCTCGGTGACGGTGTCGAAGGCGAAGTCCATGCCGCGAGCCTACCGACCGGCCGGTATGAGGTCCACAGGTGGTCGCCCGCAAAAACGGACGTGTGGCACTCAACGTGACCGCTGGGCGTCCCTAGAGTGGCCGCCATGACCGCGAAGCTCCCCACGCCCGTGGTGCTCGAGAACGACGTCGTACGGCTCGAACCACTCGCCCTGTCCCACGTCCCCGACCTGTTCGCCGCCGGAGGCGGGGACGACGACGTCTGGCGCTGGCTCCCCGTCGCGACGCCGCGCAGCGAGTCCGAACTGGCGCAGATCGCCCGGGACCTGGTGGCCGACGACGCGCACGTGCCCTTCGCGGTCGTCGTCCGGGAGAGCGGCCGGGCCGTCGGCTGGACCGCCTACGCCGACGTGCCCGGCTTCGCCGAGAGCATCGAGATCGGCTGGACCTGGTACGGCCGGTCGGTCTGGCGCACCGCCGTGAACACCTCCTGCAAGCTCCTGCTGATCGACCACGCCTTCGACAAGCTCGGCCACAACAGGGTGCTCCTCAAGACCGACGTGCTCAACACCCGCTCGCAGGACGCGATCCGCCGCATCGGCGGCGTGCACGAGGGCACGCTGCGGCGCCACCGCAGGCGGCCCGACGGCACCTGGCGCGACACCGTCTATTTCGGCATCCTCGAAGAGGAGTGGCCCGGGCACCGGGCCCGGCTGGGCGGCTAGCCGCGAGGCCGAACCGTTAGCCGGCGGGCCGAACCGCCGGTCGGGAGGCGGCGTCCTAGTGGACATGACTGACCGGCTGGGAGGCTACTGGCTCGGCGCCCGGCTCGGCGGGCGCGCCCACGAGGTCTACGACGAGCCGGGCGTCCGCCGGGTGCTCACCCGGCTGTCCCCGCCCCTGGACGCCGGCGACCGCGCCGCGGTCGAGGCTGCCGGGCGGGTGCGCTCCCTGCGGGTCGCCGCGCTGACCGATTCCCTCCTGGACGGCGCGACCCCGTACGTGGTCGGCGAGTACGTCGAGGGGCTGAGCGTGCGGGAGGCGGTGGCCCGGCACGGGCCCTTCGCCGGCGACGACCTCTACCGGCTGGCCACCGCCACGGCCACCGCCCTGGCCGCCGTGCACGAGGCGGGCACGGCGCACGGCAGGCTCACGCCGGACCGGGTGCTGCTGACCGCCGAGGGGCCGCGGGTCGTCGGGCTCGGCGTCCCGCCCCGTGACCGTACGCCGGCTGACGACGTACGCGACTGGGGCGAGCTGATGCTCCGCGCCGCCGGCGACTCGGCGGTGCCCGACCGATTATGCGTCGAACGGGCGCTGTCCGAGCTGGTCATGGCGGCGCGCGGCGACGATCCCGCGTGGCGGCCGGACGCGCGCCGGCTGCTGGTGTCGCTGCTCGACGCGCCCTCGTCGCAGCAGGGCACGCTCCTTCCGCCCGAGCCGGTGCACGACCCGCCGCTGGGGGCCCGCGCGGAGACGGTGTACCTCCGGCTGGATCGGACGGAGCAGGACCTGGCGCCGGAGATCTTCCTGCGGCTGGTCGGCCTGGACGCCGCCGGGATCGAGGGCCGCCGGGCCGCCGCCCGCGCCCGGCTGGTCTCCGGCCGCACGCCCGACCAGACCGCCGCCGTAGACCGGGTGCTGGCGGCGTACGAGGAGGAGGGCCTGCTCACCCGGGCCGGACCGCCGGACCTCGACCCTCACCCTCACCTCCCCGACCGGCCGCAGGTCACGTCGCACGACGGGCGCGGTGATGGTGACGGGCAGGGTGACGGGCCGGTGGTGGTGGCGTACGGGGCGCTGCTGCGGGCCTGGCCGCGGTTGCGCGAATGGGTGGACGCCGAGCGCGCCGGCCTGCCCGTGCACGAGGAGCTGGCCGCGGCGGCGCGGCGGTGGGAGGGGGACGGGTGGCGGGAGGCGGACCTGTTCCGGGGCGAGGCGCTGGACCGGGCGCTGGACTGGGCCGCGAACGGGCGGCGGCGGTTGACGCTGACATCGGTGGAGCGGGCGTTCCTGGACGCCGGGCTGACCCGGACCCGGCGGCAGGGGCGCCGCCGGCGGACGGCCGTGACGGCGCTGCTGTCGGCGGCGCTGGTGGTGACGCTGCTGGCCGTGGTGGCCGCCGTCAGGCGGGGCGGCGCCGCCGAGGAACGGCTGGAGACCGCGATGGCCAGGGTGGCGGCGTCCCGCGCCGATGAGCTGCGGCCGGGTCACCCGGTGGCGGCGAGCAGGCTCGCGCTGGCGGCGTGGCTGCTGTCACCCGTCGCCGAGGCTCGCGGCGCGCTGGCCCGGGCGGCGGCTGATCCGGCCGTGGACGTGTTCGCCGACCCGTACGCCGGCTCGGGGTCGGTGTACGCGCTCAGCCTCGACGGCGGCCGGCTGGCGGCGCTGGGTGACGGCGTGGTGCGCGTGTACGACGTGCGCTCGCGCCGGCAGGTGGCGCGGGCGGCGGCGCCGGCGCAGAGCGTCAGGGCCATGGCGTGGTCGCCCGACGGGCGGACGCTGGCGCTCGTGGGCGTCGACCGGTCGTACCTGTGGGACACGGCCTCGGACGCCGAGGTCGGGCCGCCGTTCGGGCGCGGTCTCGGGCCGCCGGGGCAGCAGGCGGCGTGGTTCAGCCCGGGCGGCAGGCTGCTGTTCGCGGCGGCGCGCCAGTCGGGCGAGCGGTGGGGCTGGGACCTGCGGGCCCGGCGGGCGGCCTTCGCCGGCGAGTACGCGGTGGTGGGGCCGGACGACCGGGTGGCGCTGGTGTTCGCGGGCAGGCGCTCGCAGCTCAGGCGGCTCGACACGGGTGCCCGCGTGGAACGGGCGTGGCTGGACAGGATGCCGTGGGAGTACACGACATTCGCGCCCGACGGTGAGCGGGTGGCCATCGCCGAGGAGAGCGGGGTGCAGATCTACGGCCTGGACGGCGTTCCGGCGTTGCCGGCGCGGCTGCGCCCGTCGCCCGGGGTGCCGCGGTTCAGCCCGGACGGCCGGCTGCTGGCCGCCACCGACAGCGCCCGGGTACGGCTGTGGCGGATCGCGGACGGCACGCTGCTCGTCGACCGGCCGATCCCGCCCGCCGCCGCGGACCGCCCCGCCCAGGCCGCACCCACGGCGGACGGCCGGTGGCTGCGCGTACTCGCCGGGCGGGGCACGGTCCTCACGCTGGACGCGGCGCACGCCGTGGACACGACGGACCCGGCACGGGTGGCGGCCTCGCTCTGCGCCCGCCACGGCGGCCCCTCCCCCGCCGAATGGGCCCGCCATCTCCCGGAGCTCCCCCACCGCGAGGTGTGCGGCGGCTGACGAGGGCGACGCCTCGCAGGAGGCTCCCGCGGGCCGGGCGCGGACTCGGTGTCCCTTGGCCGAGGGGTTGCGGACCCGCCGTCCCCTGACCGGGGGGCTGCGGACCCGGCGTCCCCTGGCCGAGGGGCTGCCGACCCGCCGTCCCCTGGCCGAGGGGCTGCGGACCCGGCGTCCCTACGGACGGGTGGCGCGGCGGCCGCCCGTGTCCGGGTCGCGGTCGAGCATGCCGGACAGGAGTTCGCGCATGGCCTCGCGGAGGTCGGCCCTGGACGGCGTGGTGCCGGCGCCGGCGACCGCGTCGAACATCATGCCCTCGCCGAACGCCACCACCTGGCGCGCGTGCCGCGCCGGGTCGCGGGAGCCGGCGGCGGCGAGGAGGGCGACGGCGGGGTCGCGGAAGCGGCGGCCGGCCCGGTCGTAGATCGCGCGCAGCTCCGGCCGCCTCGTCGCCTCCAGGGCGAGCTCGTAGCGAGCCAGGGTGCGCCGGCGGTCGGCGATCTGGACGCGCACCGCCTCGGCCAGCACGTCGGGAAGCTCCTCGCGGGACGGCAGGCCGCCGGTCATGGCGGGGGCCAGGGCGCGTTCCTCCAGGGAGGTGAGGCGGGCCAGGGTGAGTTCGAGCAGGGCCGCGCGGGTACGGGCCAGGTTGGAGGTGGATCCCGGTGGCAGGCCGGCGGCCTCGTCGACCGCCCGGTGCGTCAGCCCGCGCATCCCCCGCTCGGCCAGCAGCGTGATCGCCGCCTCCGCGACCGTGTCTGAACGCTTCACGGGCACCGATCCTACGCGTTCGACTACACCCGTAGTGAGGGCGGACTACGGGTGTAGTAGCGTGGGCGTACTACAGGCGTAGTGAAGAGGAGGCAGGGACATGCCGGAAGCAGTGGTGATCGGCGCAGGTGTGGGCGGGCTCGCGGCGGGCGTCGCGCTGCGCCGCGCGGGCTGGGACGTGACGGTGCTCGAACGCGCCGGACGGCTGGAGAACGTCGGTTCCGGGCTCGCCGTCGCGGCCAACGCGCTGCGGGCGCTCGACACGCTGGGGCTGGGCGACCGGGTGCGTGAGCTGTCCCGGGTGCAGGGCGAGCTGGGGGTGCGCCGGTGGGACGGCCGGTGGCTGGTGTCCACCACGGAGGACAGGGCGCGCGAGCTCTACGGCGACTCGGTGGTCCTCATGCCGCGCGCCACGCTCGTCGGGCTGCTCGCCGAGGCGCTGGGCGGGGAGCGGCTGCGGCTCGGCGTCGAGGTGACGGGGGTGGACGCGGACACCGGCACCGTGCGCACCTCACCGGCCGAGGGAGCGGACGGCGGGCGGACGGATGCCGGGCGAACGAATGCCGGGCGTGCGGGTGCCGGGCGTGCGGGTGCCGGGCGTGGAGCCGCCGGACACGAGGGGGTGGGTGAGGTGCGGGCCGATCTGGTCGTGGCCGCCGACGGGATCCACTCGGCGACGCGGCGCGCGCTCTTCCCCGGCCATCCCGGCCCGGTGTACTCCGGGGTGACGGCCTGGCGCGGGCTCGTGCCGCGCCCGGACGTGCCGGTGGCCAGCACGGAGACCTGGGGACGGGGGCTGGTCTTCGGCGCCCACCTGCTCGCCGGCGACCTCGTCTACTTCTACGCCACCGACGTCTCGCCCCCGGGCGCGGTGCACGCGGACGAGCGCGAGGAACTGCTGCGCAGGTTCGGCGGGTGGCACCAGCCGATCCCGGCGCTGCTGCGCGCGAGCGAGCGGGAACGGATTCTGCGCAACGACGTCCACCACTTCGCCGCTCCCCTGCCCGCCTTCCACCGGGGCCGGGTGGCTCTGCTGGGCGACGCCGCCCACCCGATGACCCCGAACCTCGGCCAGGGCGCCTGCCAGGCCATCGAGGACGCGGTCGTGCTCGCGCACGTGGCGGGCGAGGGCCGGGGGCTGGCGGCCTACACGGCCGCCAGGCTGGACCGGACGGCGGCCATCACCCGGCGCGGGGTGTCGATCTGCCGGGCGACCCGGCTGCGCAACCCCGTGGCGGTGCGCCTGCGCGACACCGGCATGAGTCTGGCCGCGCGGCTCAGGCCCGATCTGATGTTGCGCTCAATGGACGAGGTGCTGGGGTGGCGTCCACCGGCTTCGGCTGCGAATGGTCGGGAGCCAGCCGGCCCAGCGTGATCGTGCCGCCGATGGTGAGCGCCCCGGCGAGCAGCGCGGGAACGGCCGTGGACGGGCTCGCAGGCAGGGGCTCGCCCAGCAGGATGGCGCCGGCCAGCACGGAGGTGATCGGGTCGATGACCTGGACGCCCGCGTAGGCGATGCCGAAGTAGCCGACCGCGTAGGAGCGCTGCAGCAGCACCACCGCGCAGACCAGCAGCACCGGCACGGCGAGGGTGAACCAGTGCAGCAGCCTCCCGAGGTCACCCTCCAGGCCGCCGCCCACCACGCGGACGAACGTGGACACGCTCGCCGTCGTGGCGCCCGCCCCCACGGCGAGCAGCAGCGCCCGGCCGGGCCCGTGCAGCCGGTTGGCGAGGAGCTGCGCGACCAGCACGATCACGCCGATCACGCCGACGAAGCCGAGTGCGGCGCCGTCGCTCAGGCGCGGCGTGACGTTGTGGGACGGCACCAGCAGCATGAGCCAGAGCAGCCCCACGGCCACGGCGACCGACCCCAGGATCTCCGCCCGGTACGGCCGGCGCCCGTACATGAACGCGGCCAGCGGCACCGCGAACACGAGCGTGGCCACGCTGATCGGCTGCACGGCGACCAGCGGCGCCAGGCTCAGCGCCACGGCGTGCAGGCAGGCCCCGGTGAACCCGATCGCCCCGCCGATCCACCAGCGGGGGCGCCGCACCAGCTTGAGAGAGGCGCCCTGCGCCACGGCCTCGTACTGCTGTAACGCCGCCCCGAGCGCGTATCCCAACGCGCCCACGAGGGCGATGAGCATGCCGGCCCACGTCATCGGCGGCCGCGCAGGGGCATGGATCCTTCCAGGAGCATTGCCCCAGCCTAGAGGGCAGACGGCGCCGGGGAATCATCCTTTAGGCTGAACGTCCCCTTACGACCGGTCAGGGCAGACGCAGATGAGATGGCCCTCCGGGTCCTGCAGCACGACCCACCTGACGCCCTCGTCGGTCACGCCGGGCTGGAAGTCGGGCCTGGTGGCTCCGAGCGCCACGTACTCCTCGACGGCCTGCTCCACGTCCGGGACCAGGACGTCGAGGTGGAACTGCTTGTCGTCGCTCGGCCAGGTCGCCGGCTTGCGGCCGGGGATGCGGCCGAAGTAGATGGACAGGGTGCCGTCGCCCACCGCGGCGTACTCGTCCTCGGCGTGCTGGATGTCCATGCCGAGGACCTGGTGGTAGAACTCGGCCAGTTTCTTGGGCTCCGCGCAGTCGAGGGAGACCGCGAGGAGCTTCGCCTTCGTCGTCATGCGACCAGCGTTCCAGCCGTACCTGCCACCTCCTGTCAGGTACGGCGGGGAAGCTCAGCGAGCCGGCTTGACGTTCTTCATCGTGAAGTGCGAGGTGATGCCCCGGACGCGCGGGATGGTCATGACGTGCCGGCTCAGGAAGGCCTCGAAGGCGGCCAGATCGGCCACGGCCACGCGCATGAAGTAGTCGGGATCGCCGAACAGCCGGCGCAGCTCGACGACCTCCTCGGCCCGCGCCAGGGTCTGCTCGAAGTGGTCGACGGTCGCCGCGTCCTGGGCGTCGAGGGTGAGGTCCACCAGCACCTCGAAGGACCGGCCCACGGCGGCGGGATCGATGACGGCCCGGTAGCCGCGGATGACGCCCTCGGCCTCCAGCCGTTGCACGCGCCGCAGGCACGGCCCGGTGGTGAGCCCGACCCGCTGGGCCAGCTCGACGTTGGTCAGGCGTCCGTCACGCTCCAGCTCGGCGATGATTGCTCTGTCTATCGCATCCACACGCAGAAGATTGCTGCATGAACCCGGTGGAGCGCAATTTCCGCAACCACATGGCGCGGCTTCTGAGAGACCATGGAGGGGTGCAACACCACGCTCCCACTCGACCGGTCGCGCCGGCTCCGATCCAGGCGCCGGTCACCCGGCGGCAGCGGATCACCGACGGCGTGCGCGACTCCTTCTCCGCCGGGCTGGGCATCTTCCCGCTGGGCGTCGCTCTCGGCCTGATGGTCGTCCAGGCGGGCCTTCCCTGGTGGCTCGCCCCCGCCCTGTCACTGGCCGGGTTCGCCGGCTCCCTCGAACTGCTGCTCGTCGGCATGATCGCCACGGCCACGCCGCTCGGCGCGGTCGCGCTGACCGTCCTGGTGGTCAACTTCCGCCACGTCTTCTACGCCTTCTCCTTCCCGTTGCACCTGATCAGGAACCGGTGGGCCAGGGCCTACTCCGTCTACGCGATGATCGACGAGGCCTTCGCCGTCAACGCCTCGCTGCCCGCTTCGCAGCGCTCGGCGCCCCGGGTGCTGGCGATGCAGGTCGCCTGCCAGACCTACTGGGTCGGTGGCGGCCTGGTCGGCGTCGCCGTCGGCGCGGCACTGCCCGCGCCGATCAAAGGGCTGGAGTTCGCCCTGTGCGCGCTGTTCACCGTGCTCACGCTGGACGCGTTCCGCACCCGCGGCGAGATCCCCTCGGTGCTGCTCGCCGGCGCGAGCGTGACCGTCGCCCTCCTCCTCACCCCGGACGTCGCGATGTTCACCGCGCTGCTGCTGTTCGTCGCCCTGCTGCTGGTCCGGCACGCGCTCACCGTCCACCGATCCGCCCCGGTGGCCGCCGATGCCTAGCATCACCTACCTCGCCGCCGTCCTCGCGATCGTCTTCGGCATCACCTTCGCCCTGCGCGCCGTTCCCTTCGCGGTGCTGCGCACCCTGCGCACCTCGGCGATCGCGCGGCGGCTGGCGGTCTGGATGCCGGTCGGCATCCTCGCCATCCTCGCCGTCACAGCCCTGCACGGCACCATCGCCGCCGACCCGCACGCGACGCTGTACGCGCTGCTCGCGGTCGCCGTCACCGCGGGGGTGCACCTCGCGTCCGGCCGCCGCGCCATCCTGAGCGTCGGGATCGGCACCGCCGTCTACGTCGCCCTCGTCAACGCCTTCTGACCGTGATGACGCGGCGGCATACCCACGGCGGGACGCGGGACGACTCGCCGGAGAGGACCCCGCGACGGGCTAGCGGCGGCGGGCGGCCGAGCCGACGCGCTTGATGATCCGGTCCCACTCCGTGCCGAACGGGTTGTCCTGCACCATGTACGTCCACGTGGCCGTGGGGCGGCCGAGGTCGGGCTCGGGCGCGTCGAACGCCGCCAGCGAGCGCCGCTCCACCTCGGCGAGCATGGCCTTGTACTCGGCCACGGCCTCCCGCTGGAACTCGTCGATCGGGCTCATCCGGCCCAGCGCCCGCAGGTGGATGCCCTCGCGCAGGTCGGTGAGGAAGGCCAGGTGCTCGGTCCAGCACCGGTCGATCGCGTGCAGCACGATCTGCCGGGCCGTCTCCTCGCGGGTGTCCTCGGGCAGCTCCGCCCAGCGCCGCGGGTCGCCCTCGGCCAGCGCCCGCGCGGCGGCGTCGCCGTGCAGCACCTTGTCGCGCCATTCCAGGATGAGCTCGCGCTGGTGCTCCAGCAGGCGGGTGTAGCGCCAGGTGTTGCGGTGGATCTGCAGGTTGACGCCCTCGGCGACGCGCTGCGCGTGACCGACGAGATAGGCGCCGCGGCGATGGCGGACCAGGCCGTCGGCGTCGGCGGCCGGCGGCCGCTCGTCGGGGACGAACTGGGTGACGAGGTCGTCCTGCATGCTGACGAAGAACACCGAGCCGCCCGGGTCTCCCTGGCGGCCCGCCCGGCCGCGCAGTTGGTCGTCCAGGCGGCTGCTGGCGTGCCGGCCGGAGCCGATCACGTACAGGCCGCCCAGCTCGGCGACGCCCTCGCCGAGGCGGATGTCGGTGCCGCGCCCGGCCATCTGCGTGGAGACGGTGATGGCGTCGCGCTCGCCCGCGCGGGCGATGATCGCGGCCTCCTCGGCGTCGTTCTTGGCGTTGAGCACGACCGGTTCGAGGCCGCGCCGCTGCAGCAGCTTGGCGAGGTTCTCCGACTCGGCCACGTCGAGGGTGCCGATGAGGATGGGCCGGCCGGTGGCGTGCACCGTCTGGATCTCCTCGACCAGCGCCGCGTCCTTGTCGGGCACCGTCGGGTAGACACGGTCGGGCTCGTCGATCCGGACGCACGGCCGGTTGGACGGGATGACCGCGACCTTCAGCCCGTAGAACTCGCCGAGCTGCTCGCTGACGGCCACGGCCGTGCCGGTCATGCCGCAGATCCGGGGGTAGCGGCGGACGAGGCCCTGCACGGAGATGGAGTCGAGGATCTCGCCCTTCTCGCTGGGGGCGAGGGCCTCCTTGGCCTCCACGGCCGCCTGCAGGCCGTTGGGCCAGCGTTGCAGCAGCGCGACCCGGCCGCGGGAGGCGTTGATGAGCTGCACCTTGCCGTCGCGCACGATGTAGTCGACGTCGCGGGTCAGCAGGGCGTGGGCGTGCAGGGCGAGGTTGAGCTCGATGAGGGTGCCCGGCTCGTTCTCGTCGTAGAGGTCGACGCCGAGCAGGTTCTCGACGGTGTCGGCGCCCTTGGGGGTCAGATAGACGTTGCGCGCCTGGTCGTCGATCTCGTAGTGGTAGCCGCGGACGAGCTGCCTGGCCAGCGCGGCCATCTCGGGCACCGCGTCGCCCGCGTCGGACGCCCCGGCCATCACCAGCGGCACCCGGGCCTCGTCCACCAGCACGGAGTCGGCCTCGTCGACCAGCGCCACCTCGGGCTCGGGAACGATGATCCGGCTCGCGTCGGTGCGCAGCCGGTCGCGCAGCACGTCGAAGCCGATCTCGCTGACCGCGCCGTAGGTGACGTCACTGGCGTAGGCTTCGCGCCGCTCCTCGAAGGTGGAGCTCTGCCCGACCCAGCCGACCGTGACGCCCATCGCCTCGTAGAACGGCGCCATCCACTCCGCGTCGCGCCGGGCCAGGTAGTCGTTGACGGACATGACGTGCACCCGCCTGCCCTGCAGGGCGTGGCCCGCCGCCGCCATCGCGCCGGCCAGCGTCTTGCCCTCGCCGGTGGCCATCTCGGCGATCTTGCCGTCCAGGAGGGCGAGGGTCCCGAGGAGCTGCGCGTCGTACGGCCTCAGCCCCAGCGTCCGGTCGGCCGCCTCGCGCGCGACGGCGCAGAAACGGGCCAGATCGTCCATCGGGGGCCTGGGCGGCTCGCCCAGCTTCCCGACCTCTCCGGCCAGCTCACCGGCCGCCTTGACGATCTTCTTGTACGGGCTAAGGCTCACCCCTCCTGGACGGTCCAGGAGGTTTCTGAGGATTCCGGTAATCGACGCCACAGTCCCTCCAACGCGCGCTCTGCCGGCACCGTTCCCCTCGTACCCCGCCGCTGGTCGGCACTGCTCGGTCCGCGGGAGCGGAGCGACGGTACGGCATGCGTCGCCGTACCGGACCCTAACCCATGCGGTGGGCCGGACGTCTCATGCGACCTCCGGCGCCGCCGCCCCGCTCCCGGACCGTCAGCCCTCGCCCGGCCGGACGGTGAGCACCACCACGGCGGCGATCAGCAGCGCGCACCCGGCCCAGGCCGTGAGCGTCAGCCGTTCGCCGAACAGCAGCACGCCCAGCACCGCCGCGCCGGCGGCCTCGCCGAGCGAGATGACCGACACACTCGCCGCGCTGAGCGTGGTGAGCGCGCGGAAGAACAGCGCGTAGGCGAGCGCCGTGGGCACCGCTCCGAGATAGATCAGCAGGGCCACGGACGACAGGCTGAACGCGGGCAGCGCCCCACCGGCCAGGGCGAACGGCGCCAGGCAGGCCGCCGCCACGACGAACCCGCCCACGGCCATGCCCTGGGGGTCGTCGCGGTGGCGCCGGGAGTAGAGCGTGACGGCGGCGTACCCGGCGGCCGACAGCAACGCGAACCCGATCCCGGCCCCGACCCCGCCGCCCGCGGGCCCGGTGGCGGAGCCGAGCAGGCTCTCGGAGGTCAGCAGGACCAGCCCGGCCAGCGCCGCGGCCAGGGCGGCCACGCCGGGCCGGCCCAGCCGCTCGCCGAGCACGAAACGGCTGCCCAGCGCGGTGATGACGGGGGTTGCGCCCATCGTCACCATGGTCGCCACGGCCACGCCGGAGCGGGCGATGGCGGCGAAGTAGGCGGCCTGGTAGACGGCCATCCCGACGCCCACGGTGACCACCCGCGGGTCGAGCCGGGCGGGCAGGCCGCCGGTGAGGCTGAGCAGGGCGAGCAGGAAGGCGGCGCCGAGCAGGTAGCGCCACAGGGACACGCCGACGGGGCCGAGGCCGCCCGACTGGAACAGCAGCAGGCCGGCGGTTCCGCCGGTGCCCCAGGCGGCCGCGGCCACGGACACGTAGAACGCGCCCCGCCGCGCGGAAACAGGGGTCATGACAGGTCTCTCCGATGGAGTGGTCGTGAAAAGGGCCCGGTGCGCGGGCAGCGACCACCCCCGGATCGGTCAGACCCGGAGTTCGTGCGACAGGCCGCCCGCTACGGGGCGGGCGGCGGGGAGCAGATCAGAAAGCGCGGCACGTCACCCACCCTAGCGACTGCGCTTCCGCCCGGGCGACAGGTTTGGGCGGCGTCGTGCGGGTAGCCGAGGGGATGCCCGGAACATGACGGAAGCAGAGAGGAGAGGAGCTCCATGGAGCTCTGGGACTATCGACCTGACGTCTACGCCCGTGGCAGCGGCCTGGACCTCGTGGGTTACCACGTCCAGGCGACCGACGGGAAGATCGGGACCGTGGACGAGGCGACGTACGAGGTGGGCGAGAGCTACCTGGTCGTCGACACCGGTCCGTGGATCTTCGGTAAGAAGGTCATGCTCCCGGCCAGGGTGGTGACCAGGATCGACCCGCAGGAGCGCGAGGTGCACGTCTCGCGGACCAAGGCGGAGATCAAGGACTCGCCCGAGTTCGACGAGGCACGGTTCAAGGAGCCCGAGTACCGGACCGTGATCGGCGACTACTACGGCCGGTTCACTTACTGATCCGTCGGAGACGAGGAAGGGCCGCGCCCCTCGGGGTGCGGCCCTTTCCGTCCGTCACGGCCAGGCCGGTTCGCCCTTCGGTGTGACGGGCGACTCAAGGACCCCGAGGCGTTCCAGGAGGGTGATGAAGGTGGCGGCGTACGGCGAGCCGGCCGTCACGGCGGCGACCCGCGCCCAGTCGACCTGCTCGCGCAGGGCCCGCACCTGGGGCAACAGGGCTCCGTAGTCGCAGGCGTGCTCCGACAACGGCAGCAGCCACGAGATCACCAGGTCGGTCGCCTCCAGCACGGGCACGATCACGGCCGAGGCCGTCATCGGCTCGGCCCGGTCGAGCAGTTCGTCCGTGATCGGCCGGTCGGAGACCCGGAAGATCAAATCGACCAGCCGGCCCTCGTCGAACGCCTTGACCAGCCAGTCCTCGGGGGGCTTGGCCGTCTCGAAGCCGAGTGAGCGCAGCGCCTCCAGCGCGGCGGGCACGTCGTGCTCGGTGATCACGAAGTCGACGTCGTGCAACGAGGGCGCCGCTCCCCGGGCGTAGGCCGCGCACCCGCCCGCCAGGGCGAACTTCACCCCGGCGTCCTTCAACCCCGAACTGGCACGTTTCAGTGTGTCGAGGATGGCATCGGTTACCGCATGACTGTGGCTGCTCATGAGACCGGGCTACCCGCAGGCGTGGCGAATAGGCGTTCCGCGGGCGCCTCCCACGGGCTTGCGCCCGCCCGGACGCGGCCCTGTCCGATCACGTCCAGGTCCGCCGCGCGAGCGCCCCTCGCCCGGCCGCGCGTAGGCCTCCTGCGCGGGGGTAGCGCCAGGCCGTATGACCGACTTCCTGGAGAAGACCGAGCAGGAGTACGCGGGCGAGCACGACCGGCCGATCCGCGGCTACCTGCGCATCCTGGCCGTGTACGGCGGAGCGGTGGCGGCGGCGGTGGGCGCGGCCGCGCTGACCGGGCGGCGCGCACCCGACCGCATCGCGCTGCTGGACCTGGCGCTGATGGCGGCGTGCACCCACAAGGTGTCGCGGCTGCTCGCCAAGGACCCGGTGACGAGCCCGCTGCGGGCGCCGTTCACCCGCTACGAGGGGGTGAGCGGGCCGGCGGAGCTGAAGGAGGAGCCGCGCAACCCGGTGGGCGAGCTGGTCTCCTGCCCGTTCTGCCTGGCGCAGTGGACGGCCACCGCCTACGCGGCCGGCATGGTGTTCGCGCCCCGCTTCACCCGGCTGGCCGGGGCCACCATGACCGCCGTGGCCGCCTCCGACTGGCTGCAACTGGCCTACGCCCGGCTCATGCAAAAGGCCTCCTGAGCACGAGCGGCTCGACGTGGCGCGGCAAA
The DNA here is from genome assembly GCF_014207745.1 of Nonomuraea muscovyensis. Classification (NCBI taxonomy): domain Bacteria; kingdom Bacillati; phylum Actinomycetota; class Actinomycetes; order Streptosporangiales; family Streptosporangiaceae; genus Nonomuraea; species Nonomuraea muscovyensis. The sequence continues at coordinate 242,069 of NZ_JACHJB010000004.1, forward strand.
GAGGAAATGGCCGGATGCCGTCATGGGCGCCGGCTTCCCGCGGCCGCCGCAAAAACCGCAGGTCGTCCAGAAAGCATGTTAAATGCCTGCGGCCCGGGGCAGTAGCGGGTCATGGCTACTTTGCTTTGGATCATCGCAGTCGTTCTCGTCATCGCCGGGATCTACGTCATCCTGGCCCGTCGCGATCTCCTGTGGGGGATCGTCCTGATCGTCCTCGGTTTCCTCGTGGGGCCGGGCGGCGTCAGCATCTTCAATGTATAGCGGCGTGCTGAGCGCCTTTCCGTCGCGCCGGTTATGCACGGGGAAACGCGAAGTGTGATCGGCTCCTTTAACCATAACCGACCAGAGAAACGGCCGCTCCCGGAAGGGAGCGGCCGTTTCGTTTCCACGTATTCGCCGAGTGGTGCTCAGTCCAGGCAGTAGACCGCGTACGCCTTGCCGAGCACGGGCAGCGCCACGTTGCGCACGCGTATCCCGCCGGGGGTGAGGCCCTTCTCGCTGCCCTTGTGCGCGTGGCCGTGCAGGATCAGCTCGGCGCCGACGGTGTCGACGGCCTCGGCCAGCAGGTAGGAGCCGAGGAAGGGGTAGATCTCCAGCGGCTCGCCGTGCAGCGTCTCCTTGACGGGGGAGTAGTGCGACAGCACGACTTTGCGGTCGGCCTGTATCTCCTTCAGCGCCAGCTTCCACGCCTCGGCGATGGAACGGGTGTGCGCCACGAAGTCCTTGATCTCGCGCTCGCCGAACTCGCTGGCGCACTTGCCGGCGAACCCGCCGCCGAAGCCCTTGCCGCCCACGACGCCCAGCTTGGTCTCGCCGCAGTCGAGCACGACGCCGTCGTCGTCCAGCACGATCACCCCGGCGTCGCGCAGCTCGTTCGCAATCGCGTGCTGCCGGTCGGAGTGGTAGTCGTGGTTGCCGAGCACGGCGACGACGGTCACCGGCAGGTCGCGCAGCTCGTCGGCGACGAGCCTGCCCTCCTCCAGCGTGCCGTGCCGGGTCAGGTCGCCCGCCAGCATCAGCACGTCGGCGCGTTCCTCGATGCCCTCCAGTCTCTTGCGGTACTCGCCGCGGACGTCCTCGCCCAGGTGGATGTCGCCCACGGCCGCTATGCGCACGTTAGTCAAGGTGCTCATCCTCTCCGGGTTCGCTGACGACGACGACCTTGATCTCGTTGTGCATCCTCAGGCCGGGTGCGGCCTCGTGGGCCACCTGGCCCAGCCGTTCGCGCTGCTCGCTGCCGCTCACCTGCCCGCGCAGGAACAGCTGGTCGCCTCGCACGTCGACATGGATGCCGAGCTCGTGGGTGCGCGTGTCCTCCGCCAGCGCCTGCTGGATCCGGGCCGCGACGTACTGCGGAGCCTCCATCGCTTCCTCCTTCTCCAGACGCCGCATGCCCGGGGGCGAAAAGCTCAAACGGCGCGTACGAGGTCCACAACGGCACGTTCCACGGGGCCGTGGGTGGCCCACCCGCCGAGGCCGCCGACCCGGAAGAAGCCGATGTCCAGCTCTGGTCACTCGGACGCAGCTCAGGCACGCGCCCGCGGCTACCCCGAGCGTTAGGCGGCAAACGGCAGGGGCAGGTGACGCCCCATGTCTGAGAACCAGTGGGAAGAAGGGCGTTCGGAGTCGGGCAAACCGATGGTCCCCGCGACGCCGCGTGACGTCGTGCACATCAGGGCGGGATCCTTCATCCTCGTCTTCGCGTTCGCGGTGGCCGCGCTGGGGCTGGTCGCCTCCGCGCCGGTGCTGACCGGGATCGCGGTCGTGGTGGCCGTGATCACGGTCGTCGACATCGTGCTCGCCGTACGCCGTCAGAAGAACCGCACCGTAGGAGAGGCAGGGTGAGCATGCCCCCGCAGCGAACCGAAGTGCTTTCGGAGTCCCCCTCAGCGAGCGAGTCGCCCGAGCGGCCGCACGACCTGCGCGGCCGGGTCGTCGTCGTGACCGGCGCGAGCGGCGGCGTGGGGCGGGCCGTCGTGCGTGAGCTGGGCGCCAAGGGCGCCAAGGTGGCGTTGCTCGCGCGCGGCACGACCGGGCTGGGCGCCGCCGCCGTGGACGTGGGCGCCGCCGGCGGAGTGGGCCAGGTCTACGAGGCGGACGTCGCCGACTACGAGCAGGTACGGCAGGCGGCCGAACGGGTCGAGGCCGAACTGGGCCCGATCGACGTGTGGATCAACGTGGCGTTCTCGTCGGTGTTCGCCCGGTTCACCGACATCACGCCGGAGGAGTACGAGCGGACCACCGCCGTCACCTACCTCGGCTACGTCTGGGGCACCCGGGTGGCCCTCGACCTGATGCGCCCGCGCGGCCGGGGCACGATCGTCCAGGTCGGCTCGGCCCTGTCGCAGCGCGGCATCCCGCTGCAGTCGGCATACTGCGGAGCCAAGCACGCCGTCAAGGGCTTCACCGAGGCGGTGCGGACCGAGCTGCTGGCCGGCCGGAGCGGCATCGACATCACGCTGGTGCAGCTCCCGGCCGTCAACACCCCGCAGTTCGACTGGGTGCTGTCGAAGCTGGGCCGGCACCCGCAGCCGGTGCCGCCCATCTACCAGCCCGAGGTCGCCGCCCGCGGGATCGTGTACGCGGCCGAGCACCCGGAGCGCAAGGAGTACTGGGTCGGCATCACCACGGCCGCCACGCTCCTCGCCCAGCGGGTCGCCCCGGCCCTCCTCGACCGCTACCTGGCGCGTACCGGCGTGGACTCCCAGCAGACGACCGAGCAGCCGCCGAGCGGCGTGGCGAACCTGTGGAAGCCGGCCGACGAGGCCGACGACTACGGGGCGCGGGGCAGCTTCGACCACCGCTCGCACGCGCGCAGCCCGCAACTGTGGCTGTCGCACCACCGCCGGCCGGTCGTGCTGTCGCTGGCCGCGGCGGGTGCCGCCGGGCTCGCCATGGCGGTGCTCCGGCGCCGCGGCTGACGGCCCGGAGGCCGCGCTGACCGCACATTGACCGCACGTTGACCGAATGTCAACCGGCGGGTTGACCATCGCGTTAACCGGGCGAGAAGGGGTAGGCGGCGGGGGAACCAGGAGGAGGCCCTCATGCCCGAACGCGATCTGCGGTTCCTGACCGAACTCGCCGCCCAGTTGCGCGTGGACTCCGTGCGCAGCTCGGCCGCGGCGGGCTCCGGTCACCCCACGTCGTCGTTGTCCGCCGCCGACCTGATGGCGGTGCTGTTCGCCTGCCATCTGCGCTACGACTTCGACCGGCCGGACGAGCCCGCCAACGACCATCTGATCTTCTCCAAGGGGCACGCCTCACCGCTGCTGTACGCCCTGTTCCGGGCCGCGGGTGCGATCGGCGAGGAGGAACTGCTGTCCTTCAGGAAGCGGGACAGCCGGCTGGAGGGACACCCGACACCGCGGCTGCCGTGGGTGGACGTGGCCACGGGATCGCTCGGGCAGGGGCTGCCCGTCGGTGTGGGGATGGCGATGGCGGGGCGGCTGGAGCACCTGCCGTACCGGGTGTGGGTGCTGTGCGGCGACGGCGAGCTGGCCGAGGGGTCGGTGTGGGAGGCCGCCGAGCACGCCGGTGACGAGGGCCTGGCCAACCTGACGCTGATCGTGGACGTGAACCGGCTCGGGCAACGGGGCCCCACCCGGCACGGCTGGGACACCGGCGCGTACGCCCGCAGGTTCGGCGCGTTCGGCTGGCGCACGATCGAGATCGACGGCCACGACCCCGGCCAGATCGACTTCGCGCTCGGCGACGCGCGCAACACGCGCAGGCGGCCCACGGTGATCCTGGCCAAGACCCGCAAGGGCGAGGGCGTGCTGGAGGTGGAGAACCGCGAGGGCGCCCACGGCAAGGCGCTGCGCGACCCGGAGACGGCCATCGGGGAGCTGGGCGGCCCCCGGCACGTCGAGCTCCGGGTGCACCCGCCGGAGGTCACGTCCGCGCCGCACCGGTTCGAGGACGGACCGCTGACGCTGCCCGAGTACGAGGTCGGCACCCGGGTCGCCACGCGCACGGCGTTCGGCGAGGCCCTCGCGGCGCTCGGCGCGGCGCGCGGCGACGTGGTGGCGCTGGACGGCGAGGTGGCCGACTCCACCAAGGTCGAGGAGTTCGCCAAGGCGTTCCCCGAGCGGTTCTTCGAGATGTACATCGCCGAGCAGCAGCTCGTGGCCGCCGCCGTGGGCATGCAGGTGCGCGGCTGGGTGCCGTACGCGGCGACGTTCGCGGCGTTCCTCACCAGGGCGCACGACTTCATCCGGATGGCCGCGGTGAGCAGGGCGTCGATCAGGCTGGTCGGCTCGCACGCCGGCGTGGCCATCGGCGAGGACGGCCCCTCCCAGATGGGGCTGGAGGACCTGGCCATGATGCGGCCCGTGTACGACAGCGTCGTGCTCTACCCCTGCGACGCCAACCAGACGGCGGCCCTGACCGCCGAGATGGCCTCCGTGTCCGGCGTGTCCTACCTGCGGACGACGCGGGGCGACACGCCCGTCGTGTACCGGCCCGGCGAGCGCTTCCCCGTGGGCGGCTCGCGGGTGCTGCGCCACTCCCCCGCCGACCGGGCGACGATCGTGGCCGCCGGGGTGACCGTGCACGAGGCGCTGGCCGCGGCCGACGAGCTGGCCGAACGGGGCGTGCCCGTGGGCGTGATCGACCTGTACTCGGTCAAGCCGGTCGACGTGGCCGCCCTGACGGCGGCGGCCACCACGACGGGCACCCTCATCACGGTCGAGGACCACCGGCCCGAGGGCGGGCTGGGCGACGCGGTGCTGGACGCCGTCAGCGAACTGGGACCCCGGGTGGTGAAACTGGCCGTACGGGGGCTGCCGGGGTCGGCCACGCCGCAGCAGCAGCTCGCGGACGCCCGGATCGACCGGCGGGCCATCGTCGAGACGGTCAAGCGGCTGCTCTGAACCGGCTTCGCGATGGGCACCGGGTCTTCGACGGCCGGGCACAGACGGGCACCGGGTCTTCGACAGCCGGGCACGAGAAAACGGCGGGCCTCGTCAGGGCCCGCCGATCTCAGCGAGCGGGTCAGCGGCGGGCCTTCGCGGTGGCCCGCCGGTTGGCCTTCCTGATGGCGTCGACGAGCTCCTGCTTGGTCATCCTCGACCGGCCGCGCACGCCGAGTTCGGCGGCCACGTGCTGCAGGTGCTCCTTGGTGGCGTTCGCGTTGACGCCCTCGGCGGTCCTGCCGGACCGGTCCGTGGCGCCCTGGTCCGACGGGCCCTTCTCCGGCTTGGGCTCCCAGTGGTCACCCACCTTCTCGAAGGAGTGCTTCAGGGCCGCGAAGGCCGTCATGTGAGCGCGGCGGCCCTCGCCGTACGTCTCGACGGCGGAGTCGTGGGCCTTCATCCACGTCTCCTGCGCCTTCTTCGGCGAGCGTCGCAGGGTCGACGGCAGCTCCTGGCTGGCCGGCATGTCGTTCACCTCTTCCCTGGTGTGGTTCCCTGGTGTGGCGTCGCCGCGGCGACGGGGGTCGCTACAGCGGCGGCTCGTTGTAGGGGCGGCGCTCCTCGTACACGGTGGTCCGGCGGGCCTCGGGCGTCTCGTAGACCTCGTGGCGCTGCACCGGCTCGTCGATCGGGCCGACCGCCCTGCGGGTGACCCGGATGCGGTAGATGCCGAACGCGAGCCCGATCAACCCGCCGAGCATGAGAATGACGCCGACGACGTTGATGTCCAGGCCGGCGAGGTCGAACTCGACGGCCCAGGTGAGAATCGCGCCGAGCATGATGAGGATGATGCTTCCGGCGATGGTCATGATTACCTCCTTGACACGAGGAACCTCTATCCACATGGCAAAAAACAAACCAGTAGTGATGGTCGGGCTTATGGGCTCGGGCAAGACGAGCGCCGGACGCCTGATCAGCCAGGCTTTGGGCGTGCCGCTCAGCGACAGCGATCCGTTCCTGGTCGACACCTACGGCGGCACCGCCGCGCAGATCGCCGCCCGCGAAGGGGCGGACGTGCTGCACGGGCGGGAGGCCGAGCACGTGCTCGCCGAGCTCGCCGGCCGCGTGCCCAAGGTGATCACCGCGGCGGCCAGTTCCGTCGAGGATCCCCGGGTGCGCGCGGCGCTGCGGGAGGCGTTCGTGGTGTGGCTGGACGCCCCCGACGCGGTGCTGGCCGAGCGGATGCGCTCCGACGACCATCGGCCCGCCTTCGGCCCGGCCGAGATGCGGGCGCGGCGGGGGGCCTACTTCCGGGAGGTGGCCGACATGACGTGCGACGTGAGCGTCATGTCGCCCGAGGAGGTGGCGGAGGCCGTGCTGCGGGAAATCCGGTTGCCCGCCCGGGACCGGCAGGGTAGTCAGGGGTGATGTTCGCCGAGAAACCCACCCTGCGGGGCGAGCGCGTGACGCTGCGCCCGGTCGGCCCCGAGTACGCCGAAGACCTCTACGCGCTGGTCACCGATCCCGAGGTGCGGCGGTTGACCGGCTCGCACGGGGAGTTCGACCTTGAGGCCGCCCGGCGCTGGTACGCCACCAGGGGCGCGCAGGCCGACCGGCTCGACCTGGCGATCGTGGCGGACGGCGGCTACGTGGGCGAGATCGTGCTCAACGAGCTCGACGCCGACAACCTGTCCTGCAACCTGCGGATCGCGCTGGTGGGTCCGCGGGTGTTCGGCAGGGGCTACGGCACCGAGGCCATCAGGCTGACGCTCGGCCACGCGTTCGCGACGACGCCGCTGCACCGGGTCAGCCTCGGCGTCCACTCCTTCAACGAACGGGCCGCCCACGTGTACAAGAAGGCAGGCTTCGTGCAGGAGGGCGTGCTGCGCGACGCGCTGCTGTGGGAGGGCCGGTGGCACGACTCGATCACCATGTCCGTGCTGCGGACGGAGTGGTCCGGGGGGTCTGCCGCCCTGCAATAATGATCATGACGCACGGGTCCTCCGAGGCGCGCGGGGGGCCTGTGGCGTCTTTTTCCATCCATGTCCGCGGTCTCCGGTGCAACCAATCCCGCTTCGGCCGCATCTAAGCAGCAGTGACGATGTGCTTGGTGCCCGGTGATCCGCGGACCCTCGGCGGCTACTGGCTGGCGGGGCGGCTCGGCGCCGGAGGGCGGGGGGTCGTCTACGACGCCTACGACGACGAGGGACGCAGGTTCGCCGTCAAGGTGCCGAGAGGCGAGGTCACCCAGCAGTTGACCGACGCGGTCCTCCGGGTCCGGCCGTGCCAGCTCGCCAGGGTGGTCGACGTGGGCGTCGACGGGACGGTGCCGTACATCGTGAGCGAGTTCGTCGAGGGTCCCGACCTGAGGCGGGCCGTGGCGCGGCACGGGCCGTACGGAGGCGCGGAGCTGCGCGTGCTGGCCGTCGCCGTCGCGACGGCGTTGCGCTCGCTGCACGCGATCGGCGTCGCGCACCGCGACCTGCGGCCGGAGAGCGTGCTGCTCTCCCCCGGCGGCCCCACCCTGATCGACCTGGGCGCGGCCGGCGTGGGGACGGTCGGCACACCCACCTACCTGGCGCCCGAGGTGATCATCGGGGAGCGGCCGGGGCCGGCGGCGGACGTGTTCGCCTGGGGCGGGGTGCTGCTGTTCGCGGCGACCGGGCGTGACCCGTTCCACGGGGAGAGCCTGGGCGGCGTGATGCACCGGCTGCTGGCCGTGGACCCCGACCTGGACGCGCTGCCCGACGGGCTGCGGGAGTTGGTGGGCCGGGCGCTGGACAAGCGACCCGCCGACCGGCCCTCCGCCGACGCCCTGCTGGCCGGCCTCGCGACCTTGCCGGCCACCGCCCCGAACCTCCGCGCGGTCCCGGACGCCGCTCCGGACACCGTGCCGGACACGGCTCCGGACGCCGCTCCGGACGCCGCTCCGGACGCCGCTCCGAAGAGCGTGCCGGACGCGGCTGCGGCGGGCTCCGGTGGGGCGGCCGTCACCGTGCTCCGGCCCGCGCCCCGCGACACGGCCCGCGGCGGAGGCAGGCCGGGGCTCGGGCTGGTGCCGCCGGACGGGTTGGCCGGGCCGCCGTCGCTGGGCGAGCTGGCCGAGCGGGTGTACGAGTCGCTGACCCCCCGCCAGCGCGAACGGCTGCCCGCGCTCCTGCTCCGCCTGCTCAACGGCTACCTCCCGGACGAAGGCTGTGCGTCACCCGCGCCGGGCGACGACGCCCCGGCCCTGGAGGGCCTGTCCGCCGAGGACGCGGACGAGAGCGAGGTGCTGACCCGGCTGACCGACGCGGGCCTGCTGGTGCGGCGCAGCGTTCCCGTACGGGCCACCCGGACCGAGGTGGGCACGCTGGTCGCCGTCAGCGGCGAACCCATCGCCCCCGCCGGCGCGGCCCTCGTCCGCGCCTGGCCCCGCCTGGGCGCCTGGACGGCCGAGACCCGCACCACCCGCCCCAAGGCCGCGGGCGGCGCAGGTTAGTGCCCCGATCAGGAGACGTTTGCCCTCTTCACGATGCGTCGTAGGCGAGGGTTGTCAGGTGTTGCGGTTTCGCCGGGTGATGTAGCAGCGGATCATGTCGCCAGTTCCTCCGCCCGTCCCGCTACCAGGCGGGCTCTTGGTCCATCGGTCAGCTGACCCAGACCGAGGCGTACACGCCGTCCTCGACGTTCACCTGGACCGGCCGCAGGCCGCGCGCCACGAGGCTGTCGAACCGGCGCTGGTAGGCGGAGCCGGAGGTGTCGATGTAGTGGTACCAGGGGCGGACACCGTCCTTGCGGTAGATCGCGGCGAACCGCGCCCCTCCCGGGGCCACCGCGACCGCAGTCGGGCGGAACCCCTCGGCGGTGCGCTCGTCGAAGAACTTCTTGTGCGCGGCGGACGACTTTCCGTACGAGAAGTACCATCCGCCCCCCTGGCTCTGCCGCCAGACCGCGACGTACCGGGGATCCGACGACGTGCCGTACACGTCAATCGAGACCGGTACGTACCCGTCTTCGTACGCCTTCCGGTTGTAGGCGGCGAACTGTGTCCCCGTGAGCCCCATGCGGGAGAAGAACCGTTCAGAGCGCTTCTCCCACAGCGCGGTGAACGTCGCCCGGCCGGCCGGACCCGTCGCGGACACCGATGTCGGCTGGTATCCCTGCGCGAGGTAGTCGTCGAACCGCGCTCTGAAGCCCGCCTCGGACATCCCGCTCCGCGAGATCCAGGCTCCGCCCCCGCCCTTGACCCAGACGGCCGCGTAGCTCGGCCCTTCCGACACGCTCACCGTGATCGGCCGGTAGCCCTGGCGGCTCAGGCTCTCGAAACGGGCCTGGTGCGTGCTCTCGCTCGCGCCCGAATACGCGCGGAAGGCCACCCCCATGGCGGCGTGTGCGGGCGCCGCGACGCCGCAGGTCCCCATCGCCACCGCGGCCACCGCCGCGAACATTCTCTTCACTCGCGCCTCCTCAGACGACTGACTTGCCTGGTACGGCTCATCCTTGCGACGATTTGATTGATCACCACCGATCGGACACCTGATCAACGAGGCGGGGTGAATTGGGCAGGCCAGAACGCGAACTCGATCCCGGCAGCGGGTTGATCGAACGCTTCGCGTATGACCTACGCCAGTTGCGCGTGGCGGCGGGGAATCCGACTTACCGGATCATGGGCTCCCGGGTCGGTTGCTCGCCGAGCAGGCTCTCCGAAGCCGCCAAGGGACTCCGGCTGCCGAGCCTGGCGGCTACCGTCGATTACGTACGCGCCTGCGGCATGACGGACACCGCCGAGTGGGAGCGGCGCTGGCACGAAATCAACAGCCAGATCCCGCAAAATACCCAGGCCGCCCGCGAACCTGAGCCCAGCGAATCAGCCATGGCGGACGAAGCCCACAGCCAGGAGCAGAGGCCACGCGCTCTCTGGAGGGTTGTGGCGGTCATCGGTACGGCGCTGGCACTTGTCACGGCCACCGCGGCGTCCATCCGGGCCACGGGCGATGCCGTACCAGACATACCCACGCGGTGCCGCTCGCCCGTGGTCGAGGTGCGCGTGCCGATATCGGTCCAGCCTTGTGTCGAGGTGACCGACGGCGCCGTGGTCACCTCCCTCGCCCTGCGCGCGGTCCAGGCGGTCGACGGCACGGTCGCCTACGTCTGGTTGTACGACATCGAATCCCGCGTACCGCTGGCGAAGACCCTCCGGACGTGCGAACTCGGTACCCTGACAGCAGGTCAGGCGAGCACCTGCGGGCCGTTCCCACAGGAGGTGCCGCCCGGACGCTACACCACTGCGGTCGCGGTGGAGCCTGGCCCGCGGCAGAGCGCGCCGCCGCACTGGCGTAGCGGTGCCACCGGAACTCAGAGCCAGCGGGTCGACACCGGGCCGTGAAATCGCCACGCGAAGCCATCACGACCGAGGTCCGTCGGCTCATCTTCACGGTCCAGCAGGAGGCTGATGCGGCACTGGTTCCCGCTCAGAGGGGATGCGTCTCGGGGTGGGCGTCCCACCAGCGGCGGAAGACCGGGTTGTCGTCCACGTGGTCGCGGAAGGCCGTGGCCAGGCCGCGGTAGACCGCCGACGCCGCCGTTGCGCTGAGCCGGTCGCGCCGCCAGGCGACGACGAGGCGGGCGACCTGGGGTTCCCCGGCGAGCGGGCGGACGACGGTGCCGGGCGGCGCGGGCCAGGTGGGGTCCACCAGCCGGACACCGTGGCCCGCGGCCACCAGGTGGTGCCCGCCCCCGCTCGGGGCGTCGTACCGGACGTCCGGCTCGAATCCCGCCGCCCGGCAGGAGGCGCGCAGGGCCGCCAGGGACCCGTCGTCCGCGCCCGGCGGGCTGATCCAGGATTCGCCGCGCAGGTCGGCGAGCCCGATCTCGGCCCGTCCGGCGAGCCGGTGCCGTTCCGGCAGGGCGACGAAGATCGGGTGCTGCGGGATCAGGGTCCGGCTGACGACCGGGGCGCGCAGCGGGACGTCGAAGCCCTCGATCATGCCCACGAGCGCCGCGTCCAGCGTGCCGCGGGCCAGGGCGTCGGCGAGGAGCACGGCCGACGGCTCGATCCGCAGGGAGATGAGCCGGCCGGGCAGGGCCTCGCCCACCCGGCCGACGACGCTCGCCACGCAGGCCGTGTGCACGCTGCCCAGGTGGAGGCGCGTCCCCGGGGCGCGGACGTCGCGCAGGTCGCCGAACAGCCCGTCCATCTCCGAAAGCACGACGCGGGCGCGGGCGATGACCTGCGCCCCCAGCAGGGTGGGGACGGCGCCGGAGCGGCTGCGCGCGAACAGCTCGCCGCCGACGATCTCCTCGACCTTGCGTAACTGGACGGTCAGGGCCGGTTGCGACAGGCCGAGCCGGGCGGCCGCCCGGGTCACGCTGCCCGTCTCCGCTATCGCGCAGAGCATCCGGAGATGCCGGAGCTCTAGCTCCATAACGGAACATTATGTGACATGCCACCGAAGGGGGTGAGGCGTTCCGATGAACGCATAGTCAACATTTATGCCGGGCGCTATGACCGGCGGCTCCGCCCCGGCCGCACACTCGGGGACACCTCACAGCCAAGCGGACACCCCCCGGAGGTCCCCCTGTGTCCAGCATGCCCAGGCGATTACTGCTGCCGCTGATCACCCTCGCTCTCCTCCTCCAGCCGGTCTCCCCCGCGTACGCGACCGTGGAGGCGCGCACGACGCAGGGCACGGCCGCGGCCGATCCGCCGCCCGCCGCGTCCCTGTCCGGCACCGGCGACCAGGAGCACGTGCGCGAGTCGCGCAGGGACGTCAGCGAGCGGGCGCCGCTGCCCGCGTCGGCGGACGCGCTGCGCCGCGACTACGACGACCCGCGCCCCGCGCCGCACCGCCGCCGCCCGTCGGCCGGGAACGCCACCGCCAGGGCGGCGGCCTGCGACGTCGCCGGCTTCACCGGCCGCACCGGCGGCGAGCTGGTGCGGCACATCAGGTCCGTCACCACCGACTGCGTCAACACGCTCTTCGGCCTGACCGGCGCGGACGCCCGCGGCGCCTTCCGCGAGGCGCAGATGGTGAGCGTCGCCGACGCCCTGCGCGCCGACGGCCCCGGTTATCCGGGCGACAACAGCGCCGGCACCGCCCAGCTCGTGCTGTACCTGCGGGCCGGCTACTACGTGCAGTGGTACCACCCCGATGACGTCGGCTCGTACGGGTCGCAGCTCAGGACCGCGATCCGGGCGGGACTCGACGCGTTCTTCGCGAACCCGCGCGCCTGGACGGTCAGCGACGCCAACGGCGAGGTGCTGTCGGAGGCGGTCGTGCTGATCGACAGCGCCCAGCAGAACGACCGCTACCTGGACGTCGTCGAGCGGCTGCTGAACGGCTACGACTCCTCCTACGACGCGTCGTGGTGGATGCTGAACGCGGTCAACGGCGCCTACACGGTGCTGTTCCGCGGCCACCAGGTGCCCGCGTTCGTCAGCGCCGTCCAGGCGGACACCGGCGTGCTCCGGACGCTCGAGTCCTTCGCCACCCGCCACCTCGCCCTGCTCGGGACCGAGCGCGGCTACCTCACGGCCAACGCCGGGCGCGAGCTCGCGCGGTTCCTCCAGCACGCGGCCCTGCGGGACACCGTCCGGCCGATGGCGCGCGGCCTGCTCGGGCGCAGCGCCGTCACGGGCCCGACCGCGCGGCTGTGGGTCGGCGTGGCCGAGATGGCCGACGCCTACGACCGGGCCAACTGCTCCTTCTACGGCACCTGCGACCTGGCCGCGCGGCTGGCCGCCGAGGTGCTGCCCATCACCCACTCCTGCGGCCCGGCGATCCGGATCCGCGCCCAGGCGATGACCTCCGGGCAGCTCTCCGGCACCTGCACGGGCCTCGCCGGCCAGGACGGCTTCTTCCACGACCTGGCCCGGGACGGCGGGCGGCCGGTGGCCGACGACCACAACACCACCCTGGAGGTGGTCGTCTTCGACTCCAGCACCGACTACCAGACCTACGCCGGCCCGATGTTCGGCATCGACACCGACAACGGCGGCATGTACCTGGAGGGCGACCCCTCGCGGGCGGGCAACCAGCCGAGGTTCATCGCCTACGAGGCCGAGTGGCTGCGCCCCGCCTTCCAGATCTGGAACCTCAACCACGAGTACACCCACTACCTCGACGGCCGGTTCAACATGCACGGCGACTTCACCGCCGGCGTCTCCACGCCGACCATCTGGTGGATCGAGGGCTTCGCCGAGTACGTCTCCTACTCCTACCGGAAGGTGATCTACGACGCCGCCATCACCGAGGCCGGCCGGCGGACCTACGCGCTGAGCACCCTGTGGGACACCACGTACGACCACGACAGCACGCGCGTCTACCGCTGGGGCTACCTGGCCGTGCGCTACATGTACGAGCGGCACCGCGCCGACGTCGACACCGTGCTCGGCCACTACCGCACCGGCTCGTGGAACGCCGCCCGCACCTTCCTGACCGGCACCATCGGCACCCGCTACGACGCCGACTGGACCTCCTGGCTGGCCGCGTGCGCCGCCGGGGCCTGCTCGGGCGGCGGGTCGAACCAGGCGCCGACGGCCGGCTTCACCGTCGCCGCGAGCGGGCTGACCGCCTCGTTCACCGACACCTCCGCCGATCCCGACGGCACGATCACGGCCCGCCGCTGGGAGTTCGGCGACGGCGCCACCTCGACCGCCGCGAACCCGGCGCACACCTATTCGGCGGCCGGGACGTACACGGCGCGGCTGACCGTCACCGACGACGACGGAGCCACCGGCACCGTCTCCCGCCAGGTGTCCGTCTCGGCGGGCGGCGGCCAGGCGCCCGAGTGCACCGACCCCGACACCCGGCGGCTCGATCGCGACTGCCGGCGCAGCGGCCTGTCCGCCCCCGCCGGGGATTACGCCTACCTCTACCTCTACCTGCCGGCCGGCGTCGGCGCCCTGACCATCACCGCCGCCGGCGGGACCGGCGACGCCGACCTCTACTACAGCGACCGGGGCTGGGCCACCACCTCGTCCCACACCCGGCGCGCCACCGGGGCGGGCAACCAGCACAGCATCACCGTCACCAGTCCCGCCGCCGGCTGGCACTACGTCAGCCTGCACGGCGCGGCGGCCTTCTCCGGCGCGGCGGTCACGACCGAGTACTGACCCGCCGTTCCCACGCCCGCACGACACCATCCCGCGCCCGCACGACCCCATTTCGCGCCCGCACGATGCCACCCCGGCGCCGTGCGGGCGCCTTGCCGTCCGCGCCGGGACGGGCGCTGACCGCGCGCGTCCCGGACCCGCGCGGTCAGCGCCTGAACGACCCCGGGTTGAACACCACGAACCCGTCGCCGCACGCCGGCAGGCCCCGCACCCGCGAATCGCCCGCCGGCCATTCGTCGCCGGCCGCGGTCACGGTGTCGCCGTCGAGCAGCAGGCCGAAGGACGGCCCCCGCACCCCCCGCCTGCCGCCGTCGGTCAGGGGCTCGGTGCCGGGCGGCCAGACCGGGGTGAGGGCGACGGCACGCCCGTCTCTGGTGGCTGTGACGACGAGGCAGCGGCCGTCCGCGCGGTAGGCCAGCCTGCCGCCCACCTCCATGTCGGCGCCGTAGGTCATGTTGTGCACGAGGATCGCGGGATCGCCGTCGCGGGCGACGATCCGGTCCGGTCCCGGTGTCGCCTCACCGGCGGCCGGGGCGGTGCCGCCATCTGTGCCGCCCGTGGGGCCGCTCGTGGGGCCGCTCGTGGGGCCGCTCGCGCAGGCGGCCGTGATCACGAGGAGCGGGACGAGTGCGGCGAGCGCGCTGCGGGCCACGGTGACCTCCAGGTGCCGTCGGGAGTGCGATGCCTGACGGGAGGACAACGGCCACCGCCTGCCCGGCGGTTCACCAGCCTGCCGGAGGAGGGCGGGGCGCGCCCGCCGCGGGGCGGGCCGGGCGCGTCGCCGTCATCGTGGTGCGCCGACGCGGGAGGGCGTCGCCGTCAGCGCGTCCAGACGTCGTACTTGCGGTTCTGGTAGAGGTAGGCGGGCGTGAACGCGGACTCGCCGCCGATCTTGCCGAAGTGGATGCCGTACGCCATGCCGCCGTAGTACCACGGGCCCCCGGAGTCGCCGCCCGCGCTGATGTCCTTGTCCATGACGACCATGTGCTTCTTGCCGCCGCTGGAGACGTCGCGGCGGGCCACCTTCGCGCAACTGGCTCCCGTCGCCTTGCCGAAGTGGCAGATGCGGGTGCCGACCGAGGGCATGCCCGACCTGCTGTCGGCGTAGCGCTTCTTGTTCCAGTCGTAGTAGAAGGTGCGGGTCGGCGACTTCGAGCCCACCGTGTAGTAGGCCAGGTCGCCCCAGTCGCCGACGTGCGCCCACACGCGCGACACGGACGTGGAGCCGCCGTCGCCGCTGTGGTTGGCGTAGGTGCGCGTCGCGGTGCTCTGCCCGCAGTGGCCGGCGGTGCCGTGCCGCTTGGTGTTGCTGGTGATGTACTTCAGGTTGAAGCCGGACGTGCAGGTGCCCAGCGTCCCGCCGCCGCGGATGTACTTGTCCTCCGGCTCGGCGGCCCTGTCGACGAGGGCGATTTCCACCCTGACTCCGGCCGCGAGCGCCTGCCGGGGCACGAGATCCGCCGCGGCCGCTGCACGGTCGGCGACCTGCCCGCGCAGCTGGGCCTCCACCTGGACGGCCCCGGTGCGTACGTCGTACGACGTGGAGGCGTCGGCCACCGTGTCGTTGCCGATGACCGCCTCGTGGGCGCCCGTGCCGGCGGCGGCGAGCTCGGCCTCGGAGTAGCCCCGGCCGGCGGCGAGGTCCACCCGCACCGGCAGCGTCCTGGCCAGCTCGACGGCCTTGGCCGGGACGTCACCCTTGAACCCGAACCAGGCGCTGTCGTCGTTCTTCACCGCGCCGGAGAACTCCGCCGGGAAGGCCGCGGCCAGCTCCGCCGCCACCTTCTCGAACTCGTCCTGCCAGGCGACCCGGTCGATCGCCTCGGCCAGGCCGATGCCCTCGGCGGCGGCGATGCGCCTGAGGTCCTCGATCTCCGCCGCGTGCATGTCGTCGATCATGACGTCGGGGACGTCTACGGGGCCGTCCGGCTGGTTGGCCGCGGCGGTGCGCTGGGCGGCGGCGGTGGTGGAGAGGTGGTCGGCGACGGCCTGCTCGAAGGGGATGCCGCGCTGCGCGGCCTGCTGCTTGATGGCTTCGAGGGTGGGGCGGTCGGGCTTGGGCTGGGCGTCGGCCGCGAGGGTGATCGAGGCCGACGCGGCAGGATCGGCGGACGCGGGCCACGGGGCCAGGGCGACCAGGGAGACGGTCAGGGTGATCGCGGCCGAGACCCCGCCGGCCGTGCGTAAGGTGGGCACGAAGCTGCCTCCACATATGGGGCGAAACTTGCATGACAGCGATCATGCTCACCCAGGTGACGATCATCGTCAAGGGACGGTTCCGCCCAACGCGGAACGTACTCTTCCGCGATGCTCCCTACCGTGGAGCCCATGGATCCCCTCATCAGCCGCAGGGCGCTGAACCGTGCCACCCTGGAGCGGCAGTTCCTCCTCCGCCGTACGGACCGGCCCGTGGTCGAGGTCGTCGAGCACCTCGGCGGCCTGCAGGCGCAGACCCCGCACACCTGGTACACCGGCCTGTGGAACCGGATCGACGGGTTCCGGGCGGATGACGCCTCCGCCCGGCTGGAGTCGCGGGAGCTGGTGCGGATCGCGCTGCAGCGCTCCACCATCCACCTGGTGAGCGCGCGCGACTGCCTGGCGATGCGGCCGCTGGTGCAGGTGGTCACCGAGCGGATGACGCGGACGACGTTCGGCCGGCGGCTGGCCGGGGTGGACCTGGACGAGCTGGCCGCGGTGGGACGGGCGCTGCTGGAGGAGCGGCCGATGACGTTCGCGGAGCTGGGACGGGCGCTGGCCGGGCGGTGGCCGGACCACGACCCGCACGCGCTGGGGCAGGGCGTGCGCTGGCTGGTGCCGCTGGCGCAGGTGCCGCCGCGCGGGCTGTGGGGCAGGAGCGGGCCGATCGCGCACGCACCCGCCGACACGTGGCTCGCGGGCACAGAAGCAGGCACAGAAGCGGGCACCCGAGCGAAGGCTCACGCGAGGGCTCAGGCGGGCGGTCAGGCGGGCACGGGAGTGGCCCCGATGACGCCGGCCGAGCTGGTGGTGCGCTATCTGGCGGCGTTCGGCCCGGCGACGGTCAAGGACGTGCAGACCTGGTCGGGGTTGACGCGGCTGGCCGAGGTGGTGGAGGGGCTCGATCTGGTGCGGTTCCGGGACGAGGACGGGCGGACGTACCACGACCTGCCGGACGCGCCGCGGCCCGGCGACGACGTGCCCGCGCCGGTGCGGCTGATGTACGACTTCGACAACCTGTTCCTGTCCCACGCCGACCGGTCGAGGGTGATCACCGAGGCCGGGTTCGCCGCCATGCGGGGCTTCATGGGGACGAACGTCATGCCCCGGCTCATCCTCGTCGACGGCTTCACCGCCGGCGACTGGACACTGACCCGGACCAGGGGCACCTCCACGCTCGGGCTCCACCTGTGGGAGCCGATCGCCGACCTCCGGGCGGTGGAGCAGGAGGGGCGACGGCTGCTGGAGTTCCTGGCCCCGGGCGACCGGCATGAGACATCAGTCTTTGACCGCCCCTCCAAGACCTGACACGAGCCGGCGCTGGACCGCCACGAAGAAGATCAGCACCGGGATCGTCATCAGCGTCGAGGCCGCCATGATCCCGCCCCAGTCGTTCTCGTCCGGTTTGAAGAAGACGAGCAGCGCGGCCGGCAGGGTCTGGTTGTCCTTGGCCGAGATGATGAACGTCCTGGCGAAGACGAAGTCGTTCCAGGCCGTGATGAACGAGAAGACGGCGGTCGCGACCAGACCGGGCGCGACCAGCGGGAACAGGATGCGCCACAGCACGGTCGCGCGGCTCGCGCCGTCGATCAGCGCCGCCTCCTCCAGCGCCTCCGGCACGGCGGCGACGAAGCCGCGCATCATCCAGACGGCGAACGGCAGCGAGAACGCCAGGTGCACGAGCACCAACGAGGCGAGGGTGTTGAGCAGCCCCGCGTCGCGCACCACGAAGAACAGCGGGATCGTCAGCGCCTCCACCGGCACCATCTGCGCCACCAGGAACATGATCAGCACCGTGGTGCGGAACCGGAAGGCGAACCGGGTGACCGCCACGGCGGCGAGGAAGGCCACCAGGGCCGACAGCACCACGACCGACAGCGCCACGACCGCGCTGTTGACGAGGTAGCGGGCGAACCCCTCGCCGGTGAGCACCCGAGCGAAGTGCTCCAGGGTCGGGTGGAGAGTCCACGGCCGCACGTCGAGCGACTGGATCTCCCCGGCGGGTTTGACCGCCGACAGCGCCATCCAGTAGATCGGGAAGGCGGTCAGGAACGCCACGACCAGCGCCACCGCGTTGGCCGCGTGCCGAGTGGTGCGCACTAGAGCCTCTCCCCCGTCCGGTGCAGCGCCCGGATGTAGAACATGGTCACGACGAGCAGGATCGACGTCATCACCACGCCGATGGCCGAGCCGAGCCCGTACTCCGAGGAGCCGAAGGCGGTCTGGTAGGCGTAGACGTTGAGCACGGTGTTCTGCCCGGCGATGCCGCCGCCGTTGGTCATCACGTAGATCTGGGTGAAGATCTTGAAGTCCCAGATGACCGACTGGATGACGACGATGGTGATCAGCGGCCGCAGCATGGGCACGATCACCCGCCGGAACGACTGCCAGGCGGACGCCCCGTCCAGCGCGGCCGCCTCCAGCACCGAGCCGGGCACGGCCTGGATGCCCGCGTACAGCGTCACCATGACGAACGGGAAGGAGTGCCACACGACGGTGGCGCCGACCACCCCGAACGCCACCCACCTGTCGAAGAACCAGTTGAACCCCTCCATGCCGAGCACCTGGTTGACCAGCCCGAGGTCGGCGTCGAAGAGGAACATCCACACGGTCGAGCCGGTCATCGCGGGCGCCGCCCAGGCGCCGAGGGCGGCCAGCGACAGCGCCGCCCTCGGCACGGTCCCGACGCGGGTCATGAGCACGGCCAGCGCCGCGCCCACGGCCAGGGTGGCGACCACCAGCGCGGCGGCGAACCCCACGGTCTGCAGCAGCACGCTCCAGAACCGGGCGTCGCCGAACAGGGTCGCGTAGTTGCCGATGCCGACGAACGTGGTCGGCTGCCCGCCGCTGACCTGGGCCTGCCGGTAGTCGAAGACCGACAGCAGGCCCAGCATGTAGATCGGGTAGCCGAACAGCGGCACGAGGACGGCGAGGGCGGGCAGCAGGTACAGCCACGGCCGCGGCCCGCCCGGCCCGCGCGTCGTGCGGGCCCGCCGCCGGGCGGCGACGGGCGTCGCCGCCGCGGTCACGAGCTGCCGAGGGCCGTCTTGACGGAGGCGGCCGCCTCCGTCGTGGCCTCGTCCACGCTCGCCTGCCCGGTGGCGGCCTTCTGCAGCATGGTCGGGATGACCTTGCCGTTGTCGATCTTCACCCAGCCCGGGTGGACGGGCACGAACCGGGTGCCCCTGGCGACGGTGTCGAGGAACGGCTTGAGGAAGGCGTCCTTGGCGGCCAGCTCGTCGCGGGCGGCGGTGAGGGTCGGCAGGTTGCCCATCGCCTCGTACATCTTGGTCTGGTACGTCTTGCCGCCGAGCAGCTTGACGAACTCCGTGGCGAGCGTGCGGTGCCGGGCGTTCCTCAGCACGCCGAGGTTGTTGCCACCGGCGAAGGCGGGCGCGACGGAGCCGGGCTCGAAGCCGGGCAGCGGCACCACCTGGTACTTGCCGGCCGCCGCCCCGGCGTCCACGGCCGAACGGCTGAAGTTGCCGAGGATGCCCATGGCCGCCTTGCCGCTGGCGAACAGCTCGACCGTCTTGCCGCCGGTCAGCGACGCGCACGCCTGCGGTGGGCAGACGGCGTCGGACAGCAGGCCGGTGTACGCCTGGACGCCCCTGCGCGACTCGGCCGAGCCGAGGGCGGTGATGTCGCCGCCCGCGGCCCACACGAACGGCAGGGCGCCGAAGGTGTACTCGCCGCCGACGGCGATGCCGTACAGGTCGGGTTTCTTCTCGCGGATGGTCCGGGCCGTCCTGGTCAGCTCCTCGACCGAGGTGGGCGGCTTGAGGCCCAGCTCCTCGAAGACGTCCGTGCGGTAGTACAGGGCGCGCACGCCGATGAACCACGGCAGGCCGTAGACCTTGCCGTCCACGGAGGCCGACTTCATCAGGTCAGCGTTGACGTCGACGCCCCGCAGGTCTGCCGCCAGGTCGGTGAAGCCGCCCGCGGCGGCGTACTCGGCGAGGTCGGTGTTGCCGTACTCGGCGACGTCCGGCGAGCTGGACGGGTCGTTGAAGGCGCCCTTGAACTTCTCGTGGCGGGCGGGCGTGGTCGGGATGTAGCTGACCTCGACCCTGACGTCCCGGTGGGCGGCGGTGAACTCCTTGATCGCCTCGCCGACGACCTTCTCCTTGGGGGCCCGGTTGGGCTCGTCGTAGAGCCACACGCGCAGCGTCCCGGTCTTGTCGTCTCCGCCGCCGGACGTGGGGGCGGTCGAGGGGGGCGCGCAGGCCGCCAGGGCCGCTAGGGCGGCGCCGGCCACGGCACAGTAAAGAAACTTCACTATTACCTCCTGGCGTAGAGACTAGGAACGGCCCGGGCGGCACGGAAGGGCTCCGCCGACTTGTTGTGCACTGCACAACGCTGTGCTGCAGATGCAGACGTCCGGCGAGACCACGGCCTAACATGATCGGCGTGCCCGAGCGCAACCAGTCAGCCTCCCTCCGCCGCGCGCTCGCGGTGCTGGACCGGGTGCGGGCCTCCAACGGCCTGACGCTCACCCAGCTCGCCGAGGCGGTGGGCCTGTCCAAGAGCACCGTGCTCCGGCTGACCGTCCCGCTCGTCGAGGCCAGGCTGCTCGAACGCGACCGCAGGACCGGCGCGTACCGGCTCGGCCACGGCACGCTGGAGCTGGGCCAGGCCTACCTCGCGGGTCTCGACCTGCGCGCGGTGGCGGCCGAGGAGTCGCACCGGCTGGTGGCCGAGGTGCGCGAGACGGTCCACCTCGTCGTGTACGAGCCGCCGCACGTCGTCTACATCGACAAGGTGGAGAACGAGACCAACGTGCGCATGGCCTCGCGCATCGGCAGCCGCGGCCCCCTGCACAGCACGGCCGTGGGCAAGGCCATCCTCGCCTGGCTGCCGGACGACACCGTGGACGGGCTCGACCTGGACGTCATGACCAGGCGCACCATCAGCGACCCGGCCAGGCTGCGCACGGAGCTGGCGAGCGTGCGCAGGCGCGGTTACAGCGTGGACGACCGCGAGAACGAACCCGAGGTGCGCTGCGTCGGCGCGCCGATCTTCAACCACACCGGCACCGTGGTCGCCGCCATCTCCATCTCCGGCCTGTCCTCGCGGATCACCGCCGCGCGGGTGCGGGAGCTGGGGCCGATGGTGGCCGCCGCGGCGTCGCGCATCTCCGGAAAGCTGGGTGGCTCCTCTCGATGACCGATCTGGTGACCTTCGGCGAGACCATGGCACTGTTCGCCGCCCGCCGGACGGGGCCGCTGCGGTTCGCCCGCGACTTCGACCTGGGCCTGGGCGGGGCGGAGTCCAACGTGGCGATCGGCGTGGCCCGGCTCGGCCACAGCGCGACCTGGGTGGGCCGGGTGGGCGCGGACGAGTTCGGCGACCTGATCCGGGCCACGCTCCTGGGCGAGGGCGTGAACACCGAAGCCATCGCCGACCCCGGCGCGCCCACCGGGCTGATGATCAAGGGCAGGCGCACGGCCGACCTCATCGACGTCAGCTACTACCGCGGGGGCAGCGCCGGCTCCCGGCTCGCCCCCGCCGACCTCGACCCGGCGCTCATCCGGGGCGCCCGCGTGCTGCACCTGTCGGCCATCACGCCGGCGCTGTCGGCCTCCGCCCGGGAGGCGGCACGCCACGCCGTCGCCGAGGCGCGGGCCGCCGGGGTGCTCGTTTCACTCGACGTCAACTACCGGCGGGCGCTCTGGTCGCCGGAGGAGGCGGGCACGTGGCTGCGCGACACGATCGGGGACGTGGACGTGCTGTTCGCGACCGTGCCGGAGGCCCGCCTGGTGGCCGACGGCGGCGTGCCGGCCGAGCCCGTCGCGCTGGCCGAGGCGCTGGCGGCGCTCGGGCCGCGGCACGTGCTGATCAAGTCGGGCGCCGAGGGGGCCATGGAGCTGTCCGACGGGGTCGTCCGGCACGCGGAGCCGTACGAGGTGACCGAGGTGGACCCGGTCGGCGCGGGAGACGCGTTCGCGGCCGGGTGGCTGGCCGACTGGCTGGCCGGGGCCACGCCCGGGCAGCGGCTGCGGACCGCGTGCGCGGCGGGGGCGTTCGCCGTCACCTCCCAGGGCGACTGGGAGAGCCTGCCCCGGCGCGGCGACCTGAGCCTGCTGCGACGCGGCGCGGACGGCGTCAGCCGATAATGCTCGGGTGACCGATGACAAGATGCCGGGGCCGCGCCCGTTACTGCGCCGTCCCGAAGACGGTGAGCTGATCGACGTCGCGGGAGTGGCGCACTTCTTCCGGCTGACGGGCGAGCACACCGGCGGGCGGTTCGCGTTCGAGGAGTTCACCCTCGCGGGGGGCGTGGTCGGGGCCCGGCCGCACGTGCACCACGGGCACGACGAGTACTTCTACGTCCTCGACGGGGAGCTGACCCTGCACCACGGCGACGGCGAGGTGACGGCGGGGCCCGGCCACCTCCTGGCGGCGGTGCGCGGGACTCCGCACGGCTTCCGCAACGCCGGCACCGCTCCGGCGCGCGCCCTGTGCCTCTACACGCCCGCCGGGTACGAGGGCTACTTCCGTGAGGTGCACGCGGCCGTGGCGGCCGGAGCGGAGGTGACCGACGAGCTGCTGGCGGAGTTCCGCGCCCGTCACCGCACCACCTCGGCCTGACTAGCGGACGGGGGTGACGTCGAGCGCGCCGCACACCCGTCCGGCCGGGAACGGGAGCGTCGTGGCGGCGCCCTGCCCCGGCGGGGTGACCAGCAGCGCGGACGCGTCGGGGCAGTCGTCGGCGGTGACCGTCCAGTGCAGCACCGCCCGGGCGCTGCCGCCGGGCTCCAGGGTGACCGTCTCCCCAGGCCCCTCGACGGCCAGCACCCCGCCCGGCAGCGGGTCACCGGAGGCGTCGAGCACGACCAGGGCCGGATGGCCGCGCAGGGTGCATCCGGCGCCGGAGCCGTTGGTGAACACCAGCGGCGCGTACCGGTTGCCCGCTCCCGGATCGACCCGGTCCAGCCGCACGTCGAGCTGGGCCGGGGAGCAGCCGCCCGGGTCCTCCGCCGCGCCCGGCACGGGCTCGCGGGCCAGCGCGGGCGCGGCGCCGCCCGCCAGCAGCAGCCCGCTCACGATCCCGGCGATCCTGAATCCCCTCATCGGCACGCCCCGTCACTTTGTCACCTTGCTGGGGGTATTTCCGTTGGCCAGGCGGCTTACACCGGGCGCGCCGTCAGAGGTCGAGGACGGCCTTGCCGGCCACCCGGCGGCCGACCGGCGCCTCGGCCGCCGCGTGCGCGCGCGGCGGCCCACCCGGAGACGAGGAGGTTGCTCGCCGCCACCCCGGACATGCTCGGCGAACGCCCGGCGTGACCATCCTCCCGAACACGACCGGCGCCCCGCGTGACCACAGTCCCGGACCCACGACCGGCGCCCCGGCGTGGCCGCGGTCCCTGGGACACCCGCCGGGGCGCGGATGGGATCCACGGCGAGAAATCCGTCGCGGCGTTGAGCCGGACCGGCTCGCGGGCCGTATCTCCGGGCGAGGCGAGAGGAAAGGAGCAGGCGATGGCTGCGCGACCGGGCCCGTCCCCCGGAGGCGGGGGCGCCGGTCGCGGCTGCCGTGACGGCGGGCCACACGTGGGCCATCCGCTGATCCGGGCACTGCGCGCCGGTGTGTTCGCGGTCGTGTGCGTGCTGCTGTCGGCCGGGCTGCACACGGCCACCGGAGGCGGTCCGGTGGCCCTGCCGGTGCTGTCCGGTGCGACGGCGGCGACCTGGGCCGTGGCGTACGCGCTGGCCGCCCGCCGGCGCGGGCGCGGCACGCTGCTCGCCGCCTGCTTCGTCGCCCAGTACGCCCTGCACAACCTGTTCACCGGCCCGGACGCACCGCTGTCCGGCCCGATGACGCAGGCGGGCGGACCGGTGGCGCGGGCGGGCGGGCTCGGTGTGCGGCCGGCCGGGCCCATGGCGGAGCTGGGCGGGCACCACCACGCGTCCCCGACCGGCCTGCTCGCCCTCACCCCGGACGCCGCCGAGACGGGGGGCGGCACCGGCGTCTCGATGCTGCTGGTGCACGTGACCGTCGCGCTGGTCTCCGGCTGGTGGCTGGAACGGGGCGAGACCGCCCTGGCGAACCTCCTGCGCCTGGCCCTGGCCTCGGTGCGCGGGTTCCTGGTCCGGCTGCTGGTCGCGCTCACGTCGCCGGTCACCGTGGCCGGCCCGACCATCAGCGCCGCCTCGGCCGCCCCGGCGCCTCCCCCTCCGCCGCACGCCGCGGCGATCTCCCGGCGGGGCCCGCCCCTCGCGTTCTCCGTTCGCTGAACGGGCCCGCCGACGCCGGCCGGACGGCTCATGTCCGTCGCGCGGGCGGACGCCCGTCCCCACGCCGTGCCCGGCCCGCACCCCGTCCACGCCGAGTGCCACCCGGGATGCCACGCCGGCACGGCCCTGTCGCCGCGCCCGACCGCGTCCAGGAGCGCATCCCCGGCCCGCGTCCGAGACCCGCGTGCGGGTTCCCGCCCGACCGGCGTCCAGGACCCGCGTGCAGGATCCCGTCCGAGACCGGCGTCCAGGACCCGCGTCAGGAGCGTGTCCAGGGCCAGGGTCGGGCCCGGCGTCCCCCATCGCTCGTACGGCGACACGTGCGCGCCCCGCGTGCGCGCGTCCCGGAAACGGAGAACGCCCCATGTCCTCGATCCTCGAAGCCGAACCCACCACCGAGCCTCCCGGCCCGCCCGCGCCCCGCGGCGGGAGCTGGGCGGCGCTGCGCCCGCTCGTGCTGCGGCTGCACTTCTACGCCGGTGTCCTCGTCGCGCCGTTCCTGCTCGTCGCCGCCGCGACCGGCCTGCTCTACGCCGCCTCCTGGCAGGTGGAGGAGATCGTCTACAGCCACGAGCTGAACGCGCCCGCGCGACCGACCACGACGCCCCTCTCCCAGCAGGTCGCGGCCGCCCGCGCCGCGCAGCCGCGGGGCACCGTCATCGCCGTACGGACCCCGGCCGGGCCGGGACGCACCACCGCGGTGCTGATGGACGTGCCCGGCCTGGCGCCGAGCACCAAGCTGGCCGTCTTCGTCGACCCGCACACCGCCAAGGTGCGCGGCGCGCTGGAGAGCTACGGCAGCTCCGGCGCGCTGCCCGTCCGCGCCTGGATCTCCCACCTGCACCGCAACCTCCACCTGGGCGAGCCCGGCCGGATCTACAGCGAGCTGGCGGCAAGCTGGCTGTGGGTCGTGGCGCTCGGCGGGCTGGTGCTCTGGCTCAGCCGCCGCCGTCGCCCCGGCCGGCGGGTACGCCGCCTGCTCGCTCCCGAACCCGGCACCACCGGCCTGCGCCGCAGCCTGTCCTGGCACGGCGCGGTCGGGCTGTGGGCGGTGACCGGCCTGCTGTTCCTGTCGGCGACCGGGCTGACCTGGTCCACGTACGCGGGCGCGAACGTGGACGAGCTGCGCGCCGCGCTCAACTGGTCGACCCCGGCGCTGTCGACGGCCTCCGGCGGCGGCGATCACTCCGCGCACACGGGCTCCGACCATTCGGCTCACGGCGCGGTGCCCTCCGGCGCGGCGGTGGACCGGGTCGCGGGGGCCGCCGCCGGCGCAGGGCTGTCCGGGCCGCTGGAGATCGTCTGGCCGGAGGCCTCCGGAGGCGCCTACGTGGTCAAGGAGATCGACTACGCGTGGCCGCAGCGCCTGGACCAGGTGGCCGTGGACCCGGCCTCCGCTCGGGTCGCCGAGGAGCTGCGCTTCGCCGACCATCCGCCGGCGGCCAAGCTGGCCCGCTGGGGCATCGACGGGCACATGGGCCGCCTGTTCGGCCCGGCGAACCAGCTCCTGCTCGCCGTCCTGGCCGGCGGTCTGGTCTTCCTGGTCGGGTACGGGTACCGGATGTGGTGGCAGCGGCGGCCCACGCGCGGCTTCGCCCGGCCGTACCGGCGGGGCGCCTGGCGGCGGGTGCACTGGGCCGTCCTGGTGCCGGCGGCCGTGGCGGCCGTGGCGGCCGGGTGGTTCGTGCCGCTGCTGGGGGTGTCGCTGGCGGGCTTCCTGCTGGTCGACGTCCTGCTCGGGCTGCGCGCCCGCATCGCGTCGAGGCGGACGACCGGCACCCCGGCATAGCGGTCGCGCGCCCCGGCCCGGCCGGTGCTCGGTGGGGCGCGCAGCCGCCGGGGCGGGTCAGCTCGCGTAGGACGGGGTCATGACGGACGCCATGGCCAGGTGGGGCTCCGCCTCGCCGGGGCGGCCCTGCCGTTGCAGGGTGCGGCCGAGCAGGTGGCGGGCGTACGAGTCGTCGGGGGTCTCGGCCACCAGCCGCTCCAGCGTGGCCTCGGCCCGGCCGAGCTGCGCCGAGGCGTAGTAGGCGCGGGCGGCGAGCATGCGGACGCCGCGGTCGTCGCCGTGGTCGTCGAGCAGCGGGCGCAGCAGGGTGAGAGCGCCCAGCGGGTCGCGCTGGTCCAGCAGCGACTCGGCGTGGCGGAGCCGTTCGACCTCCGCCGGCAGCCGGCGGTGCGTCGATCCGCCCGCCCCCTCCAGGAACTCCCGGATCACCTCCGGCGGCTGGGCGCCCGTCAGCGCGCGGCCCGAGACGACGAGGGTGGGCGAGGTCCGCACCCCCGTGGCCTTGCCGACGAGCAGCGACTCCCGGACGCGCTCGTCGCCCCCGCCTTCGGCCAGCAGAGCCGCGCCCTCCACGAAGCCCGCACCGGCCGCGACACGGTCGAGCACCTCGGGGCGGCTCAGGTCGAGGGCGTCGACGAAGTGCGCCCGCAGCACCCCTTCGACCACGGCGTCCTGCAGGGCGGCGCCGCCCCGCTCGCACGCCAGCGCGATCAGCCGGTGCGCGTCGTGGCTGCTCGCCCGCCATGCCGGTCCCCACGGCGGGCCGAGCCCTTCGGCGGCGGCGATCCTGGAGACGAGCGTCCGGTTGTCCGAGGGCGTCAGGTCGGGGTTGCACGCCTGAAGCGCCTCGTCGACCCGCGGGTCGGTCAGCACCTCCGCGAGGGGTTCGCCCGGCACGGGCGCGGCCGGGTCGATGCGGAACGGCCGCCACACCACCTCGACCGGCTCCCCCTCCCAACCCGCCAGCGCCCGCTCCAGCCGCCTCTTCCCGATGTACGCCCAGGCGCAGACCATGTCGGCCCATATCTCGACTCGCATGCCCGGCACCTTAGACGACAACTGTCGATTAAGCAACATATGTCGTTTAAGCAACTACTGTCGTATAGTGTCCGGCGTGAACCCGGATGATCCACGCGCGCAGCGCACCCGCGCCCGGCTGCGGGCCGCGGTCCTCGACCTGGCGGCCGAGCACGAGTTCGGCTCGATCACGATGTCGGCGGTGGCCCGGCGCGCCGAGGTGAACCGCGCGACGGTCTACCTGCACTACCCCGACCTCGACTGCCTGGTCACCGACGCGATGGACGACACGATCGGCCACGTCGCACGCGCGGCGGCGCTGTGCCCGCTGGACAGCCCGCGCGACCGCGTGCCGGAGCCGCTGGTCACCCTGTTCGGCCACGTGGCGGCGCACGCGACCCTGTTCGAGCGCATGCTGGACGTGCAGGGCAGCGCCCGGTTCGCGGCCCGCCTGCGCGAGCGGCTGACCGCCGAGCTGGCCGGGCGCTTCGGCGGAGGCGCCCGGCCCGGCGGGTACGACGACGTGCCGCCGGAGGTGCACGCCGCCTACCTGGCCGGCGCCCTGACCGGTGTCGTGGCGCACTGGGTGACGTGCGGCAGCCGCACGCCGCCCGAGGAGATCGCCCTCGCCTTCTGGCGCCTCTTCCGGCCCGGCTAGAGCCCCAGCCTCGCCTGGAACGTGCCCACCGGGGGCAACGCTCCGCATCCGATCAGTTACCTCGACAGATTCCTCCAAAACGGCACAAACCATTCCCATCCCTGTGATATTTGATCAACGATCGTGATCTGACAGCCCAGGAAGGGACGCGTTTCGTGCGACTGTTAACCCGCCTCACGGCGATCACGGCCTCAGCTCTCACCGCCTTATCGGTGTCGGTCCTGCCGGTGTCGGCGGCCGGGACCGCCGCCGCGGCACCCGAACTGGTGGTCAACGGCACCTTCGCCAACGGCACCGCCCCCTGGTGGAACTCCGCCAACACCTCGATGGCGGTCGACTCCGGACGGCTGCGCGTCAGCGTGACCGGCGGCACCGCCAACCCGTGGGACGCCATGATCGGCCAGAACGACATCACGCTGGCCCAGGGCAAGTCCTACACCCTCTCCTTCGACGCCTCGGCCTCCACCGCCGTCTCCGTCGTGACGACCGTGCAACTCGCCGACGCCCCGTACACCAACACGCTCACCCAGCCGATCGCGCTCACCACGGCGAGCAAGCGCTTCAGCTTCCCCTTCACCTCCAGCCTCGGCACATCGGCCGGACAGGTGTCGTTCCAGCTCGGCAAGAACGCCGGCTTCACCTTCTTCGTGGACAACGTCTCGCTCACCGAGTCGTCCTCCACGACGCCGCCGGGCGACGGGCCGGTGGACATGACCAACGGCTTCTACGTCGACCCCGACTCCAACCCGGCGATCTGGGTGCGCGACAACTCCGGCGACTCCCGGGCCGCCCGCATCAGGTCGGCCATCTCCGCCAAGCCGATGGCGCGCTGGTTCGGCGCCTGGAGCGGCGACATCCGCTCGGCCGTCTCCAGGTACGTGGCCGCCGCCGACGCGGCCGACAAGCTGCCGGTCCTGGTGGCCTACAACATCCCCGGCCGCGACGCCTGCGGCGGGCACTCGGGCGGCGGCGCCGGCAGCGAGGCGGCGTACCGGACGTGGATCTCGGAGTTCGCGGCCGGAATCGGCGACCGCCCCGCGGTCGTCGTCATCGAGCCCGACTCCCTCGGCGACTTCGGCTGCATGGACGAGGCCGAGATCCAGGTGCGCACCCGCATGCTGAACCACGCCACCCAGCAGTTCCGCGACAAGGCCGCCAACACCTGGGCCTACCTCGACGCGGCCAACGCCGGCTGGGTGGCGCCGGCGACGATGGCGAACCGCCTGCGCGACGCGGGCGTCGGCAACGTCCGCGGCTTCGCCGTCAACGTCTCCAACTACTACACGACGGCCGAGTCCACGACGTACGGCAACGCCGTCGTCTCGGCGCTCGGCGGCGGCGCCACGTTCGTCGTCGACACCAGCCGCAACGGCAACGGCTCCAACGGCCAGTGGTGCAACCCGGCCGGCCGCAAGCTCGGCACCCCGGCGCAGCTCGGCGGCGGGGCCGAGATGTTGCTGTGGGTCAAGGTGCCCGGCGACTCCGACGGCCCCTGCGGCATCGCGCCGGACGTGCCCGCCGGCACGTTCAGCCCGGACCTGGCCATCCGCCTCATCGACGGCTCCTGACGCACCCGACCGCGAGGGCCGGTGACCCACACCCGGTCACCGGCCCCGCGCCCCGCCCCACCCGGCGCGTGACGGGCGGGTGCCGGACGAGCGTCACGAACGGTCGCGTGGCTCTCACCCTCGGAACGCGCGGCCATCGGACGTGAGTTCCGAGAGTGAGAGGTTCTCAGGCGGTGGTGGGCCGGAAGGTGCTGTCGGCGCGGAACGCGGCCGTGTCCTCGGCCCGGTCCAGCCACAGCCGGTGGCGCCGGTGCCGGACGAACCGGCCGGGGTAGTTGACCGACTCCAGCCGCACGGTGCCGGCCTCGGCCCCGGCGCGGGCGTGGAAGGTGGCGTCCCGCTCGAACAGCGTGGTCCCGTCGTCGGCGTCGAACCGCAGGCGGAAGTCCTTGTGCCGCAGGTAGCGGCCGTCGTCGTCGACGAGCGAGCAGCCCTTGGGGTCGGCCGGCCCGGGCACGATCCGCAGCGGCGCCGCCTCGCCGAGGACGCCCAGGGCGCCGGAGGCGGCCAGCCCCTCCGCCGGCAGGTTCACCGACCGGAACACCCGCGTCACCCCGGTCGGCAGCAGCCCGCCACCGGCGGGAGCGGCGGCGCGGGTGAACAGCAGCGTGCCGAAGCCGAGCTGGTCGTACCCGCCGCTGTTGGGCCCGTAGTCGCCGCCGCCGCCCTCGACCCGCACCCGCTCGGCGTACGCCTTCGTGTACGGCACCGACAGGCCGCGCCGGTTGGCGTAGTGGTGGTAGAGCAGCTCCCACACCGGCCGGTTCTGGCCCCGCGCCACCGCCGAGACGACGGTCTGCTCCCGCCGGGCGCAGGTGGTGCCGGTGCCCCAGACGTAGGGGGTGAAGGGCACGTCCTCGCCGAGGTTGTAGCGGGCGACGTACTCGGCCGCCCGCATGATGCGGTTGCCGGCGTGGCCGTACAGGTCGAGGCCCTGGTTCCAGGCCATCTCCGCGATGCTGCCGAGCAGGCCGAGGCCCATCATGGTGTGGCCCTGGTCGCGCCCGCTCTCCTGGAACTGGGCCAGCCCGCCCGGGTGCGCGAAGGGGATGGCGTTCATGACGGAGCCGTTGCCCTTGCCGTGCTCGAAGTAGTCGACGGCCCGCTCGAACTTCGCCCGGTCGTCGCAGAACACCCCGATGGCCATGATCGCGGCCATGTTGCACAGGTCCCAGTTGGCCCAGTAGTTGGTGATGCAGGCGCCGTTGTGCCGTACCAGGAAGTCGTCGCTGAGCGGGTAGAACACGGTCAGCAGCATCCTGCGGAATCTCTCGACGTCGAAGCCGGGATAGTCGCGCATCAGCTCGGCGGCGTTGGCGAACTGGTAGCCGTAGATGCCCGCGGCGAGAAACCTGTCGGCGTTGCCGGTGACCGTCTTCAGCGTGCCCGACCAGGCGTTCAGGATGTCGCGGGCGGCGTCGCCATGCGCCTTGTCCCCGCTGATCCGCCAGCGCAGCGCGTTCTGGTAGGCGGCGTGGACGTCGTTGTAGAGCTGCGGGTAGTTCTGCCCGGTCCCGCCGCGCACGACGGTCTCCAGCGGGCGTGCCCGCCACGTGCTCCTGGACCGCCCGTTGGCGACCAGTTTCTCCCATCCGGCCCGGTACGGCTGCGCCCCGGCCCGCACCGCCGCGGCGATCCGGTCGAAGTCCGCCTGGGTGTGCAGCAGCCCCGGGTGCCGGAGGGCGGCCGGCGCCGCCGACGCCCACGACGCGCTCGGCACCATGGGCAGCACGGCGGGCAGTACGGCGGGCAGGACGGCCATGCCCGCCGCTGTCCTCAGCAGGTTCCGCCGGCTGGTCGGAAGAGCCATGTCAGTCCTCTCGCGAGACGATCTCTCTCCTGGAGACGGCCACCGGGACGCCCGCATAACACTTTTCTGCCCGGACGAGCCCGGCGAAGCCGGCGCGGTCCGACCCCGCCCGGTCAGCCCAGGTCAGCCCAGGTCAGGTCACTTGAGGCTGCCCAGGGTCACGCCCGACTGCCAGTAGCGGCGCATGGCGATCATGAAGACGGCCAGCGGGACGACCGCCAGCAGCGACCCGGTCAGCACCAGGGCGGTCAGGTCGTTCTCGGAGTCGACCCGTTTGAGGTTCCAGGCGTACAGGCCGAGGCTGAGCGTCCACTTGTCCTCGCCGCGCAGCATGGTCAGCGGCAGGTAGAAGCCGTTCCAGTTGCCGACGAACGCCAGCAGGAAGACGGTGGCGGCGCCCGTCTTCATCAGCCGGGTGACGATCTGGAAGAAGATCCGCAGCTCGCCCGCGCCGTCCACCCGGGCCGCCTCCAGCAGTTCGGGCGGGACCGCGCCGTCGACGTAGACCTTGGCGAGGTAGACCGAGAACGGGCTGATGAACGACGGCAGGAGCACCGCCCACGCGGTGTCGACCAGGCCGACCTGGGCGAACAGCAGGTAGAGCGGCATGGTCAGCATCGCGCCCGGGATGAGGAACGAGCCGATCACCATGGCCAGGCCGAGGCCGCGCCCCCGGAAGGAGAAGCGCGACAGCGAGTAGCCGGCGGCCAGCGAGATCAGCGTGCACACCAGCGCGCCCGCCCCGGCGTAGAGCAGCGAGTTGGCCACCCATCGGAAGAAGACGCCGTCGTTGTAGGTGAAGACCTGCTCCAGGTTGCGGCCGAGGTTGAACTCCCCGAACCACAGCCCGTTGGTGTAGAGCAGGTCGCTCTGGTCCTTGGTGGCGGAGACGACCAGCCACCAGACCGG
This sequence comes from Nonomuraea muscovyensis, assembly GCF_014207745.1. Taxonomy (NCBI): domain Bacteria; kingdom Bacillati; phylum Actinomycetota; class Actinomycetes; order Streptosporangiales; family Streptosporangiaceae; genus Nonomuraea; species Nonomuraea muscovyensis. Next base: position 274,204 of record NZ_JACHJB010000004.1, read on the forward strand.
CGCGACCGAGTAGAGGGCGAACAGGGCGAGGCCCGCGAGCACGAACGCCTGCGAGAGCCTGGACCGGGTGGCGCCGACCGGCAGGCCGTCCATGGCGGACGTGGTGGTGGCCTTGCGGGGTGAGGCGAGAGACGTCATCGCGATGCCCTGTTCGTGAACCGGTAGAAGAGGAACGAGATCGCTCCGACCACGACGGCCAGCACGACCGACAGGGCGGCGGCGTAGTTGTAGTCGTTGCTGTCGAACGCCTCGTAGAAGATCATCATGATCGGGGTGAAGTCCTTGGTGATGATCTCCGGGACGACGTTCCGGAACAGCAGCGGCTCGTTGAAGATCTGCAGCATGTGGATGATCGACAGCATCCCGGTCAGCACGAGGGCCCCCCGCACGTACGGGATCTTGATGGAGACCGCGATGCGCAGCTCTGACGCGCCGTCCACCCGGGCCGCGTCGAACAGCTCGCGCGGCACCGACTGCAGCGCGCCGTAGATGATGAGCATGTTGAACCCGGCGCCGATCCAGGTGAGCAGGTTGCCCATGGAGATCCACACCAGGGCCGGCGAGAAGAAGTTCACGCCGGTCAGGTCGGTGAGCGGGCCAAGGCGCGGGCTGTAGACGTACATCCACATGAGCGCCGCCACGATGCCCGGGATCATGTACGGAACCAGGAAGGCGAGCCGGTAGCGGTGCGCCACCCGCCGCCTGGTCCCGTCGAGCAGCAGCGCCATCACCAGCGCGAACCCGAGCATGACGGGGATCTGCACCACGGCGAAGGCGAGCACCCGCCCGATCGAGGCCCAGAAGGTGCCGTCGGACAGGGCCCGGGTGAAGTTGTCCGCCCCGGCGAAGACCTCGACGCGCGGGCCGATGCCCAGGCCGGAGGTCCGCACGGTGTAGAGGCTCTGGTGGACGGCGTAGAGCAGCGGCAGCACGAACAGGGCCGCGAAGCCGACGAAGAACGGCGCGGAGAAGGCCGCGCCCTTGCGCTGGGTGACTGACACGAGAAGTCCTCCGGTACGGAGGGAGCGCGGCCGCCGCGCTCCCTCACCTGCTCATTCGACGACCTTGACACCCTTCTGCCTGAGGTCGTCGACGGTCCACTTCTGCATGTGCTCCAGCACGGCCTCGACCTTCATCTCGCCGTTCATCGCCTTGCCCCACTTGTCGGCGAGCTCCTCGTACATGGCGGTGGAGTTGGGCCCGTACACCCAGTCGGAGGCGAACTCGCCGGACTCGGCGATCACCTTGGCGCCGGCCGCGGCGTGCTCGCCCCACAGCTGCTTGGGCACGGTGGCGTCGATGTACGGGGCCGCGTCGGCGACGGCCGGGTACCAGCCGTTGCCGGAGACCGGGTCGGCCATGGCCTTGATCGGCGCGCTCTCGGTGGCCAGCCACAGGGCGGCCGCGACGGCCTGCTCCGGGTGCGCGCACAGGGACGGGACGACGAGCGCGGCGGTGTCGGCCGCCGACACGGGCGAGGTCCGGCCCTTGACGATGAGGTTGGGGCCGGCCTCCCAGTCGCCGAGGGAGTTCTTCATGTTCTTCTGGTGGCCGGCGAGCTGCCAGGTGGACACCTGCCGCATGGCGATCTTGCCCTGGTCGTACTCCTGCATCATGGCGGCGTACTCGGCGTAGGAGATCTTCTGCACGAGCTCGTCGTCGAGGAGCTGCTGCATGACGCCCGCAGCCCACTTCGAGGCGTCGTCGGTGAAGTTGATCTTCCAGGCGTCGCCCTGGATGGTGTACCAGCGGGCGCCCCCCTGCCAGGACAGGCCCATCAGCGTCGAAGGGTCCTCACCGGCCAGGTTGAAGACCGCGACGCCGTCCTTCTTCAGGTGCTTGCGGCCGAGCTCGATGAGCTCCTCCCACGTGGTGGGGTACGTCAGGCCGCGCTTGTCGAAGGTCGGCTTGTGGAACATGCTGAACAGCGGGTCACGCTTGTCGGGCACACCGTAGGTGACGCCCGCGAGCGTCAGCGCCTCCACCGCGCCGGGCGAGAACTTCGCGGACGCCGCGGAGACGTCCTTCGTCAGGTCCTTGATCACACCCTCGGCGAGGAGCTGGCCGCCGTTGCGGTTGTCGGTCTGCGCCAGGCACGGCATGGTGGCGGCGTCGCCGGCCTTGTGCGCGTTGCGCAGGTTCTTGACCAGGTCGACGCCGGGGACCTCGACGAACTTGAGGCGCACGTCCTGGTGCGCGGCGTTGAAGGCGGCCACGGCGCCCTTGGCGCCCAGCTTGTCGGTCCAGTACTCCAGGGTGACGGGCCCGGACTGCTGCTGTCCCGCGGGCGGCGCGGTGGCCTGCCCGCCACCGCCGCCGCAGGCCGCCGCCAGGGTGAGGATCGCGGCCGCGGCGAGCCATCGGCTTGTGTGCATGACTACTCCTTGGGGGATGAGGGGGGTGGGCGGCATTCCGGTCAGTCCTCCCGGTAGCGCGTGCGGTCGAAGACGGCCGAGCAGCCCTCGCCCGCGAGGTCCTGCACCCAGAGCCCGGCGAACGCCCCGGTGAACCCGAAGGTGCGCAACCGGCCGTCGACGATCTCGTCGGCGTACTCGTCGGACAGGATCGTGGCGTCCAGCTCGGCGGGCAGGTCACGGCCGTCGCGGGAAAAGCGGACGACCGGCCCGTCGAAGGTCACCGCCAGCACCGTCCGGGAGGGGCACGGCTCGGTGAGGTGGACGGTGCGGACGCCCCGGTCGCTCGTGGTGAGCACCAGGCCGTCGGTGGTCAGGGCGAGGTAGTGCCAGTTGAGCGCGTTGTAGTAGGCCACCAGGCCCGCCGACTGGTGGACGCCGCCCGGCTCGAACGTCACCCGCGCCTCCAGCGAGCAGCGGGACGCGGTGACGCGGCGGGCGAACAGGCTGGGGGCGCGCCGGCCGTGCGGCGACTGGCCGCCGGCGACGGTCAGCCGGTCGCCGGACACGCCCAGCCAGTCGGACGAGGCCGGGCGGCGCAACGTGCTCCAGTCGGGGTGACGGACCGGGCGCGCGCCGGACGGGCCGCGACGGGCCGGGCCCACGGCGGACGCACCGCGCGGGGGCGCGCCGGGTGGCTGGTCGGGCGGGTCCCACCCCGCGGCGGCGGCCGGCCAGGGGTGCGGCGGCAGCGCCGGGGCGGGCACCTCCACCGCGGGCACCCCGCCCGCGACCCGGGGCCAGCCGTCCACCCACTCCACCCGCTGGAGGGCGGTCTCCCGGCCGAGCACGCACCGCCCGCGGGGGGTGTAGGGGCGGGCCGCGAGGTGGGCGACGTACCACTCCCCCGCCTGCGTCTCCACCAGGCAGCCGTGCCCGGCCTTCTGCAGGGCCAGCGACGGGTCGTGCCTGCTGGTCAGCATCGGGCCGGCCGGATCCGCCTCGTACGGGCCGAACAGGTCGCGCGAGCGCAGCACGGTGATGCCGTGCTCGTAGCCGGTGCCACCCTCGGCGACCACGAGGTAGTGCCGGTCGCCGACGCGGTAGAGGTGGGGTCCTTCGGTGAGCCCGCGGTCGGCGAGGAGGGCGCGCGGCTCGCCGCCCGTGAGCGGCCGGATCTCGATCCCCGCGAAGCCCTTGCCCGGCCGGGAGTCGAAGACCATGTTCAGCAGCCAGCTCCCCTCGGCGGTGTGGAACAGCGAGGCGTCGAAGCCGCGGCCGGGCAGCCGGACGGGGTCCGACCAGGGGCCCTCGACGGTGGGGGCGGTGACCAGGTGGTTGGTGATGTCCTTGACCCCGTGGGCGTAGTTGTCCATCACGCCGTACACCAGGTGGAACAGGCCGTCGTGGTAGGTGAGGTCGGGCGCCCAGACCCCACCGGAGTCGGGCACGCCGGACAGGTCGAGCAGGCGCCGCTCGTCCAGCACCCCGCCGAGGGGCCGCCAGTGCACCAGGTCGCGCGAGTGGTGCAGGCGGACGCCGGGATACCACTCGAACGTGGAGGTGGCCAGGTAGTAGTCCGCGCCGACGCGCAGGATCGACGGGTCGGGGTGGAATCCGGGGAGGACGGGGTTACGGATCATTCGTGAGCAGCGCTCCGTCTCAGGTCGCCTTCCGGCAATAGAAACCGGTAGCTGCGAACGCTACGGGCGGAGGCCGCACATCTCAAGGCCGCGTTACAAATGCGTTACCTCAAGAATTCCACCACCAGCCCAGATCCACCGACGGCCGCTTCCTGTTGACCGGACCCCCCTCCCCTCCTACCGTAGACATCGGTTTCTATATGTTGCCTGGACGGAGGACCTCACTCGTGCCCCCACGCCCGAAGGCGCTGCTCGCCATGCGCGCGGAACACCTCGCGATGCTCTTTCCCCCGCCTCTGCTGCGGCGGCTTTCGGCGCTGGCCGACCTCGACGTGACGCTGGTCGCCGAGCGCTTCGACGACCCGCGGCTGGCCGGGGTGCTGCCCGGCGTGGAGGTCCTGATCACCGGCTGGGGCTGCCCGCCGCTCGACGGGGCCGTGCTGGCCGCCGCGCCCGCGCTGCGCGCCGTGCTGCACACGGCCGGGTCGGTGAAGGGCATGGTCACCCCGGCCTGCTGGGAACGGGGCATGCTCGTCTCCTCCGCCGCCGACGCCAACGCGGTCCCGGTCGCCGAGTACACGGTCGGCGCCATCCTGCTGGCGGGCAAGGGCGTGTTCGCGCTGCGCGAGCGCTACCGCAGCGAGCGGTCCTTCGTGCTCGCGGCGATCCAGCCCTCGGTCGGCAACTTCGGCCGCCGGGTCGGCGTCGTCGGCGCTTCCCGGATCGGCCGCCGGGTGCTCGCCCTGCTCGCGCCGTACGACTTCGACGTGTGCCTGTACGACCCGTACACGCGGGTGGAGGGGGTGCGGCAGGTCGGCCTGGAGGAGCTGCTGAGCACGTCCGACATCGTCACCCTGCACGCGCCGGGCACCGAGGAGACCCATCACCTGCTCGACCGTGACCGTCTCGCACTGATGCCCGACGGCGCGGTGCTCGTCAACACCGCCAGGGGGTCGTTGGTCGACACCGAGGCGCTGGCCGGCGAGCTGGCGTCGGGGCGGCTGTCGGCGATCCTCGACGTCACCGACCCCGAGCCGCTGCCGCCCGGCTCGCCGCTGTTCGACCTGCCGAACGCGTTCCTCACCCCGCACGTCGCCGGCTCCCACGGCAACGAGCTGGCCCGGATGGGCGCCTCCGTGCTGGACGAGCTGGACCGGCTGATCGCCGGGACGCCGCTGGCGCACCGGGTGACGCACGACGACCTGGAGCGGGCGGCCTGACAGCCGGATTGGGCGGCCGCCCCCGTGACGATCGCCATAGACTGCCACCGAGCTAGGGAAAGGTGCGCCTTGTCGCGAAAACTGACCGCCGAGGAGAGCGACCGCGCGACCATCCGGGACGTCGCGGCCAGGGCCGGTGTGTCCGCCTCCACGGTGTCCCGGGTGATCAAGGGCGACTACCCGGTGGCCCAGGCGACCCGCGCCCGCGTGGTGCGCGCGATGCGCGACCTCGACTACGTGCTGAACGTCCACGCGCGGGCCCTGTCGGGAGCCGGCACCAAGATGGTGGCGTTCGTCATCGACGACGTCACCGGCCCGTCCTTCGCCCACGTCGCCAAGGGCGTGGAGCAGCAGGCGACCGTCGAGGGCCGGCTGTGCATGGTCTGCACCACCCACGGCGACCCCTCCCGCGAGCTGGCGGTGGTGGAGGCCATGCGCGAGCAGCGGGCCGACGCGGTCATCCTGGTCGGCGGCGGCTCGGCCGACGACGCCTACCGCGAGCGCATGACCCACTTCGCGCACGCCCTCGACAAGGCCGGCTCGCGGCTGGTCCTGTGCGGCCGGCCGCCGCTCGGCGCCGACGTGCCGACCACCGTCGTGGAGTACGACAACGAGGTCGGCGCCTACGCCATGACCAGCCACCTGCTGTCCCAGGGCCACCGCCGGATCGTCTACCTCGGCGCCAACGGGCCCGGCGGCCTCAACCCCACCAAGCTCGACCGCGTGCGCGGCTACACCCGGGCCCACGAGGACTACGGCGTCACCTGCGACCCCGGCCTCGTCATCCCGGCCGACTTCACCCGCGCCGCCGGCCACGCGGGCGCCAGGCGGCTGCTGGCCGCCGGCGTCGACTTCACCGCGATCTTCGCCGGCACCGACATGGTGGCCGTCGGCGTGCTGGCCGCGCTGCGCGAGGCCGGGATCAGCGTGCCGGGCGAGGTGTCGGTGGCCGGCTACGACGACATCCCGCTGGCCGCCGACCTCGTGCCGGCGCTGACCACCGTACGGGTCCCCAGCGAGGAGCTGGGCCGGACGGCGGTGCGCCTGGCGCTCCATCCCGACCAGCCGCAGCACGTCACCCTCGGCACCCACATCGTCGTCCGCGACTCCGTCAAGCCCCCGCCCCGCGCTCGTCGCTGAGGCCCCCGTCCCGGTGCGTCACTCGGGCGGGCGGTGGGTCAGTCGAGTGTGGGCAGCCACTCCTCGATGGCCTCCGTCATGAGCGGTGCCGTGTCCTCCAGCATGGTGAAGTGGTCGCCCTTGACCTCCTGGGTGACCTGGGCGGCCGGCCAGGACGAGCGCCAGCCCTCGGGAGCGGGCTGTGACAGCGGCGTGTCCGGCACCACGAACAGGATGGGCGCCTCCAGCGGACCCAGCGTCGACTGGCGGAACAGCCGGTAGTACCTGCCCATCGCGGACAGCCGGGCGTCCGAGAACGGGCCGAACCTGTTCTCCCTGTCGAACATGCCCTGCATCATCTGCGCCCCCAGGTCGTCGATGACGGCGTCGTCCGGGAGGAACGTGTCGAGCAGGATCACCCCCGCGGGCGGGAGGCCGCGCTGCTCCAGGAGCCCGGCGACCCGGTGGGCGAAGTTGCCGCCGGCGCAGTAGCCGAGCAGCGCGTACCGCCGGCCGGGTTCGAGTGCCGCGGCCACGATCTCGGCCCAGGTCGCCACGGCCGCCTCGACGGTCGCGGGCAGTCCCTCGTCCTCGACGAAGCCGTGCACCGGCAGCGCGTACACGTCCCGGACGCCGCGGAAGGCCGCGGCGAGCCGGGCGAACTGGGCGGCGCCACCCAGCGCCATGGGGGTGCTCATGCAGAACAGGGCCAGGTCGCCCGGCCCCTCGGCCAGCTTGAGCGCGGGAGGCAGCGCCGGCAGCTCGCCGGGCGCGTCGAACGAGTCGCGCAGCGCGGCCGCCGCCTCCAGCAGCGCCAGCCCCTCGTGCACGCGACCGGTCCGCATCGCCCGGCGCAGGAGCGCGCTCAGGCCGCCGTCGGGCTGCTCGCCCGTGGGGGCCAGCTTGGCCGACAGGTGGGCGGCGAGTGCCGTGGGGCTCGGATGGTCGAAGATCACGGCGGTGGGCAGGCGCAGGCCGAGCGCCTTGGTGAGGGCGTTGCGGAGCTCCACGGAGGTGAGCGAGTCGAAGCCGGCCTCCAGGAAGTTCTGGTCGGCGGCCACGGCGTCGGGTCCGGCGTGGCCGAGGACCCGGGCCACGTGCGTCCTGATCAGGTCGCGCAGCGCGGCCAGCCGTTCCTCCTCCGGCAGCGCCGCCAGGCCGGGGTCCTCGGCGGGCTCCTCGGCCGCGGCACCGGCGAGGACCTCGTCGACCTCGGGGAGGCCGCGCAGCAGCGGGCGCGGCCGGGCCAGGGTGTAGGCGGGGGCGAACCTCACCCAGTCGACGTCGGTCACCACCAGGTGCGTCTCGTCGTCGTGCAGCGCGCGGCCGAGGACGGTCGTGGCCCGCCTGGGGTCCATGGCGCGCAGGCCGAGCCGGCGCAGCCAGTCGCCCACCTCGCCGTCCACCATGCCGCCGCCGTCCCAGGCGCCCCAGGCGATCGACAGCGCGTGACGGCCCGCGGCGCGGCGGGCGTCGGCCAGCGCGTCGAGCACGGCGTTGGCCGCCGCGTACGCCGCCTGCCCGGCCTGCCCCCAGACCGCCGAGCCGGAGGAGAACAGCACGAACCGCTCCGCCGCGTCGCCGAGCAGGGCGTCCAGGTGCAGCGCACCGGCCACCTTGGCGCGGGCCACGTCGGCGAACTCCCCGACCGTGATCTCGTCGAGCGTCAGGCCGTCGTGCACGACGCCGGCCGCGTGGAACACCGCCGTCGGGGACAGCCCGTCGAGCGCTGCGGACAGCGCGTCGCGGTCGGCCACGTCGCAGGCGGTGACCGTGACCTTCGCCCCGAGGGCCACCAGCTCGGCCTCCAGCTCGGCGACGCCCGGAGCGGCGCGGCCACGCCGGCCGAGGAGGACGAGGTGCTCCGCGCCGCCCTCGGCGAGCCAGCGGGCCACGTGCGCGCCGACCCCGCCGGTGCCGCCGGTGACCAGGACGGTGCCGTGGGGCCGCCATCCCGCTCCGGCTCCCGTGCCGACTCCTGCGCCGGCTCCTGCGCCGGCTCCTGCGCCGGCTCCTGCGCTGGCTCCTGTGCTCGCCGCGCGCACCATGCGCCTGCCGTACGCCTTGCCGTCCCTGACCGCGATCTGGTCCTCGTCGCCCGTCAGCGCGCCGAGCAGCGCGTCCACGTCGCGGTCCGCGGGCGCGGCGGGCAGATCCGCCAGGCCGCCCCAGGTGGCGGGGTGGTCGAGGGACAGCACGGTGCCCAGGCCCCAGACGGCGGCCTGGTGCGGCGCGGCGACCTCGCCGGGCCGTTGCGTGGCGACGGCGCCGCCGGTGACCGCCCACAGCGGGGCGGTGACGCCGGCGTCGCCGAGGGCCTGCGCCAGGGCGACGGTGCCGGCCGTGCCGAGGGAGAGCACCGGGTGCTCGGGGTGCGGGCGGTCGTCCAGCGCGACCAGGGACAGCACGCCCACCGGCGGGCCGTCGGCCACGACCTCGCGCAGGGCGGCGGCGAGCGGCTCCCGGCCGGCTCCCGCGGGGACGATCGTCACATGCGCGCCGAGCCGCCGCATGCGGCCGGCGACCCGTTCCCCGAACCCGGCCCCTCCGGACTCCAAGGAGTCGCGATCCCCGGACCCGGCCGTCCCGCTCTCCGGGGTGACGAGGAGCCAGCGGCCGGTGAGCGAGGGGTCCGGGCGGTCGCGGAGCAGCCGCCAGGCCACCCGGTAGCGCCAGGAGTCCGCGGTCGCCTCCTCTCGCCGGCGCCGCCGCCAGGAGGCCAGCGCGGGCAGCACCTTCCCGGCGACCTCGGGCCCCATCTCGGCGGCCAGCGCGGGGTCGCCCCGCTCGACCGCCTCCCAGAGCTCCGCCTCCGCCGATCCGTCCGGCCGGGCCTTGGCCGCCGGGGCCAGCCAGTAGCGGGACCGCTCGAAGGGGTAGGTCGGCAGGTCCACCAGGCGGCCCTCGGCGGGCCAGACGACCGGCACGCCCTGGACGTGCAGCTCGGCCAGGGACGCCAGCGCGCGGGCCGGGCCGCCTTCGCCGCGCCGCAGCGTGCCGGTGACCACGGCCTCGCGGCCCAGCTCGTGCAGGGTCTCCTGCATGCTCGTGGTGAGCACCGGGTGGGGGCTGCTCTCCACGAAGACCCCGTAACCCTGGTCGAGCAGCGCCGCGACGGCGTCGTGGAAGCGCACGGTCTGCCGGAGGTTCGCGTGCCAGTACGCGGCGTCGAGCCCCGACCCGTCGCACCGTTCCCCGGTCACCGTCGAGATCATCGGCACGTCGGCGGCCCGCGGCCTGATGGGCGCCAGGTCGCTGAGCAGCCGCTCGCGCAGCTCCTCCACCTGCGCCGAGTGCGAGGCATAGTCCACGGGCACGTGCCTGGCCCGCACGCCTTCGGCGGTCAGGTCGGCGACGAGCCGGTCCAGGGCGTCCGGAGGTCCGGACACGACGGTCGAGCGGGCCCCGTTGACGGCGGCGAGCGAGAGCTCGCCGAGCCTGGGCAGCAGTTGCTCGGCCGGCAGGGCGACCGACACCATGCCGCCGCGGCCGGCCAGCACCTCTCCGATGGCGCGGCTGCGCAGGGCGGCGACCCGGGCGCCGTCCTCCAGGGACAGCGCGCCGGCCACGGTGGCGGCGGCGATCTCCCCCTGCGAGTGGCCGACGACCGCGTCGGGCCGGACCCCGTACGACGCCCACAGCTCGGCGAGGGCCACCATCACGGCCCACAGCGCGGGCTGCACCACGTCGACCCGGCGCAGCGCCTTCTCGTCGGCCAGCACGCCGGCGACGGTCCAGTCCACGTACGGTTCCAGCGCCCGCGAGCAGGCGGCCAGCCGGTCGGCGAAGGCGGGCGAGCGGGCGAGCAGCTCCGTCGCCATGCCCGTCCACTGGGAGCCCTGCCCGGGGAAGACGAGCACGGTCCTGCCGCGCGTGTCGGCCACGCCGCGTACCCCGGCCTCGCCGCCCTCGGCGAGGGCGCGCAGGCCGGCGAGGAGGTCCGCCCCGTCGGTGCCGACCAGCACCGCCCGGTGGCGGTAGGGGGTCCTGGCGGCCAGGGTCCTGGCGACGTCCGCCGGGGCGGGGCCGGGGTGGCCGTCGAGGTGGGCGGCGAGGCGGGCGGCCTGGTCGCGCAGGCCCCGCTCGGTCTTCGCCGAGACGGTCCAGGCCACGGCGTGCCCGTCCGCCGGCGCGGCCGGCGCGGGCTCGTCCTGGGGGGCCTGTTCGATGATGATGTGCGCGTTGGTGCCGCTGACGCCGAAGGACGACACGCCGCCCCGCCGCGGCCGCCCGGCCTCCGGCCACGGCCTGGCCTCGGTGAGCAGCCTGACCTGTCCGGCAGACCAGTCCACGTGCGAGGACGGCGCGGCGACGTGCAGCGTCGGCGGCAGCACCGCGGACCGGAGGGCGGCCACGGTCTTGATGACGCCGGCGATGCCGGCGGCGGCCTGGGTGTGGCCGATGTTGGACTTGATCGATCCGAGCCAGAGCGGGCGGTCCTCGGGCCGGTCCTGGCCGTAGGTGGCCAGCAGCGCGTGGGCCTCGATGGGGTCGCCGAGCGTGGTGCCGGTGCCGTGCGCCTCGACGACGTCCACGTCGGCGGGGGTCAGGCCGGCGTTGGTCAGCGCCCGGCGGATGACCCGCTGCTGTGACGTGCCGCTGGGCGCGGACAGGCCGTTGCTGGCGCCGTCCTGGTTGACGGCCGAGCCGCTGACCAGCGCCAGGACGGGGTGGCCGTGGCGCCGGGCGTCGGAGAGCCGTTCGAGCAGGACCAGGCCGGCGCCCTCGCCCCAGCCGGTGCCGTCGGCGTCGTCGGAGAACGCCTTGCACAGCCCGTCGGCTGCGAGCCCGCGCTGGCGGCTGAACTCGACGAACACGTCCGGCGTGGCCATCACGGTGACGCCTCCGGCCAGCGCCATCGTGCTCTCGCCCCGGCGCAGCGACTCGCAGGCCAGGTGCAGCGCCACCAGGGAGGAGGAGCAGGCGGTGTCGATCGTGATCGCCGGCCCCTTCAGCCCGAACACGTAGGCGATCCTGCCGGAGACCACCGAGGTGGCGTTGCCGGTGAGCAGATGCCCTTCGACCTCGGTGGGCGAGGCGGCGCCGTACCCGCTGTCGAAGGCGCCGACGAACACGCCGACCTGGCTGCCCTTCAGCGCGGGCACGTCCAGCCCGGCTCGTTCGAACGTCTCGTGCGCGACCTCCAGCAGCATCCGCTGCTGCGGGTCGGCGGCCAGCGCCTCGCGCGGCGAGATGCCGAAGAAGGCCGCGTCGAACTCGGCCGCCTCGTGCACGAACCCGCCCTCCCTGGTGTAGCTGGTGCCGGGAGTGCGGCCGTCCGGGTCGTAGAGGGCGTCGAGGTCCCAGCCGCGGTCCTCGGGAAAGGCGCCGATGGCGTGCCTGCCCTCCGCCACCAGCCGCCACAGGCTCTCGGGGTCACGGACACCGCCGGGGAACCGGCAGCCCATCGCCACGATCGCGATGGGCTCGCGGTTCTCCTGCTCGACGGCGCGCAGCCGCTGCCTGGCTTCTTGCAGGTCGGCGGTCACCCGCCGCAGGTAGTCGAGGAGCTTCTGCTCATCCGCCACGTCGTCTCACCTTCCGGGAGTTCAGAGCCCTTTGTCGATCAGCGCGAGCAGTTCGTCGGCGCTGGCGGTCTCGATGCCGCCGGTGCCGCCGGTGCCGCCGCCGGGTCCCTCCCCGCGCCATCGGGTGAGGAGGCCGCTCAACCTGGCAGCGACGATGGACCGGGTCTCCTCGTCGGCGTCGAGCCCGGCCAGCAGCGCGGCGACCCGGTCCAGCTCACGCAGCACCCGTTCCCCGGCGGGGGCGTCGGCCGGAGCCAGCTCGCCGAGCAGGAAGTCGGCCAGCGCGACGGGGGTGGCGTGGTCGAACACGAGCGTGGAGGGCAGCGGCCGGCCCGCGGCGGCGCTCAGCCGGTTGCGCAGCTCGACGGCGGTCAGGGAGTCGAACCCGAGGTCGTCGAAGGCCTGTTCCCTGTCCACCGACTCGGCCGAGCCGTGCCCGAGCACGTCCGCCACCTGTCCCAGCACCAGGCCGAGGACGTGGTCGCGGCGTTCGTCCTCGCCCAGTGCGGCCAGCCGGGCCGCGAGGTCGGCCTGCTCGCGCCGCGGAGCCGCGGCCCTGCGGTCCCGCCGGGCCGGGAGCAGGCCGCGCAGCAGCGGCGGCAGGCTCTCGCCCCGGGCGGCGAGGGCCTTGACGTCGAACCGGGCGGGCAGCAGGACCGGTTCGGGACGGGACAGCGCGGCGTCGAGGAGGGCGAGCCCGTCGGCCGCGGTCAGCGGTACGACGCCCTCCCGGGCCAGGCGGGCCAGCTCGGCCTGGCCGAGGCCGTCGAGCATGCCGGCCGCCCACGGACCCCACGCCAGGGAGAGCGCGGGCAGTCCCCGGGCCCGGCGGGCGCGGGCGAACGCGTCGAGGAAGGCGTTGGCCGCGGCGTAGTTGCCCTGGCCGGTGCTGCCGGCCGTACCGGCCATGGAGGAGAACAGGACGAAGGCCCGCAGGTCGTGGTGGCGGGTGAGCTCGTGCAGGTGGAGGACGGCGTCCGCTTTGGGACGCAGGACGCGGTCGAGCCGCTCGGGGGTGAGCGACGTGATGGCGCCGTCGTCGAGCACTCCGGCGCAGTGGACGACGGCGGTGAGGGAGCGGCCGGTGAGGAGCTTGGCCAGGGCGCCGCGGTCGGCGGCGTCGCAGGCGGCGATCTCCACGGTCGCGCCCAGGCCGGTGAGCTCGTCGCGCAGTGCGGCGGCGCCGGGCGCGTCCGGTCCGGAGCGGCTGGTGAGCAGCAGGCGGCGCAGGCCGTGCGCGGTCACCAGGTGCCTGGCGGCCAGCGCGCCGAGCCCGCCGGTGCCGCCGGTGACGAGCACGGTGCCGTCGGGGTCGAGCGGGGCGGGGACGGTGAGGACGACCTTGCCGATGTGCCGGGCCTGCTGCATGTGCCGGAAGGCGTCCTTGGCCTGCCTGACGTCCCAGCAGGCGCGCGGGTGGGCGTGCAGGTGTCCGTCGCCGAAGAGGGTGAGGAGGTGCCGCAGCATCTCGCCGATCCGGGCCGCTCCGGCGTCTCCGAGGTCGAAGGCGGTGTAGCCGGGTCCGGTGCGGATGTCGGTCTTGCCCATCTCGATGAACCGGCCGCCGGGCTTCAGCAGCCGCAGCGAGGCGTCGGTGAACTCGCCCGCCAGCGAGTTGAGCACCACGTCCACGGGCGGGAACTTCTCCTCGAAGTCCAGCGTGCGGGAGGAGGCCAGATGCTCCTCGTCCAGACCCGTCGCCTCCCACTTGCCGGGACTCGCCGTCCCGAACACCTCCGCGCCCAGATGACGCGCGATCTGCACCGCCGCCATCCCCACCCCACCCGCGGCCGCGTGGATCAGCACCCTCTCCCCCGCGCGCAGCCCGGCCAGGTCCACCAGGCCGTAGTACGCGGTCAGGAACGCCACCGGGACGGCCGCGCCCTCCGCGAACGTCCAGCCTTCGGGCAGTGGGGCCACCTGGCGGTGGTCCGTGACCGCGAGCGGGCCGAAGGCGCCGCCGTCGAACATGCCCAGCACCCGGTCGCCCGGGGTCAGTCCGGTGACGCCGGGCCCGGTCTCGACGACCACGCCGGCGCCCTCCAGGCCCATCGGCCCGCTCTCGCCCGGGTACATGCCGAGCGCGTTGAGCACGTCGCGGAAGTTCACGCCGGCGGCGCGGACCGCGATCCGGACCTCGCCGTCCCCGAGGGGGGCGGCGGCCTCGGGCGCGGGCACGGCGGTCAGCTTGTCGAGGCTGCCCTTGTCCTCGCTGTCGATCCGCCAGGCGGCCGGCCGGCGACCCGGTTCGCCGCCCGCCCCGGCGTCGTCCGCGCGTCCGGCGGGCGGAGTGAGGAAGCCGCCGGCGCGGGCGAGGCGGGCTGCCTGCGCCTTGCCGTCACGTATCCGGAGCTGGTCCTCCCCCGTCGCCAGCGCGGCGGGGAGCAGGTCGCGCGAGGCGGGCGCGGCGTCCAGGTCCGCGAGCGCCACCAGGCCGGGATGTTCGGCCTGGGCCGACCGGACGAGCCCCCATACGGCCGCGGCCGCCACGTCGTGACCGTCGACGGCGTCCCCGGTCACGAACGCGAGCCTGGCCCCCTGCGGCCGGTCCTCGGCCAGCCACGCCTGGAGCAGGGCGAGCGCCTGCCGCAGTGCCGCGCGCACCGACTCCTCCGTGGTGAGGGCGTCGAGCGGGGTGGCCGGCTCCGCCAGGAGCAGCTCGCCGGCGGCCACGTCGGCCGGGATCGGGCCGGCCGGGTCGATCCATCGGTGGGCGCCGGACTCCTGGGCGGGGGTGACGGGTGTCCAGGTGAGCTGGTGGAGGAGCCGGTCGAGGGGCTGGGTGAGCCGGTCGGCGGTGACCTCGCGCAGCACCAGACCGTCGATCGACGCCACGGGGTTGCCCAGGTCGTCCGCCGCCTCCAGGGCCACGGCCGACGGGCCGGGCGTCAGCCGGACGCGCAGCGCGCTCGCGCCCGTGGCGTGCAGGGTGACGCCGGTCCAGGTGAACGGCAGCCGGACGGTGTCGTCGCCGGGGTCGGTCAGGTCGATGCCGTGCAGGGCGGCGTCGAAGAGCGCGGGGTGCAGGCCGTAGCCGGGTCCGTCCCGGACGGTGTCGGGCAGGGTGACCTCGGCGTAGACGTGCTGGTCGTCGGCCCAGGCGGCGGTCAGGCCGCGGAAGACGGGCCCGTAGGAGACGCCCTGCTCGGCGAGCCGTTCGTAGAAGCCGGTGACGTCCAGCGGCGTCGCCCCGGGCGGCGGCCACGACGCGAGCACGTTGTCACGCGTGTCGTCGGCGCGTGCCGGGGTGAGGAGGCCGTCGGCGTGCCGGGTCCAGCCCCCGCTGAGCGTGTGGGAGTGGATCGTGACCGGGCGGGTGCCGTCGTCGCCGGGGGCGGCGACCGTCACGTGCAGCGCGGCACCCTCACGAGTGAGCACCAGCGGCGCGTGCAGGGTCAGCTCCTCCACCACCGGGCAGCCGACGTGCGCGCCGGCGTGCAACGCCAGCTCGACCAGAGCGGTGCCCGGCAACAACGGCGTGTCCATGATGGTGTGGTCGGCCAGCCACGGCTGCGCGGCCAGCGACACCTGCCCCGTCATCACCAGCTCGTCACGCTCGGCCAGCGGCACGATCGCCCCGGCCAGCGGATGCCCGGCCGCCACCAGGCCGAGTCCCGCCGCGTCGCTCACGTTCTCCGGCGTCAGCCAGTAGCGCTGCCGCTGGAACGGGTAGGTCGGCAGATCAACCCTACGCGGCCGCAACGGCCCATAAAACGCCCCCCAATCCACCCCCACCCCACGCGCATACGCACGACCCACCCCCGACACCAACGCCCGAACCTGCGACTCCCCCCCACCCGACAACGCAACAAACCCCACCCGATCCCCAACAACCTGCGAACCCAAACCAGACAACACCCGCCCCGGACCCACCTCCAAACACGTCACCACACCCGACTCCGCCAAAAACCCCACCCCATCCGCGAAACGCACCGTCCCCCGCACATGCGCCACCCAATACTCCGGATCCAACAACCGATCACCCGCCGGCCCACCCGTCAGATTCGACACCACCGCCACCCGCGCCCGCCGATACGACAACCCCTCCGCCACCACCCGAAACTCCCCCAACATCGGCTCCATCAACGCCGAATGAAACCCATGACTCACCGGCAACCGCCGACACCGCACCCCACGCCCCACCAACCGCTCAACCGCCGCCACCACCCCCGACTCCACACCCGACAACACCACCGAAGCCGGCCCATTCACCGCAGCCACCTCCACCCCATCCCCCAACACATCACCCACCTGCTCCAACCCAGCCGCCACCGCCACCATCGCCCCACCCGACGGCAACCCCTGCATCAACCGGCCACGAGCCGCCACCAACGCACACGCATCCGACAACGACCACACCCCCGCCACGAACGCCGCAGCCAACTCACCAATCGAATGCCCCGCCACCACATCCGGCCGCAACCCCCACGACTCCAACAACCGAGCCATCGCCACCTCCACCGCGAACAGACCACACTGCGCGAACAACGTCTGATCCACCCGCTCCGGCTCCGACCACATCACCCCCCGCACCCGCTCACCCAACTCACCGAACCCGCCCAGCACCTCCTCCAACGCCCCCGCGAACACCGGAAACGCCCCCGCCAACTCCCGCCCCATCCCCAACCGCTGACTGCCCTGACCCGGAAACAACCACGCCGTCTTCCCCTCCACCACCAACTCAGCCGACAACGGACCCGACAGACCCGCCACCAACTCCTGCCGATCAGCGGCCACCACCACCGCACGCCGCTCCAAACCCGCCCGCGACACCACCAGCGAATGACCCACATCCGCCACCGACACACCCGACCGCCCCGCCAGATCCGCACCCAACCGCGCGGCCCACGCCGACACCCCACCCTCACCACGCCCCGACACCACGACCGGCACCGGAAGCGCCACACCGGCGACGTCCTCGGGCGACTGCCCGACGGCCTGCGCGGGCTCCTCCTCGGGCGACTGCCCGACGGCCTGCGCGGGCTCCTCCTCGGGCGACTGCCCGACGGCCTGCGCGGGCTCCTCCTCGGGCGACTGCCCGACGGCCTGCGCGGGCTCCTCCTCGGGCGCCTGCTCCAGGATCACGTGCGCGTTCGTCCCGCTGATGCCGAACGACGACACCCCGGCCCGGCGCGGACGACCCGCCTCCGGCCAGTCCACCGCCCGCGTCAGCAGGCTCACCCGGCCCGCCGACCAGTCCACGTGTGACGTCGGCGCGTCCACGTGCAACGAGGCGGGCAACCTCCCCTGCCCCAGCGCCAGCACCGTCTTGATCACGCCCGCCACCCCGGCGGCCGCCTGCGCGTGACCGATGTTGGACTTGACCGACCCCAGCCACAGCGGCACCTCCCGCTGCTGCCCGTACGTGGCCAGCAACGCCTGCGCCTCGATCGGGTCCCCCAGCATCGTCCCGGTGCCGTGCGCCTCGACGGCGTCCACCTCGTCCGGCGACAGGCGCGCCGCGGCCAGCGCCGCCCGGATCACCCGCTGCTGCGACGGGCCGCTCGGCGCCGTCAGCCCGTTGCTCGCCCCGTCCTGGTTGACCGCCGAACCACGCACCACGGCCAGCACCCGATGGCCACGCCGCCGCGCCTCCGACAACCGCTCCAGCAGCACCAGCCCCACGCCCTCGGAGAACACCGTGCCGTCCGCCGCGTCCGCGAACGCCTTGCAGTGCCCGTCGGGGGCCAGGCCCCGCTGCCTGCTGAACTCCACGAAGATCTCGGGGATGCTGATGATCGTGGCGCCTCCGGCGAGGGCCATCGAGCATTCGCCCTTGCGCAGCGACTCGCAGGCCAGGTGCAGCGCCACCAGCGACGACGAGCAGGCCGTGTCCACGGTGACGGCGGGCCCTTCCAGGCCCAGCACGTACGAGATCCGGCCCGACATGACGGCCGTGGAAGCCCCGGTGAGCAGGTGTCCCTCCACCCCGGCCGGGGCGGCGCCGACGCCGTACCCGCTGTACGCCGCGCCGACGAAGACGCCCGTGCGGGTGCCGCGCAGCGCGTTCGGCCGGATGCCGGCGCGTTCGAGCAGTTCCCAGGACGTCTCCAGCAGCAGCCGCTGCTGCGGATCGGAGGCGAGCGCCTCGCGCGGGCTCATCCCGAAGAAGCCCGCGTCGAAGTCGCCGGCGTCCTCCAGGAACCCGCCCTTGGTGACGTACGCGGCGCCGCTGGCCTCCGGGTCGGGGTCGAACAGCCGCTCCAGGTCCCAGCCGCGGTCGGCGGGGAACGACGACACCGCCTCCTCACCGGCGTCGACGAGCCGCCACAGCTCCTCGGGGGTGCGCACGCCGCCGGGAAGCCGGCAGCTCATGGACACGATGGCGATCGGCTCGTGTTCCCTGGCCTCCCACTCGCGCAACCGCCGGTTCGCCTTCTGCAGGTCGGCGGTCGCCCGCTTGAGGTACTCGCGGAGCTTGTCGTCATTCGCCATGGTGTCCCGCCTCATCGTTGGGTGCCGAGCTCGTTGTCGAGGATTCCGAACAGCTCCTCGTCGGTGTCCGGGTCGAACTCCGCCAGGTCGTCGTCCGGTGAGTCGGTCGCGTGGGAGTCGGTCCATCGGCGCAGCAGCGCTCGCAGCCGCGCGGTGACCCGCTCCGCGTCGCCGTCCGGCACCGTGGCCAGTGCCTCCTCCAGCCGGTCCACCTCGTCGAGCACGACGCCCGCCGGGTCGTGCTCGGCCGGGGCGAGTTCGTCGCGCAGGAGTGCCGCGAGCAGCCGGGGGGTCGGGTAGTCGAAGACGAGGGTGGACGGCAGCCGCAGCCCGGTCGCCGCGTTGAGCCGGTTGCGCAGGTCCACGCCGGTGAGCGAGTCGAAGCCCAGCTCCTTGAACGCCCGGTCGGGTGGTACGGCGTCGGCGTCCGCGTGGCCGAGCACCCCGGCGGCCTGCGCGCAGACCAGGCGGGTCAGGTCGGCCTCGTCGAGCCCGTCGAGCCCGCCGGGGCCGGCTGCGGCCGGGTTCCGCGGCTGCGCGGCCGGCTCCGTCCGGGGCTTGACCAGGCCGCGCAGGAGTCCGGGGACCGGTCCGGGCGCGGACCGGAAGGCGGCCAGGTCGAGGGGGGCCGCCAGCAGGAGGGGTTCGTCGAGGGTGCAGGCGGCGTCGAACAGGGCGAGCGCCTTGGCGGTGGGGAGGGTGCCGAGGCCGGAGCTCCGGATCCGGTCGAGGTCGCCGTCGTCCAGGTGCCCGGTCATGCCGCTGCGCTCCTCCCACAGTCCCCAGGCGAGTGACTGGGCGGGCAGCCCCTGGGATCGGCGGTGCGCGGCGAGGGCGTCGAGGGCGGCGTTCGCGGCCGTGTAGGCGGCCTGGCCCGCGGGAGCGACCAGCGACGCCGCGGAGGAGTAGAGGACGAAGGCGTCCACATCACCCACCAGCTCGTGCAGGTTCCACGCCGCCACGGCCTTGGCCCGCAGCACCGCCCCCAACCGCTCCGGCGTCAACCCCTCCACCACACCGTCATCCAGCAACCCCGCACAGTGCACCACCGCACTCACCGAACGACCCGCCAGCACACCCGCCAGCGCCTCCCGATCAGCCACGTCACACGCCGCGACCTCCACCACCGCGCCCAACCCCGCCAACTCCGCACGCAGCTCCGCCACCCCGGCACCCGCCGCACCACCACGGCTCACCAGCAGCAACCGCCGCACCCCGTACGCCACCACCAGATGACGAGCCACCAACCCGCCCAGCGTGCCCGTCCCACCCGTGACCAGAACCGTCCCCCCAGGACCCAGCCGCGGCGGCATCGTCAACACGAGCTTGCCCACATGCCCGGCCCGCTGCATCACCCGGAACGCCTCCGGCGCCCGCCGCACATCCCACGCCCGCACCGGCAACCGCCGCAACGCGCCACCCGCGAACAGCTCCAGCACCTCGGCCAGGATGGCCCGGATGCGCTCGGGGTCCACGGCGATGAGGTCGAAGGCGGTGTAGCCGGGTCCGGTGCGGATGTCGGTCTTGCCCATCTCGATGAACCGGCCGCCGGGCTTCAGCAGCCGCAGCGAGGCGTCGGTGAACTCGCCCGCCAGCGAGTTGAGCACCACGTCCACGGGCGGGAACTTCTCCTCGAAGTCCAGCGTGCGGGAGGAGGCCAGATGCTCCTCGTCCAGACCCGTCGCCTCCCACTTGCCGGGGCTCGCCGTCCCGAACACCTCCGCGCCCAGATGACGCGCGATCTGCACCGCCGCCATCCCCACCCCACCCGCGGCCGCGTGGATCAGCACCTTCTCCCCCGCGCGCAGCCCGGCCAGGTCCACCAGGCCGTAGTAGGCCGTGGCGAAGACACCCGCGACCGAGGCGGCGTCGGTGAAGGACCAGCCGTCGGGGATCGGCGCCAGCAGGCGGTGGTCCGTGACCGCGACCGGCCCGAAGGCGCCGTCCATCAGGCCCATGACCCGATCACCCGGCGCGAGGCCGGTCACGCCCGGGCCCACCTCGGTCACCACGCCCGCCGCCTCGCCGCCCATGGGCGTGCCCCGCTCGGGCACCATGCCGAGGGCGACGACGAGGTCGCGGAAGTTCAGCCCCGCCGCGCGGATCTCGACCCGCACCTCCCCCGCCTCCAGCACCCGACCGGCGGCGGGCTCGGGCACCAGCCGCAGGCCGTCCAGGGTGCCCGGGTTCACGGCGTCGAGCCGCCAGAGGCCGGGGGGCGGCACCAGTGCCCGCCCGGTCGCCGCCCGGGCCAGCCGGGGCAGCAGCACCTCGCCGCCGCGCACCGCCGCCTCCGTCTCCTCCTCCAGGGCGGCCAGCACGGCCAGGGCCGGCAGCTCTCCCCCTCCGGGATCGAGGTCGAGCAGCGCGAACCGGCCGGGATGCTCGGCCTGCGCGGCCCGCACCAGCCCGTGGGCGGCGCCCGCCGCCGGGTCGCGGACGTCCGTGGCCGCCGCACCGGCGGTGACGACGACGAGCAGGTGCTCGCCGTCTCCGGCCAGCCCGGTCCGCACCGCGTCGAGCGCCGCCTGCGCGGACTCCTCCGCGCTCCGGCCGGTGGGCAGCACGAGGAACTCCACCTCGGGCGCGCCGCCGTTCACCTCGACGCCCGCCCCGGCCAGCGCCGCGGCCAGGGCTTCGGCCGGGGCGCCGGCGCCGGTCACCGTGCAGCGGCGGGTGCGCGGGTTCCGGTACGGCGACGGCGTCCAGTCCACCCGGTACAGGTGGTCCAGGTTCGCCGTGTCCATGGGGCGGGAAGCGAGTGAGGCCACGGACGCCACCGGCCGCCCCGCCGCGTCGGCCAGCCCCAGGGTCAGCTCGCCCGAGGCGGATTTGGCCAGCCGTACCCGCAACCGGGTCGCCTCACGGGCATGGACGCGCACGCCCGACCAGGCGAACGGCAGCCCCGGGGGGCCGGAGTCCAGCACGGCCTCGGCGTGCAGGGCCGCGTCGAGCAGCGCGGGATGCAGGCCGAAGCCGCTCGCGCCGGCGTCGCCGGGCAGGACGACCTCGGCGTACGCCTCGCCGTCCAGCAGCCACGCGGCGGTGAGCCCGCGGAACCGCGGCCCGTACTCCAGGCCCTGGTCGGCCAGCCGGTCGTAGAGGCCGTCGAGGTCCACCGGCGACGCGCCGGGCGGCGGCCAGGCGGTGAGCTCGACCGCGGCGGGCCCGTCCTCGCGGGTCAGCGCGCCCGTGGCGTGGCAGGTCCAGGGCGAGACGTCGTCCTGGCGCGAGTGGACGGCCACCGGACGGGTGCCCGACTCGTCCGGCGCGCCGACCGCCACCTGCAGGCGCACGGCCGAGCCCGCCGGCAGCGTCAGCGGCGCCTGCAACGTCAGCTCCTCCAGGCAGCCGTGCCCCACCTGGCCGCCGGCGTGCAGGGCGAGTTCCACGAACGCGCTGCCGGGGAGCAGCGGGCTGCCGGACACGACGTGGTCGGCCAGCCACGGCTGCGCCGCCTGCGACAGGCGGCCGGTGAAGAGCACCTCGTCGGTGCCGGCCACCGGCACGGCGGCGCCCAGCAGCGGGTGCTCGGCCGCCGCGAGGCCGGCGGACTCCAGGTTGGGCCGCTCGTCACCCTCCAGCCAGTAGTGCTCGCGCTGGAAGGCGTACGTGGGCAGGGCCGCCGCCGGGCCGTCCCCGAGCAGCGGGCCCCAGTCCACGGCAGCGCCCCGCACCTGCGCCTCGGCGGCCGACAGCGCGAACCGGGCGAGGGTCGCCTCGTCGCGGCGCAGCGTGCCGATCACGGTGGCGCTCTCCGCGACCTCCTGCACGGCGGAGGTCAGCACCGGATGGGCGGTCACCTCGACGAACAGCCCGTGCCCCGGCAGGGCCGCGACGGCCTCGCCGAACAGCACCGGCGAGCGGAGGTTGGTGTACCAGTACGAGGCGTCGAGCCTGCGGGCGCCGAGCGGCTCGCCGGTCACGGCGGAGCAGAACGACACCCGCGGCTCGCGCGGCGCCAGTCCCGCCAGCGCGTCCAGGAGGGGTTCGCGGAGTGGTTCGACGTGGGGGCAGTGGGAGGCGTAGTCCAGCGGGCTGATGCGGTGGGTGCGGACGTCGTCGGACCTGAGCCGCCGCTGCAGCTCGTCGAGCGCGCCGGGCTCGCCCGTGACGACCACCGCGCCGGGGGCGTTCACCGCGCCGACCCACAGCCGGCCCGCCCAGGGCTCCAGCCGTCGCTCGGCCTCCGCGGCGGGCAGGCTCACCGCCATCATGCCGCCGGAGCCGGACAGGTCGCGCGTGATGATCCGGCTGCGCAGGGCCACCACCTTCGCGCCGTCCTCCAGGGTCAGCGCGCCCGCCACGCAGGCCGCCGCGATCTCGCCCTGCGAGTGCCCGACGACCGCGTCGGGTTCGACGCCGTACGCGCGCCACAGCTCGGTCAGCGCCAGCATGATCGCCCAGGAGGCGGGCTGGACGACGTCCATCCGGTCCGGCACGGGGGCGCCGGGGTCGCCGCGCAGCAGGTCGGTGAGCTTCCAGCCGACGTACGGCGCGAGCGCGGCCTCGCACTCCTCGATCCTGGCCGCGAAGGCGGGGGCGGTGTCCAGCAGCTCCGCCAGCGCGCCGGGCACCACGGACGTCTGGCCGGGGAAGACGAAGGCCACGCGGGGATCGAGCTCCGCCGCGCCGGACACCACGCCCGGCGCCGGCGCGGCCTCGGCCACGGCCCGCAGGCCGGTCAGCAGGTCGGCCCGGTCGCGCCCGACCACGACGGCCCGCTGCTCGAACGCCGTCCTGCCGCCGGCCAGTGCCCGCGCGACCTCCTCGGGGGCGAGGCCGGGCGCTGACCCGAGGTGATCGAGGAGTTTGGCGGCCTGGGCCGTCAGCGCGCCAGGTGTCCGGCCCGACAGCGGCCAGGGCACCACGACCGGCACCACGACCGGCTCTGTCGTCGTGTCCTGGCCGGCGGCCCCCCCGGCGTCCTGACCCACGGCCGGGACGGCACCCTGACCCGCGATCCGGCCCGCGGACGGTCGGCCGGGTGCGGGCGGCTCCTCACCGGTCGCCGGCTCCGGCGCGGGCGGCTCCTCCAGGATGAGGTGGGCGTTCGTGCCGCTGACGCCGAAGGCCGACACGCCCGCCCGGCGGGGCCGCTCGGGCGTGCCCGGCCAGGGCTCGTCGGCCGTGGCCAGGACGACGCCGCCGGAGGACCAGTCGACCTTCGGCGTGGGCTCCGTCACGTGCAGCGTCCTCGGCAGGACGCCGTGCCGCATGGCGAGGATCATCTTCATGACGCCGGCCACGCCCGCGGCGGCCTGCGTGTGCCCCAGGTTCGACTTGATCGAGCCCAGGCGCAGCGGCCCGCGGTCCGCCCGGGCGTTGCCGTACACCGCGAGCAGGGCCTGCGCCTCGATGGGGTCGCCGAGCACGGTGCCCGTGCCGTGCGCCTCGACGGCGTCGACGTCGGCGGGCGAGAGACCCGCGTCGGCCAACGCCTGCCGGATGACCTTCTGCTGGGCGGGGCCGTTGGGGGCGGTGAGCCCGCTGCTGGCGCCGTCCTGGTTGGCGGCGCTGCCGCGGATGACGGCCAGGACGCGGTGGCCGTTGCGCCGGGCGTCGGACAGCCGTTCCAGCAGCAGCATGCCCGCGCCCTCGGCCCAGCCGGTGCCGTCCGCGTCGGCGGAGAACGCCTTGCACCGGCCGTCCGGCGACAGCCCGCGCTGCCTGCTGAACTCGACGAACGTGGCGGGCGTGGACATCACGGTCGCCCCGCCGGCCAGGGCCAGCGAGCACTCTCCCCGGCGCAGCGCCTGGACGCCCAGGTGGAGGGCCACGAGGGAGGACGAGCAGGCCGTGTCGACGGTGATCGCCGGGCCTTCGAGCCCCATCACGTAGGAGACCCGCCCGGTGGCGACCGCGCCGTCGCTGCCGTTGCTGAGGTAGCCCGCCACGTCCTCCCGGCCGGAGCCGCGGGTGCCGTAGTCGTGGTAGATGACGCCCGCGTACACGCCGGTGTCGCTGCCCTTGGCGCGTGCCGGGTCGATCCCGGCGTCCTCGAACGCCTCCCACGAGGTTTCGAGCAGGAGCCGCTGCTGCGGGTCCATGGCGACGGCCTCGCGCGGGCTGATGCCGAAGAAGGCGGCGTCGAACCAGGCGGCGTCGTGCAGGAAGCCGCCCTCGCGCGTGTAGCTCTTGCCGGGGGTGTCCGGGTCGGGGTCGTAGAGCCCGTCCACGTCCCAGCCCCGGTCGGCCGGGAACCCGGTGACGGCGTCACCGCCGGACTCCAGCAGCCGCCACAGCCGTTCGGGTGTGTCGGCGCCGCCGGGGAACCGGCAGCTCATGCCGATGACCGCGATGGGCTCGCCGAACTTCTTCAGCCGCCCGCGGGCCTCCCGCAGGTCGGCGGTCGCCCGGCGGAGGTATTCCAGGAGTTTGGCCTCGTTTTCCACGGACGTCACCTCTCGCGGCGGGCGGCGACCAGGTTCTCCAGGTCGCTGACAAGGTCGGCTGGGGACGGGGTGTCCGCCGCGTCCCGCTGGAGCCGGGTGGCGGCGGCGGCGTACGAGGGCCCGTCCAGCAGGCTGATCAGGCCCTTGCGCAGCGTGTCGCCCGTCAGGTCGCCGGGCTCGACGACCACGGCGGCGCCCTGGCCGGCCAGGGCGAGGGCGATGCCCCGCTCGTCGTAGAGCTGGGCGGGCACGATGAGCTGCGGCACGCCGTGCGCGAGAGCGGTGCAGGTGGTGCCGGTGCCGCCGTGGTGGACGATCGCGGCGCAGCTCGGCAGCAGCGAGTTGAGCGGGACGAAGTCGACGAGCCTGACGTTGTCCGGGGCCTTGACGCCGGGGGGCAGCCGGTCGGGCGAGACGGTGGCGATCACTTCGACGTCGAGGTCGGCGACCGCGTCGAACAGGTCGGTCAGGGCGATGCTGCCCTGACCCGCCCACATCTCCGCGCCGCTGACGCCGAGCGTGAAGCAGACCCGGCGCCGGTCCGCGACGGGGATGAGCCAGTCGGGGACGACGGCGGGGCCGTTGTGCGGGATGTAGCGGGCCGGCAGGTAGGTGTGGTCCATGGCCAGGGGGAAGCGCGCCCAGCGGGGCATGGTGTCGACGGTCGCCTGCCCGAGCACCAGGTCCTCGTCGTAGCCGCACCCGTACCTGCCGAGCTTGGCGGTGAGCCAGTCCGCCACCGGGTCCTCGTCGCGGTCGCCGCGCAGGGTCAGGAAGAGGTCGCGCATCCTGGCCCAGTGGTCGCGGCCGAACGTGGTGCGCACGTGGGCGGCGCCGCAGGCGCGCGCGGCCACCGGGCCGGGAAAGGTGATGGAGTCCCAGATCACGAGGTCGGGACGCCACGCGCGGCAGAACTCGACCAGGTCGTCGTACATGGACTGGTCGGTGATGAGGTCGAAGGCGAGGGGCGAGGCCCAGGCGGCCAGGCAGTCGCGCACGTACGGGTAGGTGAGCACCTCCGCGCGCTCCTCCGTCAGGTCGTGACCGGAGCCGTAGATGTGCTGGTCCGGCGGGAGGGCGGCGAGCCGCGCGGCCACGTCCGACAGGACCCCGACCGACACGCCGGTCAACCCGGTCCGGCGAAT
This sequence comes from Nonomuraea muscovyensis, assembly GCF_014207745.1. NCBI lineage: Bacteria > Bacillati > Actinomycetota > Actinomycetes > Streptosporangiales > Streptosporangiaceae > Nonomuraea > Nonomuraea muscovyensis. The sequence goes on from NZ_JACHJB010000004.1 coordinate 300,043, forward strand.
TCCGTCGACGATGTCGGGTTGCCCCGCGATCACCACGTCGTGTCCGGCGGATTTCAGCGCCCACGCGATGGGGACCATCAGATAAAGATGGGCGGACGCCGCGTGCTGGGTGAGCAGGACACGCATTTACCATTCCTCCAGGCCGCATTTCCGGTAATCGGAAAATTACCTAGCGGCGGGCCTCGCTCCGACCCCTAAGCCACCCCTCTCGCCCCCCTGTGCACCAGGCGTGATAAAGGGTGGCGACCAGTGCGGACGACAGCCCGGTGCCGACGACGGCCAGATAGACCCAGGCCGGGCCGGACGGCAGGGGCAGGCCGTTGACGGCGAGGGCATAGGGGATCACGACAGGGGTGACGGCGGCGGTGCCGAGCACGACCCCGATGACGGCGACGAGCACGGCCTCGACGCCCAGCATGCGCAGCACCTGACCCCGGGTCGCGCCGCCCGCCCGTTGCACGCCGAACTCCTCGCGCCGCCGGACCGCGGCGGTGCCCTGCGCCGAGGCCACGGCGATGGCGGTGAACACCACGAGCACCCCGGTGACCAGGTAGTCGACCCACGCGCGCAGCGGCCGTCCGGCGGGTCCGGCAGCGGGGCGCAGGCCGGCCGACTCCCCCGCGCGGTGCGCGTCCACGCCGGGGCCGGCGCGGATCAGCACCCGGGTGGGGACGGTCGCGGTCGTGTGCGGCGCGAGCAGGTCGGCGGGCAGGAGCAGGAAGTCCTCGCACCACCGGAGCGACAGCAGGGCGACCACCCGCACGTCCACGGCCGCGCCGTCGCCGAGCCACACGGTGAGCGTCTGGCCGACGGTCACGCCGAGCCGCCGCCCGTGCTCCTCGCCCAGCGCGACGCTCCGGCCGTGCAGGGCGGCGAGCGATCCGGCCGACACCGGCAGCCCGGCCACGCCCGCGGGGTCGGTGACGCCGTGCGCCGGCCGGCCCGCCTCGCCCTGCCACGGGTCGCCTCCGACGTACACCCTGCTGGTCACGATCCCGGTGGCGGTGACCCCGGGCCGCGCGGCGGCCCGGGCGAGCGCCGCGGGCGCGACACCGCCCGACCCGGTCTCCATGACGGCGGCGCCCGGCAGGTGCTCGCCGAAGGGCCGCGCGGAGTCGTCCGCGCCGCCGGCGTGCAGGTAGAGGTTGGCGGTGGCCAGGCAGGTGGCGAGCATGATGGGCAGCGCGGCCATGCCCGCCCGGCCGCCCCGGGCGTTGAGCAGCGCCAGATGGCCGGTCCTGACCGACAGAGCGCGCATCGGGCGGGCGAGCAGGCCGGTGATCGCCCTGGTCAGCCGGGGCAGGGTGAGCGCGCCGGCCAGCGCGAGGAGCACCACGGACAGTCCGGCGATGCCCAGGTGCGGCGGGCGGACGAGCAGGGCGGTCGCCACGCTCAGCACGCCGCCGCCGGCCAGGCAGATCGCGGCCAGCGGCGAGCGCTCCCGCTCGTCCCGCCGGCTGTCGTGGTCCGCACCGGCGGCACGGCGCAGGGGCAGGTAGGCGGCGGCCAGGCCGCTCGCCAGGCAGAGGCAGGCGGCGGCGCACACCGCGACCGGCGAGGAGTCGAAGACGAGCGGCGCGGGCACCACTCCCCCGGACTCCAGCCGGTCGAACAGCCAGCGGGCCAGCGGAGGCCCGGCCAGGCACCCGGCCGGCACGGCGGCGGCGCAGAGCACGGCGGCCTCGCCGAGCATCATGCGGCGGATCCGGGCGGCCGGCGTCCCGAGGCCGCGCAGCACCGACACCTCGTGGCCGCGGCGGCCGGTCACCAGGCCGATCACCCCGGCGATGACCGGCATCGAGATCATCAGCGTGATGGCGCCGAGCACGGTGGCGACGGAGGCCAGGTCGCTGGCGTCCTCCCGACCGGCGGGGAACTCGGCCAGCCCGCGTTCGTAGCCGGTGAGCGTCACCGTTCTGGTGCCGGCGAGCGCCGCCGCGACCTGCCGTTCGAGCTGTGCCGGCGGGACGGCGGCGGCGGGCAGCACGGCGAGCGCGTCGGCGGTGCCCGGGTGGCCGGCGAGCCGGCGCGCGTCCGCGGTGGAGAAGAACAGCGCGGGCCGGGCGACCGGCCGGTCCCGTTCGCGGGCGGCCAGGCCCGTCACGGTGAACGTCTCGGTGACGCCGTTGACCTCGACGCCGACACGGCCGCCCACGGCGGCTCCGGTCCGGGCGGCCAGGCCGGCGTCGAGCACGAGCCCGCCCGGCCGGGCGGGCGGCGCGCCCGCCGTCAGCGTGTACGGCCCCAGCCGCGCGACGGCCCAGTCCTGCCCGAGCCCGGCGATCCCCCCGGACACGGCGGGGAAGGACACGTCCTCGACCACCTCGGCGACGCCCGGCAGCGCGCGCAGCACCACGGCGGCCGAGGCGCTCAGCCGTACCTTCTCCGCGAGCCACACCTGGTCCGGGTCCTCGACCGGCGGCCGGAACGACTGGTCTCCCAGCACGACGACCGGCGCGCCCGCCAGGCGCTGCGGCGGCACGGCCGCGCGCGTGCCGGTGGCGGCGAGCACGGCGCAGGCCGACACGATCGCCGCGCCCGCCGCCATGGCGAGGAAGGCGGCGGTGAAGGCGCTCCTGCGGTAGCGGAGGTTGCGCAGGATCAGCGGCCACATCAGAACGGATCCCTCGCCTCCCACACCGCCAGGTGGACGGCCCGTTCCATCACCGCCTTGTCCTCCGCGAGTGTCAGCTCCCGCACCACCCGCCCGTCCTTCAGCAGGACGGCCCGGTCGGCGTAGGCGGCGGCCATGGGGTCGTGGCTGGCCATGACCACGTTGCCGCGGCCCTCATGGACGTAGGAGGCGAGCAGCTCCAGCACCTCGCCCGCGCCGCGCGGGTCGAGCCCGCGAGCCGGGTCGTCGGCGAAGATGACCGCGGGACCGCTGATCATGGCGCGGGTGACCGCCACCATCTGCTGGCGGCTGCGGCACAGGTCGGCCGGCATGCTGTCGAGGTGGTCGGACAGGCCCGCGCGCCTGACCAGCTCGACCACGCGGCCGGGCGCGGCCGACCGCTTCGCCAGCCGCAGGGGCAGCGTGAGGTTCTCCGCCACGGTGAGCGCGGGCAGCAGGTTGCGCGAGGAGAACACGTACGAGATGCGCTCCCTGCGCAGGACGTCGAGCGCGGCCTCGTCCATGGTGGTCAGGTCGGCCCCCTCGACGGCCACCCAGCCCGAGGTGGGCCGGTCCAGGCCGGCCGCGCACCTCAGCAGCGTGGTCTTGCCCGCGCCGGGCGGTCCCACAATGGCGGTGAAGGCGTTTTTCGGACAGCGAAGTGTTACCTCTTCCAGTGCTTTCTTTCCGGCGTAGGTTTTGGTAACGGATTCGAGTCGGACGATTTCCTCGCCAGCTGTTCCCATGTGGCCAGGGTATGGCGCGCACGATCGTCTCCCATCGAACCGCAGGACCATCTGGTCATCCTCCGGAGTAATGACATCGAGCCTTTCTTGATTTACAGCTCGTTGTCGAGAATGCTGAACAGCTCGTCGGCGCCGGCTGTCGCCAGCTCGTCGCCGGCCGTCCAGGCGGCTGCCAGCTCGCGGAGTCTGGCGGCGATCCGCTCCCGGTCCGCCGGCGACGGCTCGGCGCCCGCCATGGCCCGTTCGAGCTCGGCGAGCTCCGCCTCCAGCGGTGGTTCCTCGCCGACCAGTTCGGTCCTGATGTGCGTGGCGACGGCCTCGGGCGTCGGGTAGTCGAACACGAGGGTGGCCGACAGCCTGACGCCCGCGAGCGCACTCAGCCGGTTGCGCAGTTCCACGGCCGTGAGCGAGTCGAATCCGAGGTCCTTGAAGCCGCGCCGGGGGTCGATCTGCTGGGGGTCGGTGTAGCCGAGCACTCCCGCGGTGTGGGTCCGTACGAGGTCCAGCATGAGCCGGGCGCCGGCGGTGCCGGGGAGTGCGCGGAGCCGGTCGGCCAGCGACTCGGCCGGGGCGTCGGCGTCGTCGGCGGCTCGGCGGGTGCTGCCGGAGACCAGTCCCCGCAGCATCGGGGGCGGGCCGTCCTCCCGGTCGCGGACGGCGGCCAGGTCCAGCGGGGCCGCGACGACGGCGGGGGCGGCCAGGCCGAGTGCGGCGTCCAGCAAGGCCAGGCCCTGCTCGGGCGGCATCGGGCGCAGGCCGTCGCGGCGCACGCGCCGCAGGTCGGACTCGCCGAGCCGGGCCGTCATGCCGCCGCTCTCCGGCGCCCACATGCCCCAGGCGATGGAGAGTCCGGGCGATCCGGCGGCCGACCGGGCCTCGGCGAGGGCGTCCAGGTAGGCGTTGGCGGCGGCGTAGTTGGCCTGCCCGGCCCCGTCGAAGGTCCCGGCGCAGGAGGAGAAGAGCACGAATGCCGCCAGGTCGTGGGTGCGGGTGAGGTCGTGCAGGTGCCGGGCCGCCTCCGCCTTGGGCCGCCAGACCTTGTCCAGTCGCCCGGGGGTGAGGGCGGGCACCACGCCGTCGGCCACGAGGCCGGCGGTGTGCACGACGGCGGTGAGCGGGCGGTCGGCGACGAGGTCGGCCAGCGCCTTCCGATCGGCGACGTCGCAGGCGACGACCTCGACGGCGGCGCCCAGGCCGGTGAGCTCGTCGCGCAGGGCGGCGGCGCCGGGCGCATCCGGTCCGGAGCGGCTGGCCAGCAGGAGGCGCCGGGCGCCGTGCGCGGTCACCAGGTGCCTGGCGGCCAGCGCGCCGAGCCCGCCGGTGCCGCCGGTGACGAGCACGGTGCCGTCGGGGTCGAGCGGGGCGGGGACGGTGAGGACGACCTTACCGATGTGCCGGGCCTGCTGCATGTGCCGGAACGCCTCGGGGGCCCTACGCAGGTCCCAGGCGCGGACGGGCAGGGGGTCGAACGTGCCGTCGGCGAGGAGGGCGGCGAGGTGGGCGAGCATCTCGGCGGTCCGGTCGGGTCCGGCGTCTCCGAGATCGAAGGCGGTGTAGCCGGGTCCGGTGCGGATGTCGGTCTTGCCCATCTCGATGAACCGGCCGCCGGGCTTCAGCAGCCGCAGCGAGGCGTCGGTGAACTCGCCCGCCAGCGAGTTGAGCACCACGTCCACGGGCGGGAACTTCTCCGCAAAGTCCAGCGTGCGGGAGGAGGCCAGATGCTCCTCGTCCAGATCCGTCGCCTCCCACTTGCCGGGACTCGCCGTCCCGAACACCTCCGCGCCCAGATGACGCGCGATCTGCACCGCCGCCATCCCCACCCCACCCGCGGCCGCGTGGATCAGCACCCTCTCACCGGGACGCAGCCCGGCCAGGTCCACCAGGCCGTAGTAGGCCGTGGCGAAGACGGCGGGGACGGCGGCCGCCGTGGCGAAGTCCCAGCCGTCGGGGATCGGGACGAGGTGCCGGCGGTCGGCGACGGCGTGCGTGGCGAGGGCGGCGTCGAACAGGCCCATCACGCGGTCGCCGGGTGCCAGGTCGGTCACCTCGTCGCCGACCTCGACCACGACTCCCGCGCCCTCGCTGCCGAGTTCGGCCGCGCCCGGGTACATGCCCAGCGCGATCAGCACGTCGCGGAAGTTGAGGCCGCAGGCGCGCATCGCGACCCGCACCTCGCCGGGGGCCGGCGGTCGGTCGGGGAGGGGGACGGTCGTCAGGTTGTCGATCGTGCCCTTCTCGGTGACGTCCACCCGCCACGCGCCGCCGGGCGCCCGCAGCGGGGCCGGTTCGGCCCGTGCCAGCCTGGGCGTCAGGGCCGCGCCCGCGCGCAGCGCCACCTCGGGCTCGTCCGCTTCGAGGACGGCGGGCAGCGCCCGGTAGGAGGCGTCGGCCCCGTCCACGTCGATCAGCAGCAGCCTGCCCGGGTTCTCCGCCTGGGCGGCCCGGAGCAGGCCGGCGACCGCCGCCTGCTCCGGCTCGGGGGCCGCGTCGTCGGCCCCTGCGGACACGGCGCCCCGGGTCACCACGGCCAGGCGCGTCGTCGCGGACCGCTCGTCGGCGAGCCAGGCCTGGAGCATGGCGAGCACCGCGTGGACGGAGGAGGGCGCACCGGTGTCCGCGTCGTCGCCGGACCGCGCCCGGGACGGCGTCGCAGGCGCGGCGACCAGGACGGCGCCCCGGCCGCCGACGTCGTCCGCGACGGCGACCCCGGCCGTGGCGAGCGCCCGGCGCAGCCAGGCGTCGTCGTCGCCGTTGCCGATCATGGCGACCTGGCCGGCGACCTGCGCGGGTTGCGGGCCCGCGGTCCAGGCGACCTGGTACAGGCCGTCCCGGGGTGCGGCGGCGGGCGCGGCGGCCGGGGCGTCGGCGACAGGCCGCATGGTGAGCCCGTTCACCTCGGCGAGCGGGGCGCCGGCGCCGTCGGCGAGCACGACGCTGGTGACGCCGTCCGTCGTGGTGATCCGCGCCCTGGCCCGGGTGGCGCCCGTGGCGTGCAGGGTGACGCCGGTCCAGGTGAACGGCAGGTCGACGGTGTCGCCTGCTGGATGGGCCAGGTCGATGCCGTGCAGGGCGGCGTCGAAGAGCGCGGGGTGCAGGCCGTAGCCGGGTCCGTCCCGGACGGTGTCGGGCAGGGTGACCTCGGCGTAGACGTGCTGGTCGTCGGCCCAGGCGGCGGTCAGGCCGCGGAAGACGGGCCCGTAGGAGACGCCCTGCTCGGCGAGCCGTTCGTAGAAGCCGGTGACGTCCAGCGGCGTCGCCCCGGGCGGTGGCCACGACGCGAACACCTTCTCCCGGGCCGGCTCCTGCCGGGAGGGGGCGAGGACGCCGCTGGCGTGTCTGGTCCAGGCGCCGTCCGGGGTGTGCGAGTGGAAGGTCACGGGGCGGGTGCCGTCGTCGCCGGGGGCGGCGACCGTCACGTGCAACGCGGCACCCTCACGAGTGAGCACCAGCGGCGCGTGCAGGGTCAGCTCCTCCACCACCGGACAACCGACGTGCGCGCCGGCGTGCAACGCCAGCTCGACCAGAGCGGTGCCCGGCAACAGCGGCGTGTCCATGATGGTGTGGTCGGCCAGCCACGGCTGCGCGGCCAGCGACACCTGCCCCGTCATCACCAGCTCGTCACGCTCGGCCAGCGGCACGATCGCCCCGGCCAGCGGATGCCCGGCCGGGATCTGTCCCAGCCCGGCCACGTCGCCGCCGGGGGCGGAGGTGAGGGTGAGCCAGTAGTGTCGCCGCTGGAACGGGTAGGTCGGCAGATCAACCCTACGCGGCCGCAACGGCCCATAAAACGCCCCCCAATCCACCCCCACCCCACGCGCATACGCACGACCCACCCCCGACACCAACGCCCGAACCTGAGACTCCCCCCCACCCGACAACGCAACAAACCCCACCCGATCCCCAACAACCTGCGAACCCAAACCAGACAACACCCGCCCCGGACCCACCTCCAAACACGTCACCACACCCGACTCCGCCAAAAACCCCACCCCATCCGCGAAACGCACCGTCCCCCGCACATGCGCCACCCAATACTCCGGATCCAACAACCGATCACCCGCCGGCCCACCCGTCAGATTCGACACCACCGCCACCCGCGCCCGCCGATACGACAACCCCTCCGCCACCACCCGAAACTCCCCCAACATCGGCTCCATCAACACCGAATGAAACCCATGACTCACCGGCAACCGCCGACACCGCACCCCACGCCCCACCAACCGCTCAACCGCCGCCACCACCCCCGACTCCACACCCGACAACACCACCGAAGTCGGCCCATTCACCGCAGCCACCTCCACCCCATCCCCCAACACATCACCCACCTGCTCCAACCCAGCCGCCACCGCCACCATCGCCCCACCCGACGGCAACCCCTGCATCAACCGGCCACGAGCCGCCACCAACGCACACGCATCCGACAACGACCACACCCCCGCCACGAACGCCGCAGCCAACTCACCAATCGAATGCCCCGCCACCACATCCGGCCGCAACCCCCACGACTCCAACAACCGAGCCATCGCCACCTCCACCGCGAACAGACCACACTGCGCGAACAACGTCTGATCCACCCGCTCCGGCTCCGACCACATCACCCCCCGCACCCGCTCACCCAACTCACCGAACCCGCCCAGCACCTCCTCCAACGCCCCCGCGAACACCGGAAACGCCCCCGCCAACTCCCGCCCCATCCCCAACCGCTGACTGCCCTGACCCGGAAACAACCACGCCGTCTTCCCCTCCACCACCAACCCAGCCGACAACGGACCCGACAGACCCGCCACCAACTCCTGCCGATCAGCGGCCACCACCACCGCACGCCGCTCCAAACCCGCCCGCGACACCACCAGCGAATGACCCACATCCGCCACCGACACACCCGACCGCCCCGCCAGATCCGCACCCAACCGCGCGGCCCACGCCGACACCCCACCCTCACCACGCCCCGACACCACGACCGGGACGGGCAGGCGGGGGCTCTCGGGGGACGGCTCGGCCGTCTCGGGCCGGTCGCCGGGTGCCTGTCCGGGGATTTCGGGCGCCTGCTCCAGGATCACGTGCGCGTTCGTCCCGCTGATGCCGAACGACGACACCCCGGCGCGGCGCGGACGACCCGCCTCCGGCCAGTCCACCGCCCGCGTCAGCAGGCTGACCTGACCAGCGGACCAGTCCGCGTGCGACGTCGGCGCGTCCACGTGCAGGGAGGCGGGCAGCACACCGTTGCGCAGCGCCAGCACCATCTTGATCACGCCCGCCACCCCGGCGGCCGCCTGCGTGTGACCGATGTTGGACTTGACCGACCCCAGCCACAGCGGCGCCTCACGGTCCTGGCCATAGGTGGCCAGCAACGCCTGCGCCTCGATCGGGTCCCCCAGCATCGTCCCGGTGCCGTGGCCCTCGACGGCGTCGACGTCACCGGGGGTCAGCCGGGCCGCGGCCAGCGCCGCCCGGATCACCCGCTGCTGCGACGGGCCGCTCGGCGCCGTCAGCCCGTTGCTCGCCCCGTCCTGGTTGACCGCCGAACCGCGCACCACGGCCAGCACCCGATGGCCACGCCGCCGTGCCTCAGACAGCCGCTCCAGCAGCACCACCCCGGCGCCCTCGGAGAACACCGTGCCGTCCGCCGCCTCGGCGAAGGACTTGCACCGGGCGTCGCGGGCGAGCCCGCGCTGCCTGCTGAACTCGACGAAGACCTCGGGGGTGGACAGGATGGTCACGCCTCCGGCCAGGGCGAGGCTGCTCTCGCCCTTGCGCAGCGACTCGCAGGCCAGGTGCAGCGCCACCAGCGACGAGGAGCAGGCCGTGTCCACGGTGATGGCGGGCCCTTCCAGGCCCAGCACGTACGAGATCCGGCCGGACATCACCGAGATGGAGTTGCCCGTGATCAGGTAGCCCTCCACGTCCTCGGGCAGCGGGCCGGGACCGGTGGCGTAGCCGGTCGCGGTGGCGCCGACGAAGACCCCGGTGTCGGTGCCCTTGAGGGTGGCGGGGTCGATGCCCGCCCGCTCCAGTGCCTCCCAGGCGACCTCCAGGACCGTCCGCTGCTGCGGGTCGGTGGCCAGCGCCTCGCGCGGGCTCATCCCGAAGAACTCGGCGTCGAACTCGCCGGCGTCCTCCAGGAACCCGGCCTCCCGGACGTAGCTGGTGCCGTGCTTGGCCGGATCGGGGTCGAACAGCCGCTCCAGGTCCCAGCCGCGGTCCGTGGGGAACGCCGACCGGCCTTCGCCCTCCTCCGTCAGCAGGCGCCACAGGGCCTCGGGCGAGTCGACGCCGCCGGGCAGCCGGCACGCCATGCCGACGATCGCGATCGGCTCGTCGGCCTCCGCGGTGTGGGTGACCGGCGCGGCGGGCGCCGTGGCCTCGCCGAGGAGCCGTTCCTTGACGTATCCGGCGAGCGCGGCGGGGGTCGGGTAGTCGAAGACGAGGGTGGACGGCAGCCGCAGCCCGGTCGCGGCGTTGAGCCGGTTGCGCAGTTCGATGGCGGTCAGCGAGTCGAAGCCCAGGTCCGTGAACGCGCGCTGGGTGGAGATGGCGTCCGTTCCCGAGTGGCCGAGCACGGTGGCCACCTGGGTCTTGACCAGCTGGAGCAGCAGCTCGTCGCGTTCGCCGTACGGCAGCGCGGCGAGCCGGCGCTCCAGCGCGGCGGCGGCGCCGGCCGGCGCGGGGCCCGCCGCCGCACCCCGGCGGGCCGGCCTGCGCACCAGCCCGTGGAGCAGCGGCGGGGCGGCGTCGGCGCGGGGGAGGTCGAGGTGGATCGGTACGAGCAGCGCCTCGTCGATGCTCAGCGCGGCGTCGAACAGGGCGAGCCCCTCCTCGGAGGACAGGCCGCGGGCGCCGGCGCGCTCCATGCGGGCCACGTCGGCCTCGCCGAGGTGGGCGCTCATGGCGCTGCGCTGCTCCCAGAAGCCCCAGGCGAGCGACTGGGCGGGCAGGTCACGCGCCTTGCGGTGGGCGGCGAGGGCGTCGAGGAAGACGTTCGCGGCGGCGTAGTTGGCCTGCCCGGCGTCGCCCAGGACGCCCGCTGCGGAGGAGTAGAGGACGAAGGCGTCCACATCACCCACCAGCTCGTGCAGGTTCCACGCCGCCACGGCCTTGGCCCGCAGCACCGCCCCCAACCGCTCCGGCGTCAACCCCTCCACCACACCGTCGTCCAGCAACCCCGCACAGTGCACCACCGCACTCACCGAACGACCCGCCAGCACACCCGCCAGCGCCTCCCGATCAGCCACGTCACACGCCGCGACCTCCACCACCGCGCCCAACCCCGCCAACTCCGCACGCAGCTCCGCCACCCCGGCACCCGCCGCACCACCACGGCTCACCAGCAGCAACCGCCGCACCCCGTACGCCACCACCAGATGACGAGCCACCAACCCACCCAGCGTGCCCGTCCCACCCGTGACCAGAACCGTCCCCCCAGGACCCAGCCGCGGCGGCATCGTCAACACGAGCTTGCCCACATGCCCGGCCCGCTGCATCACCCGGAACGCCTCCGGCGCCCGCCGCACATCCCACGCCCGCACCGGCAACCGCCGCAACGCGCCACCCGCGAACAGCTCCAGCACCTCGGCCAGCATCGTGCCGAGCCGGTCGGGTCCCGCCTCCATGAGCGAGTAGAGCAGGTAGCGCACGCCGCTGTCGGTCCGGACGTCGGTCTTGCCGAGCTCCAGGAACCGGCCGCCGGGCTTCAGCAGCCGCAGCGAGGCGTCGGTGTACTCGCCGGCCAGCGAGTTGAGCACCACGTCCACGGGCGGGAACTTCTCCTCGAAGTCCAGCGTGCGGGAGGAGGCCAGGTGCTCCTCGTCCAGACCCGTCGCCTCCCACTTGCCGGGGCTCGCCGTCCCGAACACCTCCGCGCCCAGATGACGCGCGATCTGCACCGCCGCCATCCCCACCCCACCCGCGGCCGCGTGGATCAGCACCCTCTCACCGGGACGCAGCCCGGCCAGGTCCACCAGGCCGTAGTACGCGGTCAGGAACGCCACCGGGACGGCCGCGCCCTCCGCGAACGTCCAGCCTTCGGGCAGCGGGGCCAGCAGCCGCTGGTCCGCGACGCCGGCGGGCCCGAAGGCGCCGTCCATCAGGCCCATGACCCGATCACCCGGCGCGAAGCGGGTCACGCCCGGGCCGACCTCGGTCACCACGCCCGCGATCTCACCGCCGATGGGCTCGTCGTTCTCCGGCACCATGCCGAGGGTGACGACGAGGTCGCGGAAGTTCAGCCCCGCCGCGCGGATCTCGACCCGCACCTCCCCCGCCTCCAGCACCCGACCGGCGGCGGGGTCCGGCACCAGGGTGAGGGCGGACAGGCTGCCCTTGACCGGCGCGTCCAGCCGCCATTCGGCGACCCCGGCGGGCGGGACGAGGGTGGGCGTGCTCGTCGCCCGCGCCAGCCGCGCCGCCAGCAACGTCCCGGTCCGCGCGGCCGGGTCGGCGGAGGGGCGCACCGCCAGTTGCGGCTCTCCGGCGGCCAGCGCCCCCAGCACCGCGCCGGCGGGCACATCGCCGGCGGCCGGGTCCAGGTCGAGCAGGGCGAACCGGCCGGGATGCTCCGACTGCGCCGACCTGACCAGGCCCCACACCGGCGCGGCTGCCAGGTCGCGCACGTCGCCGTCGGCTCCCGCGGACACCGCCCCGCCGGTCACCAGGACGAGCCGGGTGTCGGCGAGCCGCTCGTCGGCCAGCCATGCCTGCAGCAGCGCCAGCGCCTGCGCCGAGACCTCGCCGAGCCCGGTGGCCACGTCGGTGGTGGACGGGCGCGCGGGGCAGGCGGCGAACACCGTGCCGGGCCGCGGCTCCGCCGCCGCGACGTCCTCCAGGTCTCGGTGGACGGCGCCGGCCAGGCCGTGCCGTACCAGCTCGTGGACGTCGTCGCCCAGCACCGCGGCCGAGCCGCCCGCCGGGGCGGACAGTTCCGGCAGCGGGGTCCACTCGACGCGGAAGAGGGAGTCGTGCCGGGCCGGGGCGAGCTGCCCCGCCGAGACCGGGCGGGACACCAGCGAACGCACCGTGGCCAGCGGGGCCCCTCCGGCGTCGGCCAGCGACAGCGACACGGCGTCACGGCCCGAGCGCCACAGGTGGACCCTGGCGGTGGACGCGCCCGACGCGTGCAGGGTCACGCCCGTCCACGCGAACGGCAGGCTGACGCCCTGCTCGTCGCCGCCGAGCAGCGCCTCGGCGTGCAGGCCGGCGTCGAGCAGCGCGGGGTGCAGCCCGTACCGGTCGGCGCCGGCGCCCTCCGGCAGGCCGACCTCGGCGAACACCTCGTCGCCGCGCAGCCAGGCCGCCTGCAGCCCGCGGAACATCGGGCCGTAGCCGTAGCCGAGCCCGGCGAGCCGCTCGTAGAAGCCGTCGAGGGAGACGGGGGCGGCGCCCTCGGGCGGCCACACGGTCAGGTCCCCGCCGGTGTGCCCGCCGGTGTGCCCGTCGATGGGCCCGTCGGCGGGCTCCGCGTGCGGCGTGAGCAGCCCGGCGGCGTGCCGGGTCCACGATCCCTCCCCGACGCGGGAGTGCACGCTGACCGTGCGGGTGCCGTCCTGGTCCGGGCCGACGGCGATCTGCACCTCGACGCCGCCGCGCTCGGGCAGCGCCAGCGGCGACTCCAGCGTCAGCTCGGCCAGGTGACCGCAGCCGGCCTGGTCGCCCGCCGTGATCGCCAGCTCGACGAACGCGGTGCCCGGGAGCAGCACCGTCCCGGAGGCGGCGTGGTCGGCCAGCCACGGGTGCGTCTGCAGGGAGAGCCTGCCGGTCAGCACGATCCCGCCCGACTCGGCGAGCAGCACCGCCGCGCCCAGCAGCGGATGGTCGGCCGCGGCCAGCCCCGCCGCGGCCACGTCGCCGCCGCCGGTGGCGGCGTCCAGCCAGAACCTGCGCCGCTGGAAGGGGTAGGTGGGCAGCTCCACCCGGTACGGCGAGGTGCCGGTGACCACGGCGGTCAGGTCGGCGGGCACGCCGTTGGCGTACGCCTCGGCCGCGGAGGCGAGGAAACGCCGGGGGCCGCCTTCCTCCCGGCGCAGCGTGCCGGTGGCGTACGCGTCGGCCTCGGCGGCCTCGATCGCGTCCCGCACGCTCATCACCAGCACCGGGTGCGCGCTGCACTCGACGAACGCGCCGTGCTCCTCCGCGAGGAGGGTGGTGACCACCTGGTGGAACTCCACGGGCCGGCGCGCGTTGCTGAACCAGTAGTCGGGGGTCAGCGCCGCGCCGTCCATGGCACCGCCGGTGACCGTCGAGTAGAAGGGCACCCGGCCGGAGCGGGGGCTGATGGGCGCCAGCAGCTCCAGGAGGCGGTCGCGCAGCGGATCGACCTGGTCGCTGTGGGAGGCGACGGTGCTGGCGAGCATGCGCGCCCGCACCCCCTCGGCCTCGCACGCGGCGACCAGCTCGGCCAGGGCCGCCTCGTCGCCCACGACTGTGGAGTGCGACGGGCCGTTCTTGGCGCCGACCGACAGCCGGCCGTCCCAGGAGGCGAGCCTGCGCTCCAGCTCCGCGGCGGGCAGCGCGATCGCGGCGATCGCGCCCTTGCCGACGAGTGTCTCGGCGAACAGGCGGCTGCGCAGCACGATCACGCGGACGGCGTCCTCCAGCGAGAGCGCGCCCGCCACGTACGCGGCGGCCACCTCGCCCTGGGAGTGCCCGACGACGGCGGCCGGTCGCACGCCCACGGACTCCCACAGGGCGGCCAGCGACACCATGACCGCGAACAGCACGGGCTGGACCACCTCCAGCCGCTCCAGCGCCTCGGGGTCGCGCAGCGCGTCGAGCACGCGCCAGTCGACGTACGACTCGATCTCCGCGGCGCACTCGGCCATCCGCGCGGCGAAGACGGGGGACGAGTCGAGGAGCTCCGTGGCCATGCCGGGCCACTGGGAGCCCTGGCCGGGGAAGACGAAGACCGCCTCACGGCGCGCGTCGGCGGTGCCGTGGACGACGGTCGCGGCGGGCTCGTCGGCCGCGAGGGACGCGAGCGCCGCGCGCAGTTCCGCCGCGTCGTCCGCGACGACGACGGCTCGGTGTTCCCAGGCGGTGCGGGTGGTGAGCAGGGAGTGCGCGACGTCGGCGAGCCGCAGGCCGGGACGCTCGGCGAGGTGGGCCTCCAGCCGGGCCGCCTGCGCCCGCAGCGCCGCCCGGCTCCGTCCGGAGACGGCGAACGGCAGCACGGCGGCCTCGAACGCGGGCGGGGTCGGCTCCTCCGTCGGCGGCCGCTCGCCGGAGCCGGTGTCGGCGGGGTCGGGCTCCTCCAGGACGACGTGCGCGTTGGTGCCGCTCACCCCGAACGACGAGACACCGGCGCGGCGGGGCGTGCCGTCCGACGGCCACGGCGTGTTCTCCGTGAGCAGCTCGACGCCCCCCGACGACCAGTCGACGTACGGCGAGGGCTCGTCCACGTGCAGGGTGCGCGGCAGCGTCTCGTGCCGCATCGCCATCACCATCTTGATCACCCCTGCGGCGCCCGCCGCCGCCTGGGTGTGGCCGATGTTCGACTTGATCGAGCCCAGCCGGAGCGGGCCGCGCCCGTTGCGGTCGCGGCCGTAGGTGGCGAGCAGCGCGTGCGCCTCGATGGGGTCGCCCAGCTTGGTGCCGGTGCCGTGCGCCTCGACCACGTCCACCTCGTCGGGCGCGAGACCGGCGTTGGCCAGCGCCTGACGGATCACCCGTTCCTGGGAGGGGCCGTTGGGGGCGGTGAGCCCGCTGCTGGCGCCGTCCTGGTTGATGGCCGAGCCCCTGATCACGGCGAGCACGGGGTGGCCGCGGCGGCGGGCGTCGGAGAGCCGCTCGACGGCCAGGATGCCGACGCCCTCGGCGAAGGCGGCGCCGTCGGCCGACGCGGCGAACGCCTTGCAGCGGCCGTCGCGCGACATCACCCGCTGCTGGCTGAACGCGGTGAACGTGCCGGGCGACGACATGACGGTGACGCCGCCGGCCAGCGCCAGGTCGGTCTCGCCCGTGCGCAGCGACTGGCAGGCCAGGTGCAGGGCGACCAGGGAGGCCGAGCACGCGGTGTCCACGGTGAACGTGGGCCCCTCCAGGCCGAAGGTGTAGGCGACCCGGCCGGACACCACGCTGGGGGCCTGGCCCGTGACGAGATACCCCTCCACGCCCGCCGGCGCCTTGTCCAGGCGCGGGCCGTAGTCCTGCGGCTCGGCGCCGACGAACACGCCCGTCTGGCTGCCGCGCAACGTCGTGGGGTCGATGCCGGCGTGTTCGAGCGCCTCCCACGCCGTCTCCAGCACCAGGCGCTGCTGCGGGTCCATGGCCTGCGCCTCGCGCGGGTTGACGCCGAAGAAGTCGGGGTCGAAGTCGGCGGCGTCGTGCAGGAAGTGCGCCGACCTGGCGTACGTGGTGTTGGGGGTCTCCGGGTCGTCGTCGAACAGCCGGTCCAGGTCCCACCCGCGGTCGGCGGGGAAGCCGGTGAGCGTCTCGCGGCCCTCGGCGACGAGCCGCCACAGCTCGTCGGGCGTGGTCACGCCGCCGGGGTAGCGGCAGCCGATGCCGACGATGGCGATCGGCTCGTCCGACCCCACGACGGCCTTGACGCCGTGGTCCTCCTCGGCGGCATGACCGAAGACGCGGGCGTAGAGGTAGTCGGCCACGGCCTCCGGAGTGGGGTGGTCGAAGGCCAGCGTCATGGGCAGCTCGGCGCCGACGGCCTCGGCCAGCCGGTCGTGCAGCTCCACCGCGCCCAGCGAGTCCAGGCCCAGCTCACGGAATCCACGGCCGGCCTCGACCGTGTCGGGCGGGTCCGGCAGCATGGCCCGCAAGATCTCGGCAGTGACGTCCCGCACCAGCTTGACCAGGAAGCTCCGCTGCTCGCTCAATTCGTACTCCGTCACTCGTACTTGCGGTTGAATTCGACGCGGGAGACCGACACGATCGCGTCGCCGGCCAGGACGATCTCGGTGGGGGCGGGCCGGCCGAGGAACATGACGAGGCTGGCGGTCATGCCATAGGCGCCGGCGTTCGGGATGGTGACCACGTCGCCCGGCCGCAGCTCGGGGAGGCGCACGTTCCTGCCGAGGATGTCGCCC